>CAYVEQ010000001.1:0-89357 GCA_964450835.1 uncultured Synergistaceae bacterium
ATCGATTCGTCGCTCCTGCGCTGTATCAGTCTCCCCTGATGCATTGCTATGGAGCAGAAGCCACACTCCCCGAAACATCCCCGGTGCGTCGTTATGCTGAAACGCACTTCATCAAAGGCCGGCACACCGCCCTTTTCGTTGTAGTCGGGGTGCCACGCCCGCGCGTAGGGCAGAGCATATACGCTGTCCATCTCGCTTTCCGACAGAGGGCGGGCGGGCGCGTTCTGCACAATATACCACGGCCCCTGATCCTGTATCAGCCTTTTGCCGCGTATCGCGTCCTGCTCCGCATAATATGCGGCAAAGGACTTGGCGAATTTTCTTTTATCAGCGCGTACTTCGTCAAAAGAGGGCAGTTTTACCGCGTCACCGGCAAGGATAGGGTTGTGCGTTTTCCAGCAGGTTCCGGGGATGTTGCGCAGCGAGGAAACGGGAACTCCGGCTGCGAGGCGCTTCGCTATTTCAAGCGACGCGAGCTCCCCCATGCCGAAGACGAGCAGGTCGGCCCGGCTGTCGGCGAGCACAGAACGGCGCACTGTGTCGCTCCAGTAGTCGTAATGGGCGAACCTTCTCAAACTCGCCTCCACGCCGCCTATCACAAGCGGAATGTCGCCCCACAGCTCGCGAATCCTGTTGCAGTAGACTATCGTCGCGCGATCAGGACGCCGCCCGGCCTCCCCTCCCGGCGAATAGGCGTCGGAGCGGCGCTTTTTCTTCGCCGCCGTGTAGCGGTTCAGCATCGAGTCGAGATTTCCCGCCGCGAGCATTACGCAGAGCGACGGCCTCCCCAGCTTCGCGAAATCCGCTGTTCCGCGCCAGTCCGGCTGAGAAACGACACCGACGCGAAAACCGCCGGCTTCAAGCCACCGCGATATTATCGCGTGACCGAAGCTGGGGTGGTCTACATAGGCGTCGCCCGTGATTATCAGTATCTCTATTCCGTCCCAGCCGCGCGAACGCACGTCTTCTGCGCTCACAGGAAGGAAAGCGCCGCGCGGAGGCACTGTGTAATGAGCCATGCGCGAGAAGCGCGAGCCGGGTTCTCTTGCTTTTTTATACATATCCACGTCTCCGTCTGTCCGACTGATTCGTCACGCTGACATAAACACCAGCGGCGCGTTATAATTCTATCATTATGAGGAGCGGGCGAACGCTATGAAGGAATATATTACAGTCGGCGGGATAAAATACGAAATCCGGAGAAATGCGAGAAGAAAGCATATCGCGCTCGGCGTCGAGGACGGAATTTTTTTCGTTGCGGCGCCTTCATCTGCATCGCGAAAAACGCTTGAAACAGTTCTCGCCCGCGACGGTGCCGATATGCGCCTGAAGCTTACGCGCCGCGCGGCGCAACCCTCGCCGGAACACCTTTACGAAGAGGGCAAGCGCTTCTACTACCGCGGGGAGCTGTACCCGCTGCGCTTCGTCAAGCCGGCCGGAATACACCCGGTGCGTCTGGAAGAGGGCGAATTTCTCGCTTTCGAGGGACTATCCGCACAAGAGCTAAAACATGATTTCGAGGTCTGGTACAGACTCAGCCTGAGCCGGATAATACAGAGCGAATTTCCATCGTGGTGCAAGAAAATCGGAGCCGTGCCGCGCACAGTATCGCTGAAACACACGAAGACTCTTTGGGGCAGCTGTTCCGCGACAGGAGGAATAACATTCAATATCCGCCTCGCTCTTGTACCCCCGCCGCTTGCCGAGTACGTCATGATACACGAACTCTGCCATATGACGGAAATGAATCATTCCCCAAGATTCTGGGCTCTCGTCGCAAAATACTGCCCTGATTTCGCGGCACGAAGAAAAGAGCTAAAACAAGAGGGCGCAAAATACAAATGGTGAGGCATCTTATGCAGGCGGCGGAGAATTTTAAGTACCCCGAAAACTTCTTAAAATATATCGGCACCGGCGGGGGCCGCTTCTCAATGATAAAGCAGATTAGAAGTACCGGCGGCATTTGGTTCGACTACGGCGGCCTGCGCGGAGTGATAGACCCAGGCCCAGGGAGCCTCGCCCGCATATGCGCCGCGGTTCCCGCGCTTGATATGACATCGGCCGACGTCGTAATTCTCACACACAAACACATCGACCACAGCACGGACATCAACGTGGCAATAGAAGCCATGACCCACGGAGGTTTTGACCGTCGCGGTACGCTTGTCGCTCCGGAGGACGCCTTGCAGGGTCCCGATCCTGTAGTTATGAAGCATTCACAGAACAAAATACCTGAAATAAAAATACCGGAAGACGGCGTGACAATAGAAACCGGCAAAGGCGTATGCATCGAACCCGTCAAACACATCCATCACGGCGTGGACTGTTTCGGCTACGTCTTTCGCCGAGAAGGGCTGAAAGAGTGGGGCATCATCAGCGACAGCCGCATTATGCCATGCTTCTGCGAACGTTACGCCTCTTGCGCCTTCCTCTCGGTCAACGCCACTTTCTTGGACAAAAAGCCGCGGCTTGACCACATATCGGTAACCGAGGCGCGCGAACTGATTTCAAAAATCGGGCCTCAAACCGCCGTTCTGACTCACCTCGGCGCCATGCTCACGGCGCCTGAACAGGCCGGCTGTCTGGACAACCTTGAAACTCCGCAGACAAAAATACTGCCGGCCTCGGACGGCATGGTAGTAGACCTTGACACTCTCGGCATCTACGCCGAGTGCTTCGCCGCGCCTGCCGCCGGATACGAGCGGCTTTTGTAACGCGCGCAAACGCTTTCTGTACTCTCGCGTTGCGTGAGAACAGACGATGGCACCGCAAACCATGGCTTTTTTCTTCGTCAGAACAAAAAGAGTCTCGCGAATATAACCGCCGTTACTATTACGTTGACGCGGATGGAGTATATCTCTTCCTCGCGGGCGCGGCGCGCGTCAAAGGGCTTTTCGTTCGGGGATTTGTCGGGGAAGCCGCCGCGCGGCCACGGAAGGAGCTGCGGCACCCACTTTTTGTATTTCTCGTACTCCTCTCCGAATTTGTCCGCAAGGAATTCTTCTTCGGCCGGGATTATTATCATTGAATAGAGCAAAAGGAAAGCGACGATGAAGGCCGCCACCCAGCCCCACGCGACCATGATGGACCATCCGAGCCCCATTAACCCGTTGCCGGCGTAGAGGGGGTTGCGCACCCATTTATATGGCCCCCACGTAACGAGCACAGGGGCGCCGATTACTTCCGTCCTGTATTTGGGGATGTATCCGGCCGCCCGGAAGCGCAGCAGCTGTCCTGCCAGCACAAGCGCCAGGCCTGCGGCAAAACGCGAGATTTCAAATTCGCCGGGGAATATCAGTATCCCCGCCGCGAATACTCCCCAGAAGAGCCCCCTGCACTTAAAAGCCGCCGAACTTATCTTTTTGCTTACTTTCATTCACCGCGTCCGCCTTTTTAATGTTATTCTCTTCGGAGAGGACTTTGTCGGCTCCACCCCACCCGAGCATTTTTATTATTATGAAAGTGCCTATGGCAGTTCCCGTGTATTCTGAGAGCGCTCTCCATGTCACCGCCATTACGCCCGCCATGCTCCAAGGCACGAAGAGGCCGAAGATAGCGACTGCCCCGCCTTCCGCAGCTCCGCTCGCTCCGGGGGTCGGTATGAAGTAGAGCATGAAGAGGAAGAGCGACTCGGCAAGGATACACTGCAAATAATTTACCGTGAATCCGGCGGCGAGGATCAGGCAGGGCATTATGGACATATAGGTGATGAGGTGCGCGGCGGCAAGCAGTATCGAGAGCGCAAACCACCACTTGCCGGTTGAAGTGAATAGTTTTATGTTTTCGTTGTAGGCGCTTATCTCGCGATTTATCCGCCGCGCCGTGCGAAGGAGATATTCAGACTTCAAAAGGCCGATTTTGTTTATCCATATGAGGGCAGCGTTGACCCAATGTTTTATCCAGCCGGGGCGTGCTATGCTGATGACGATGAGGGCAGCGGCGCCGGCTATGAACAGGCCGACGTAGCAGGCGTACCATCGCAGGTATGAGTATCTTTGAAGTATATCCGGGTCCGCTAACATAGAGAAGGGCACGGCGAGAGCCAGCAGCAAGATCACCTGAAATGTGCGCACAAGCGTTATGGCTACGGATTTTCCGAGCGACACGCCGTTTCTGTAGAGCAGGTATATCTGGAAGGGGCCGCCGCCGCTCTGCATCGGAGTTATGGCGCTGCCGAAATAGTTGATCCATACGACGGCGAGCGTGCAGCGGAGAGAGAGTTTTTCTCCGGCGGCGAGTGCGAGAACTTTGAATTTCAGCGCGTCGAGCAGCCACATAAGGACGACGAAAGCAACCGCGGCGCCAAGCAGAGCGAGGTTGGCGCTGTCAAGCATCGCGAAGGTCGAAGCGTCAATACTGAAAAAAAGGACTCCGGCTATTGAAACGGCGACGATTATCAGAAATATCGAAAAGCTTTTCTTTACGCTCATTATGTCCTCCAATAGCTACGACGGACGCACATCAACAGCATTTTATTATTCTAACATAGCTTCGGCGTAAGATATGGAATAAAAATCCTCCGAAATCTGAGGAAGTCCTTCCCGCCACGCAAGAACGGCCGCTTTTGTGCGGTCTGTCAGCTCCAGTTTTTTCAAAATGCGGCTCACGTGGTTTTTTACCGTCTTTTCGGAGAGAATCATTTTTTTCGCGATTTCTTTATTTGTCAGCCCGAGCGCGAGCCAGTAGAGGACTTCACGCTCGCGCGCCGTCAGTCCGCCGAGCGGGTCGCTGAGACGCGCCACAATCTTTTTTTCGCCTGACGACGCGAGCACTTTGGGGCTTATATAGCGCTCGCCGCGGGCAAGCGAACGCAGAGCCGATATCAGTTCCTCGATTCCCGCGTCCGCTGACATCACGCCTATCGCGGAGCTTTCAAAAGCGAGCGAGAGCAGCTCGCCCGTCGACTCTTTTACTATCAGGAGCGCACGCATGTTTTTTTTATCACGCCTGCCCTCTCTCAGTATGTGTATGGTCTCGGCATCCGGTATTTCTCTGTGTATCACGACAATGCCCCGCCCGCGCCCAAAAGCTTCTCGCAGCGCCGAGGCTCCGCCGCCGCGGACCGTCCAGACGATGAAATCACCGGCAGCGCCGAGTGCAACGCGTAGCGCGTCGGTAAAAAGAGACTCCGCGTCTGCAAGAATTATCTCAATTTTTTTCGTCACAGTGCACCTCCGGTAAGTTCTGTGTTAGCATTATATTATATCTGCGAAGAGGGAGCGGTCATGCTGAAAGATTTTGAGGAACTTTATCCGATCTCAAAAAAAATATCCCGCTTCGTCGGAGAAGCCATAAGGGATTATAGCATGATACGGGCCGGCGACGGCGTTATGATCGGACTTTCCGGGGGAAAAGACAGCCTGCTTCTTTCGCTCGCCCTCGCTTCGCTGAGAAAACGCAGCCCCGTGAAATTCAGACTGCGCGCCTGCCTGATAGACCAGTCGGGCGGCTCTATGGAAACAGTTCCGCTGCTCGAATTTATGAACATTCTCGGCATTCCGGTCACGGTCATGAACCACCCGACCTACAGGATTATGACGGAGCGCGCGGAGCGTTCGCCCTGCAGTCTGTGCGCCAATATGAGGCGGGGGATGCTCGCGAACGCTGCGCGCGCCGGAGACTGCGGCGTGCTTGCCCTCGGCCACCATAAGGACGACGCGGCGGAGACTGTGCTGATGAATCTCTTTTACGGCGGGCGCTTCAAATGTTTCCACCCGCATCTTTATATGAGCAGGACGCGCATTCGCGTCATACGTCCGCTGATTTACGTGGAGGAGCGCAGAATACGCCTCGAAAGCGAGCGGCTTGCGCTGCCAGTTGCCGCTTCCTGCTGCCCTTTCGGCGGGGGCACGAAACGCGACGAGGCTAAAAAAACGCTCGCGCGTCTGATTGAGGCGACGCCCGAGCTGAAAAGCAATATCATCCACGCTTTGAAAAATATGCGCGAAAGGGAGGGATGGCCCAAAGGAATGCTTAATGAATAGCCTCTGGCGCGGACATACGGCCTTGCCATCTTTGAGGCCGCGCATACGCCCGCGCAACGGATTGAGCCGTCCGCGCTGTTATACAGTCTTGCCCTCTTTGATGTAATGCCACAGCGTTTCGCGGCGGACTGATATAAATTCACCAATGGGCAGTTTTTCCAGTGTGAGATAGCCTATCTTTCTACGCAGCAACCGTCGCACATCGTTGCCGAGAGCGCGAGCCATAAGGCGTATCTCGCGCTTTATTCCCTCGCCGAGAACAACCTCGAACCAGCACCGCATGGGGTTTCGCGCGAGCCGGCGCACGGACAGGGGTTTAAGAAAAATCTCCCCTTCTGCGACAACGCCGCGCGTCCATTGTATAAGAGCCGACTCGTCCATCGGGCGGCGGAGCTGCACCTCGTAGGTTTTCGTGAAGCCGCTGCCCGGATGTATCAGCTCCTGGGAGAAAATTCCGTCGTTCGTAAGGATTATCAGCCCTTCGCTGTCGCGGTCAAGCCTCCCCACGGGAAAGAGACGCAGTCTGTTCATGGAGGGCGGCAGTATATCAGTGACCGTGCGCCCGCGTGAATCCTCAACTGCCGAGAGGACGCCTTTCGGTTTGTTGAGAATCAGGTAGGTAGGCTCAACCGGGGAGAGTTCTTTGCCGTCGAGCGCCACAGCGTCCCCGCGCGCGACCCGGCGGGCCGGTTCGAGCACCGTTTCGCCGTTTACACTGACGCGTCCCGCCGTTATATATTCCTCAACCTTGCGCCTCGCACCGGTGCCGCACATGGCAAGATACCTGTTAAGCCGGATTGTTTCACTCATCGGGATTTATTTCCCCGCGTTCTTTGCTTTCATCGGCTCCGTCCGACGGTTCGTCCCCATCGTCCTCGTCTTCTACGCGCAGCTCTTCCAGAGTCGGGAGCGCGCTTATGCTCGAAAGACCGAAAATTTCAAGGAATTTGCCGGTCGTGCGGTAGCGCCTCATCGATTTTTTGCGGCCGCCGGTTCGCGGTCTGTCTATCAGTCCGTGTTTCAGCAGCGTTTCTACGACCCTGTCGCAGCGCACGGAACGGATTTCTTCTATCTCAGACATTGTTATGGGCTGGTTGTAGGCGATTACGGAAAGCGTCTCCAATGCGGCGCGGGAAAGCCTTATGCGCTGTGTGGAAAGAAAAGAGGCGAAGCTCTCGACAATGTCCGAAAATTCAGGCGCGGAGGCCATCTGCCAGCCTCCCGCGATGTGCAGCAGCGTTATCCCCCGCCCCTTCCCGTACTGGGCGCGCAGGGTCTTTATCGCGCTCTCGGCCCGTTCGGCCGATATGCCGAGGTGAACCGCCAAGGTTTCGGCGGGGACAGGCTGAGGCGAAACGAAAAGCAGCGCCTCAATCTGGCACTCGATAAGCCCCGGCGCGGGAATATCGTCAGCAGGCGGCAATTTCAACACCTCCAAGCGTCTCCGTCTGAATTATATGCACCATGCCAAGGCGCGAAAGTTCAAGCAGCGCAAGCAGGGTCACAATGAGCGTTTTTCTGTTCCGCTCCGAAAGCAACTCGGCGAGCGCAAGCCTGCCGCCGGCCACCGCGCGCATGAGTTCGTCCATGCGCTCCTCAATCTGCCGCTCCTCAGGCACGGCGTCGGGAATTTCCTCCCAAAGCAGCTGTTCTTCGTCATATCGCGCCGCGGCGCGGCTTTCCTCCATACGCGCCTCTATCTCCCACCATTTGGAAGCCAGCATATCGAGATCGCCTATATCGTAATAATAATCGTCCTCCTCATCGGCTACTCTTATGAAAGAGCGTTCGCGCTCCGCCTTGGCGTCGGCGAGCCAGCGCGCGGCGGCTCTGTAAGGACGGTAACGGCCTATCATAAATTGAAGTTCCTCCTCGGAAATGACGGCCTCCTCCGGGGCCGTTTCTTCCACGGCGGGGGCGCGGTCGGGAAAGAGCGAATCCACTTTTCGCAGGAGGAGCCTGCTGGCAAAAGAAAAAAAGTCAGCGAGCTCGTTCAGCGTCGCTCCTTTGACACGCGCAAGAAAATCTATATATTGCGATACAAGCTCCGTAAGATTCAGCTTCACGGCGTCCATTTCGCGCGACTCGACAAGATGGCAAAGCAGGTCAAGCGGCCCGGCAAAGCTGCCGAGGCGGACTTCAAAGGCTGTCGCCGCAGTGTTCTCCGCTTGTGCCGCCTGCTGCGGCGCGCTGTTATCCGCCAAAATTCTCTCCTTCTCCGCCGCACTCGGCCGTTGTCACATAAAGCCCCGTCTCTTCGGCGACAATCGCGGCAAGTGCCGGCATCGAAAAACGCTCCATCTCGCCGTGGTCGCAGACAGCAACCGCAAGCCCGGCATCTAAGGCTTCTTCCCGGGGGTGATATGTAACGTCCGCCGTTATAAAGCACTGAACGCCACTCGACGCCGCCTCGGGCCACAAATCCATGCAGGCGCCTCCGCCTATGGCAACGCGCCGTACATCACGCCCCCTGTCGCCGTAAAGAGAAACCGCGCTCAGCTTCCATTTCTCGCGAAGAAACTCGCAAAGCGCGCCCGGGCTGAGGGCGCGCGGAAGATTTCCGGCTGCGCCGAGTCCCCATGCGCCGTTTCCCGAAGGGACAAGCGGCGCAATGCCGGAAAGGCCGAGTGCGCCGGCGAGTATAAAGTTCACCCCTTCGGGCGAGGAATCCCAGTTCGTATGAACGGCATAGAGAGCAACTCCCTTCTCTATCGCATCAATGATGGCGCGTCCGGCGAGGCTTTCGTCGGAAAGAGATTTAATCGGTCTGAAAATAACAGGGTGGTGAGTGACCAGCAGCCCGCAGCCAAGTTCCGCCGCGCGCGCCACCGCTGCGGGAGTCGCGTCAAGCGCGACGGCTATCCGCTCCGCGTCGGCGGCTGTGCGGCCCGCAAGAAGTCCTGGGTTGTCCCACGGCTCGGCCCAGCTTTTAGGGATTCTCTTTTCTATTCTCGCGACAATCTCGGAAATCCGCATTAAGACACCTCGCAAACTGTCCGTAATAAAATTTTATAACGGCGGCGCCGCGCCGTCAAAAACCAAAAACACCGCGCCATTTAATAAAAAACCGGTAAGATTCACGCCGCGAAGCGCAAACCGCAATCCATGCACACGCGATGTTTCGCTGTCCGTGGCGCGACCGGCGGCATAGCAGCGGCTTGCGCAGGTACAGTTAAGCCGCGAACGGAGCTATCCTTCGCGGCTTATAAACAGAGCACCCGCTAAGCCGGGTTTTGTAGGGGGCATGCCCCGCCAGCCATTTATCTGATCCCGCGCTTGCACGCGAGCATAAGCGGTCGCACCCGGGAGTCGGCGGGCCGCCTCATCCTCCCCTATTCGACCTTGCTCCTGATGGGGTTTGCCTGGCCCGCGGGTTCCCCTCGCGGCCGGTGGGCTCTTACCCCGCCTTTTCATCCTTGCCGCTCGCGCGGCGGTTTGCTTTTCTGCGGCACTTTCCCTGGGTTCGCACCCGCAGGAATTTCTCCTGCATCACGCCCTGCGGAGCCCGGACTTTCCTCCGGCGGCAGACCGGCGGCTGGCTCGGATACTCTGCCGTTTATTATAACATAGCGATCGTGAATCGCTTTTCCGTCGCTCACGCGCACCGCGAAAGCGGCTTCGATCTCTTGCTTCAGGCTGACCGTGCCTCTCGTGTCTGCCGCGCCCGACGCGCTTGCCTGTCTCACGGCTGTCCGTTTTCTCTTTGCCGCGCTTGCGTCTGGCCGTGATGATGAAAAACCCGCCTTGCTGTCTCCCCGCACGGCGGACGGATTCAAACTCCGGCGGCGTTCCCGAGGGTCTGTGAAAAAAAACGGCGCCGCCGGATTTCGCGACGGCGTTTATTTCCGTTTGGCGGCGCTGCACGAACTCACTTTCAAGAGCTTTACCGGAACGGGCATTGATACGTTACGTTCTCTCCGGCACAGAAACTGCCGCGCTTCCCGGGTTCGCGTTTACAGAATAAAAAATCGCAGAGAAAGCAGAAACTTTATGCTTTCTCCGCAATTACAAATATAAAAGTGTCTTCGTTTCGGATTTATATCACAATGTTGTAGATGCCGAGGATCGCCATAATCGTCAGCACCGCAAGCGCGATGAATGAAACGGCAAAGAGCTCCACAAAGAGGCGGTTCTGCGGAAAACGGGTTTCTGCGTCTTTCTGCTGGGCAACGCCTGCCATTATGAGAGCACCTGTGGTAGAGATCGGCGTGAAGCCCACGATCGTTCCGCCGATGACAACCATAGCCACCAGCCGGGATCCGTCAACTCCGATGCTTGCGGCAAGACCTCCGGCGACGGGAATCAGCGTCGGGAAGACCACGCCGAGGCCGGAGCTGAATAAGGACATAACGCCGGAGGCGATGGCCATGATGGGAGCGGCGCTGCCCGGGCCAATGACCTTCTCAAGGGCAGCTACCATAATATCTATGCCGCCGGAGAGCGAGATGACGTTCATAAGCATCCCAACGCCGAGCACCATGAAAATGACGCCCCAGGGGATGCCCGCGACGGCCTTCTTCTCATTGCCGCAGCCCAGGGCAACCAGTACAGTGCCGATGAGGAAACCTGTGAGCCCCACATTGAAAGAGAAGAAGAGTACGCCGATTGCCAGAATGACCAGGCCGGCGAGAGAGAGTAGCTGCTGCCAGGTGAACGGGGGCAGTTTTTCCTTTTCGGCCGAGGCTTCCGCAAGGCGCCAGCCCCTATAGTACAGATAGACCAGCGCGAGTACGATGAGAGCGGTAATAATCAAGCAGAACATAATGGGGATGGTATCGCCCACCATACCGTGCTCCTCCATCAGATTGCGGACGACGGCCGCCTCCGGAGTCAGCGGGCTCATGCGTCCGGACATGACGCCGAGGTCTCCGATAATGGCTGTCATAATAGGGTTGATGCCGGCGGAGACAGCCACGGGGATGGCAATAACGGGAATGATGGTCAGCGAGGGGATGGCGCCGGGACCGGAGGCCGAGATTGCCATGCCGATGATGTACATCACGAATGGAATGGCTCTTGCCGGGACGAGGTTGACAATCTTCTTTGCCATGAGTTCCAGAGTGCCGTTACCGTTGATAATGGCAAAGAGATATGTGACGCCCGCCATCTGAATGAACAGCGAAGTGCCGAAGCCCGCCACCACTTTCTTGGCTGGAATCACATCCCCGTAGAGCAGCGACAGAATCATCGCGAAGCCTATGCAGAGAATGCCGACGTTGGTGTTGCGGGCAAAGCCGATAATGATGGCCGCCAGCAGAAGGATAAGAGAAAGCAGACCCAGGTTCATGGTTCAGACCTCCTGAAATACGATGCACACGGGGCTACCGGTGCGGACGATGTTAAGAGTCGGCGTGAGCTGCCCGGTGACAGAATCAAAGTCAAACTCGATGATTGTGTCGCTGTCCTCGTTCGCCACATAGCACTTGCCGTTCGGAGCAAAGCAGAAGAAGCGCGGCGTCTTGCCCAGGCATGGGAAGAAACCTGTATTGCGGAGATAGCCGGTAACAGGATCGATACGGTAGGCAGCCAAGCTGTCTGTGTAGCGGTTGGATACAAGGACATAGCGTCCTGCTGGGTCAACCATGACCTCGCTGGCGTCGGAGTAGCCCGTGACTGTTTCGGGAACAGTGGTCAGCTCCTGAAGCGCCTCAAACTTGCCTGTCTTGTCGTCAAAGCGGAAGTAGAGGACTTTGTTGCCCTTCTCCTCGCACATATAAAGCCAGCGGTTGTTGGGGTGCATGGCGGCGTGACGCGGCTCGTCCCATGTCCTTGACAGGAAGCGGTCCGTTTCCGTGAACCGGCCGGTCTCGTGATCGTACTTGAGAGCTCTCATCTGGCCATAGCCGTTGACGCGGCCCTGAGCGCAGGCGAAGAGATAATTCTTTGTCCGATCCCACAAACACTGGTGGATTGTCGAAACCTTGCCCTCCGATTTCCCTTCATAGGTGTATGTGGCTACAACCTCTCCCAGGGAGCCGTCTTCGTTACGCGCGATGGTGTAGAGCGTGCCGCCCTGGAGGGTAGCCACGACGATGTTGCGGTTGGCCTTATCCACAGTGACATCGACGGGGTTGCGGCCGCCTATGTCGACGGTATTCAAATGTTCAAGGGTACGGTCGGGAAGAATCTTGTAGCTGGACACTTTAGTAAAGTCGCCGTGAACCGAATAGAGATACCTGCCTTCGCGATCCAGAGTCTGATAGGACGGGTTGGCCTCTGTGTAGAGGCACTGCAGCTCCTTCCACTCTCCGGAGGGCAGGATACGGTAGGTTTTCAGACCCTCGCCCCGGGCATTGCGCTCCTTGGTAGTCCTGCATCCGACATATGCGTACAACATAGTTTTACCTCCTGTTCTCTTCCCGGAATTCCGGGGATTTTTATTTTTTTGATTTTTGCGCGGAACCGTTGCCGCCTTTTCCGCCGTTTTTCTCCATTTCCTGTTCGATATAGAGAATAAATTCCTTCAACGCTTTAGATTTGTGTCCCCCCTGAAGATAGGTGAACCAGGTGTTTCGGAAGATCGGGCTCCCGTCCTTATGAAGCATCGGCATACGGAAGAGATTCACGGAGGCGGCTGCGTCCCGCGGCAGAAAACAGCAGACATAGCCCACTCCTTCGGACGCCATCTGCCAAGCCACATCAACATAGCCGATGACCATGTTGGCCGGCGGCTCCATATCAAACTGCTCCCTGTACCAGTTGTCCATCAAATCCCGGGATTTGGCGTTGGTGCGGTAGGCCAGACGCTGCATCCCGGGCAGGTCGGCCAGTTCCGCAGGTTCACGCGTCAGAACATAGGCGGGGGTTTTCTCTACGAAGACTTTCTTCACCGGTCCCTCGTAATCTCCTCTGACAAAGGCCACGTCCACGGTGCCGTCCAACAGATAGCGAAAGAGGGTATCGCTCGGCTCGTTGAGCACGTTGAAATCAACGTCGGGGTGAAGATCCCTGTATTTCATCAGAAGGCCAGAGAGGCTGTACTTGCTGAATGTGTATGATGAACCGATCGTTATGACGCTGTCGCGGCAGGAGCGCATCTGTTCAACGGTTCTCTTGGTCTCCTCAAGAAATTTCAGGTATATCTCCGCCTGCTGCCCAAGGTAGCGGCCCTCGGCCGTGAAAATCAGCCCGCGCGACAGACGGTTGACAATTGAGACGCCAAACTCCTCCTCCATGTGCTGGAGCCGTTTGGTGAGCGAGGGCTGGGTCATATAGAGCAAATTGGCCACTCTCGTCAGGTTAGGAGTCTTGTAGAGTTCATACAGGATTTTCCAATCTGAATCTTTCACGCCGGCTCCTCCTTTCCGTCAGGCGTCTTATATCAGCCCTGCCGCTTCTCCATCTCGGCCAGTTGATTCTTTAGGAAGCGGAGCTGGCCGCCCTGAAGTATGACCTCCACCTCGTTGTCGGTCAGGTCAAGCCGTACATCAAACTCAAAATGTTTGGTGACGTTGCGCACCGTAACACGCCGCGTCGGGATCTGATCGAGCAGATTGTCTATTTCCAGCTCGTCCATCTGGTCGATGCTGTCATAGGCGGCCGGGTCTTCAAAGAGCATGGGGATGACGCCGTGATTGACCAAATTGCCCTTGTGTATGCGGGCGATGCTCTTCGCGATGACGCACTTAATGCCCAGGTACATGGGGTTGATGGCGGCATGTTCACGGGAGGAACCCTGGCCGTAGTTCTCGCCCCCGACGATGATGCTGCTCCCCATCTCCTTGGCCCGCGCGGCAAAGGCGGGGTCGTAGCGGGTATAGCAGTACTGGCTCATCAGAGGAATATTGGACCGCATGGAGGAAAATTCCGCGCTGGCCGGCGTGATGTCGTCGGTGGAAACATTGTCGCGGGTCTTCAGGCTGACTCCGGCCTTCATGTACTGCTGAGGAACGTCGGGTATCGGCAGAAACTTGATGTTGGGGCCGCGGACGATTTCCACCTTGGCAGATTCCTCAGGAGGCAGCGGCGGAATCAGCAGCGAATCGTCGCAAATGTAGGCAGCGGGTTCGGTAACCTGCCCGAGTTTGGCAACGTCGTACCCCATGACGTCGCGGGCGGAGGCGAAGGTTCCCGCCACGGCTGTGGCGGCCGCGCTTTCCGGGGAGACAAGATAGATTTCGGCTGTGGGGTTGCCCGCGCGGCCTTTGAAATTACGGTTGGATGTGCGCACGGCCACACCGTTGGTCGGGGGCGTCTGACCGATGGCGCAGCAGGGGCCGCATGAAATTTCCAGCAGCCGGACGCCTGCGTCCGTCAGCATGTCGATGTAACCGTCGCGGAGCAGCTCCTTGTATGTCTGACGCGAAGCGATACCGCAGGTGCAGCTCACGTCCTCGTGGACGTGCCTGCCTTGGAATACAAGAGCCGCTTTGGCTATGTCGGCGTAGCTGGCGTTTGTGCATGAGCCGATGAATACCTGCTGAACCGGCTTCTTCTCCACCTGGCTCAGGAGCTTCACATTGTCCGGCAGATGCGGACATGCGACGAGCGGCTCAAGCGATCCGAGATCCAATGTCATCTCTTCGTCGTACTCCGCGTCCTCGTCGGGCAGAAGCTCCGTGTAGTCCTGAGAACGGCCCTGGGCGGTCAGGAATTTCTTTACCTCTTCGTCGGCCGGGAAGATCGAGGTCGTCGCTCCCATTTCGGCGCCCATATTTGCGATGGTGGCGCGCTGCGGAATCTCCAGGCTTGCGGCGCCCGGCCCCACATACTCGTAAACTTTGCCCAGACCGCCCTTGACCGACTCACGGCGAAGCATTTCCAAGATGACTTCCTTCGCGTTGACGCCGGGTTTAAGACGGCCGGTGAGATAGACCTTGACCACCTTGGGCATTTTCAGGCGCATCGGCACGCCCGTCATCGCTGTGGCTACGTCCATACCTCCCACACCGATGGAAAGCATTCCGACCGCTCCGCTGTGAGGGGTATGGCTGTCGCCTCCCATCAGCACCTGTCCGGGAACGGCGAAACGGGAAGTCTGAACGGTATGGCAGATGCCGTTGCCTGGCCGCGAGAGCCAGACTCCGTGTCTCTTCGCCACAGACTGGAGGTAAATGTGGTCATCAGGGGTCATGCTGTTGACATAGAGCAGATTGTGATCCAGATAGCTGACGCTGCATTTGACCCTGGTCCGGTCGATGCCGATTGCCTCGAAGGCAAGATAGGTCATAACGGCGTTCACGTCGTGCGTCAATGTCTGATCAACCCTGATGAACACTTCCTCTCCGGGAACCATACTGCCGGAGACGAAATGCGACTCGATTATTTTTCTTGTCAGAGATTTTTTCATTCTTCTACACCCTCCTGTTCAGATAATTTCGCAGTCAATCTCACGGAGCTTCTCTGCCACCCAGGGGCGGGTGAATGTGCCTGAGGCGATTTTCTCCAGTGATTTTTTCTCTTTGTCCCCAACGACCAAGGCGGCCTCGGCAACCTGAGACGCAATTTCCGGCGAGATAAATATTATGCCGTCCGCGTCTCCCACAACAATGTCACCGGGGCGAACCACCCTGCCTCCGATAACCACGGGAACGTTGATCTCTCCCGGGCCGTTCTTATAGGGGCCGTTGGGCGTAAAGCCGCGGGCATAAACGTGGAAATCCTCCACAGCCTCAATGCCCTCTTTGTCGCGGACCGCACCGTCGCAGACAATGCCCTTAATGCCGCGCGCCTTGGAGTAGATGACAAGCAGGTCTCCGAACATAGCCCGCTCGGTCCGCCCTCCGGCATCCACCACAATGACGTCTCCCGGCTTTGCTATATCCAGCGCCGCGTGGAACATGAGGTTATCCCCTTCTGGCACCTTCACAGTGAAAGCGCAGCCCAGCAACTGGCCCTTGTTGAGAGGCCGGATTGCCGCGTCCGCCGCCGCCGTGCGTCCCATGCAGTCGTCCAGGTCGGATACCGGAATGCCCCTGAAGCGCTCCACCAGCGCCGTATCTGGTCTGTGAAAGTCGCGGATGATTTTGCATCCGATTGCCATATCTCTGCCTCCTTCCAATTTTTACAGCGGGGAAATGCCATATCAACTTTTTTATCTTTCTTTTTTATCTTAGATTAGAGGCGGGTGAATGTAAAATTGTATTATTCTATTGCCATATTCCCAAAGAGAATATCGAAAATGTACGGCGCGCTGTCATGCCGCATACGTCACTGTTTTTTCTTCCGCACGCCGCGCTTTTGCCGCGCGGGATATGAATGTCAGCACTGCCGCTGTTCAGACTGCGAAACGATCCGGCGAACGGACAAAAAAAGCGGCGCGCCCTGCGGCGCGCCGTACAAGAAAACTGCATAGCTTCTAGTGGTTTCTCACGATTTCCTTGATGACCATAAGTCTGCTCAGAGTACTCCGTTCCATCTCTTCGAGCTTCATAGAGATAGAGCGTATCGCCTCTGTGAACGACGGGATCATTACGTGCTCGAGCGCGTTGACGCGGCGGCGCGTGCGCTCTATTTCAAGCGCCATGGCGCGGATAGCCTTCTCCTCAGCCGCGAGGCGGACGAGCTTCGGCATGACTTCCAGGAATTTCTCAAGCGCGACATCAAGGCTTCCGGGCGAGGCGGCGAGGCCGTAGTTGAGCTCCGAACGCTGCTCGGGGAATTCAAATTCCGGAACGCGGACGCTCATTACGTTCCTGTGCTCGACGCTTACCCGAAGGTCGCCGCCCGCCGTCATCAGAGTCTGTTCAAGAACCTGCGGGAGAGTCTGCGCGCGAGCGAGGAGAAAGCCGCCGTAACATTCGCCAAGCTCTCGCTCTACACTCTGCCGCAGTCCGTAGGTGGCTCTGGCTCTGACAAGAAATTCCTTGACGAGCGCGTCCTGCTTGTCTTTGAGCAGTTTGTGGCCCCGTTTCGCGACTACAAGCTGACGTTTCAGCCGCGATAACTCCATTCTGTTGGGGTTGACGTTAAGCGCCTTTGCCATTGAAGGTCACCCCTCCCTACTGTTCCTGCTGCGCGAGTTCCTCTTGTGCCTCTAAGAGCGGCTTAAGGTACTTCTCTATATACTCGTCTCTGATACGTTTGAGTTCTCTGACAGGCACTATTGTGAGCAGGTCCCAGCCGAGCTGAAGCGTGTCTTCTATGCTGCGGTTGTCGTACTCGCCCTGACGCACGTATTTGTCCTCAAACTCGTCGGAAAATTTGGCAAACGCCTTGTCTTCTTCGGAGAGCGCGCCTTCGCCGAGGATAACGGCAAGCTCTTTCGCCTCTTTGCCGCGCGAGTAGGCGGCGAAGAGCTGGTTCATAAGGTCGGCGTGGTCTTCGCGTGTCTTGCCCTTGCCTATGCCTTTGTCTTTGAGTCGTGAAAGCGACGGCATGACATCGACCGGCGGATAGATTCCCTTGCGGTGCAGCGTGCGCGAAAGAATTATCTGCCCTTCCGTGATGTAGCCCGTAAGGTCGGGAATCGGGTGCGTTTTGTCGTCTTCGGGCATTGTCAGGATCGGGATTTGCGTGATGGAGCCTATTTTGCCGCGCAAACGTCCTGCGCGCTCGTACATGGTGGCGAGGTCAGTATAGAGATAACCCGGGTAGCCGCGGCGTCCGGGGACTTCCTTCCTTGCCGCCGAAATTTCGCGGAGAGCTTCGCAGTAGTTTGTAAGGTCCGTCAGAATGACAAGGACGTGCATTCCTTTTTCGAAGGCGAGATATTCCGCCGCAGTCAAAGCAAGGCGAGGCGTGGATATACGCTCAATCGCCGGGTCGTCCGCGAGGTTGACGTACATGACAGTACGCTGCAGCGCGCCTGTCTTGCGGAAATCTTCCATGAAGAAGGATGCTTCCTCAAATGTGATGCCCATTGCCGCGAAGACAACGGCGAAGTCGGAGTGGCCGCTTATGACTGTCGCCTGTCTGGCGATCTGAGCCGCCATTCTGTTGTGCGGCATACCGCTTCCGGAAAATATCGGGAGCTTTTGTCCGCGGACGAGCGGATTCATGCCGTCGATAGTCGAGACACCTGTCTGTATGAATTCAGACGGGTAGTCGCGCGAGAAGGGGTTCATCGGGTTGCCGTTGACGTCAAGCGTCGTCTCCGGAATGATTGCAGGGCCTCCGTCAATGGGGTCGCCCCGTCCGTTGAATATACGGCCGAGCATATCGCGCGATACCGGAAGCCGCAGAACGTCTCCGAGGAATCTAATCTGCGTTGTGTTCACGTCTATTCCGCTGCTTCCCTCATAGACCTGCACAAGGGCGCGATCTCCGCTGATTTCGAGCACGCGGCCGCGGCGGCGCTCTCCGTTTGAAAGCGTTATTTCGGCAAGTTCGTCATAGCTGACGTCGCTCACCTTATTGACCATCATCAGAGGGCCGGAAAGGTTGGAGATAGTCTTATATTCCTCAGGCAACATCATTGCGTTCACCTCCCATTGCAAGCAGTTTGCCGAGTTCGGCTTTTATTTTTGTCTCAAGCTCGTCAAGCTTGGCCAGTTCGTTTTCTTCGGTGTAGCGCATACGTGAGATTTCTTCGCGTATCGGCAGATCGAAAACCGAACTCATTGTGCCGCCGCGCTTCAGCACCTGCATGCCGAGCGCGTGGAAGGTCAGTATGTTGCGAAGCATCTTGAACTGCTTGTCCATCGACGCGTAGGTATCAATCTCGTGGAATGAATTCTGGTGCAGGAAGTCCTCGCGTATTGACTTCGATGTTTCAAGCACCATGCGTTCTTCTTTCGAGAGCGCGTCAATGCCGACGAGGCGGACGATTTCTTTCAGTTTGTCCTCGTCCTCCAGCAGCGACATGGCTTCCGTGCGGTACACGCTCCATTCGCCGTCATAGAAGTTGTCCCAGTATTCGCCGAGCTTCTGCGCGTAAAGGGAATAACTGTTGAGCCAGTTGATTGCCGGGAAGTGGCGCTGATAGGCAAGCTGCGAGTCAAGCCCCCAGAATACCTTTGTGACGCGAAGCGTGTTCTGCGTCACGGGCTCCGAGAGGTCCCCGCCGGGAGGCGATACCGCGCCGATTACGGAAACAGCGCCCTCGCGGCCGTCCTTGCCGAAGCATATCGCGCGTCCCGCTCTTTCGTAGAAAGAGGCAAGGCGCGTACCGAGGTAAGCCGGATATCCCTCTTCGCCGGGCATTTCTTCAAGGCGTCCGGACATCTCGCGCAGAGCTTCCGCCCAGCGCGACGTGGAGTCCGCCATAAGAGCTACGGAATACCCCATGTCGCGGAAATATTCAGCTATCGTGATGCCCGTGTATATTGAGGCTTCGCGGGCCGCGACGGGCATATTCGAGGTGTTGGCTATAAGCAGCGTCCTCTTCATAAGTGGCTGGCCCGAACGCGGGTCCTCAAGTTCCGGGAATTCAAGAAGAACGTCTGTCATCTCATTGCCACGTTCGCCGCAGCCGATGTAGACAACGATCTCCGCGTCCGCCCACTTGGCGAGCTGGTGCTGTATAACGGTTTTTCCTGAACCGAAGGGGCCGGGAACACAGGCCGTGCCGCCGCGCGCTATTGGGAAGAATGTGTCGACGACGCGCTGTCCGGTTGTAAGAGGCACTTCAGGCGGAAGGCGTTTGACGACCGGGCGCGGTGAACGCACGGGCCAGCGCTGAAGCAGTTTAATCTCATGATCCTGCCCCTTCGCGTCCGTTACGACAGCGACAGTTTCCTCGACTGTAAATTCGCCTATCTTAATTTCTTTGATTTTTCCGGCCACCCCGTGAGGAACCATTATTCTGTGCTCTACAAGAACCGTCTCGTTTACGATTCCGATGATATCGCCCGGGGCCACTTCGTCTCCTACCTCAGCCTTAGGCTCAAAGGCCCATTTGCGTGTGCGGCTCACTGCGGGAACGCTGATCCCCCTGAGGATATAAGGACTCTGCGCCTTGTCCTGAATCGCTTCGAGCGGACGCTGTATGCCGTCAAAAAATTCTTCTATCATTCCCGGGGCGAGTTCAACGGAAAGAGGCTCTCCTGTGCTGACGACAGGCTCTCCGGGGGCAAGCCCGGACGTTTCCTCATAAACCTGTACTGACGCCTGATCGTCTTTGAGTTCTATTATTTCTCCGACGAGGCCGGCCCTGCCGACTTTAACGACGTCGAACATGCAGGCTCCGGCCATGCCGCCGGCTATTACAAGCGGGCCGGATATTTTTTCAATATATCCGGTAACGGTGTTAGGTGTGGTCAAATTAAATCGCCTCCGTCACAATCATCATTTATCACCGAATATGTCCATGCCGACCGCGCGTTCGACGTTGCGGCGTATCGACAGAAGACCGACGTTCATCGACCCTGTCTGATTGGGCACAGGGATTATACTTATATCGGAATATTCGTTTATCTCGTCGACGGCCTCTCTGAACTCGGAGTACAGCGGCTCTTCGAGGAAGAGCGCGGCATACCCGGAGCGGGCGAATCTGCTCAGCGTCTGAGGAACTGACGAGCGGTTCTCATCTGTGACAACTACCACATCAAGTCCTATCGCCTTAAAAGGCAGAATGCTCTCGTAATTTCCGACTGCCGCCATCGGGGCTCTCTGTTTATGCGTTGACATTGCGCAGAAGCCTCCTTATCTGACCGCCGTCTTTGCCTGTCGCCTTGGATACGGCGATCATGCGTATGTTCTTGACCTCAAGCTCTTTGGCCCACAGATACGCCACCAGGTTGCCCGGAGCGCTGGAACTGAAGCGGCTGCCGGAGATGGCGTGCAGGTAAAAGTCGTCAAGCGCTTTTTCCAAGTCCATCATAACATCGGCAAAAGGAGCGGCTGCGTCTGTTCCGGCGAAAAGCCCGGCGATGTCGGCATAGGCTATCATACGTCCCCATGTTTCAAAAGGCTCTGAAATCATCGGCGCAAGTGTGTTGATATCCAAGTTGCCGCCTTCGTGGAGGAAAGCCGCTGCGCGCGAAGCGTCAAAGCCGAAACGCTTGAGTCTGAGCAGCGAGCGGATGTTTTCTCCGTCTATCCTGAGCCTCACCCAAGATGAAATTTCAGGGACAGACAATCCGTCGGCCTCTTCACTCATAACGGCGTACAGCTGCCCGTCAAGCGCCCGTTCGACTTCCAATACGTCATGGTTCTGCTCCCACGCGGAAAGGCATTTCGGAAAGAGTGCAGCCAGACCGAAAGGCAAAAGCCGATAGTCTTCCGCCTCTATCTCGGAAATCAGCTTGTCAACAGGATAAGAGGCAAGCGACGTGAGAAGATCCCATCTTTTTCTGCCGCCGCTTCTTGCGCTGAAGATGCTTTTCAGCATAACCTTGACATTGCTGAAGTCATACGGCAGACGAAGCAGTGTGACCAGCTCTTTCTGAGGAGCGAAGGAATTCACCTCTTCGTAGGTATCGTGCAGCACTGTTTCCAGAACTTTGTCGAACCCTCCGCTGCCGGAAACCGACGCGAGCGCTGCCGCGTAAGAGGTTTCTCCGAGAATTTTCATGACGGAGGGCGTGTCTTCGGCGTCGAGCATCCTCGTGAAAACCGAGGCGTCAAGAAGGCGCAGCTCCATAGCGCGTATACGCGCCACGGCATATCCGTAAGCCTCCTTATATGACATCAGGGCACCTCCTTCTTCACGCGGCCGGGAACAAACGCTTTACAACGTCAGATTCCTGTTTTTCCTGAGAGACTTTAAGAAGCATCTCCCAAGAGCAATTTACGCTGATTCTTCCTCTGCGGAGAATAAAACCTCCCGCTATATCGGCTCTCTCACCGGAGAGAGTAAGAGCGGAACCGTGGGACGAGTTGTAAGCGTCAAGCCACGCGGCGTCAATGTACTTTTCTTCCGAGCCGATTACGACCTCTTCGTCCTTGGAGGAAACCCCGCCGTCAAGAAGATTCGTGCAGAAAGCGAGATATTCGTCCTTAGGAAGAGCTTTCATCTTATCGAGAGCGCCGCTGTATACACGCTCAATCAGCTCGCGTTTCGCGCTGAGCATCATTTTGCTTATATCTATGTCCGCGACAATCTCTCTGCGTTTTATTATTTCAGGGCGTTCAGCTTCAAAACGGGCGTCGAATCCCTCCTGTATATCGCGGCATTCTTTGTCGGCCTTGGCCGCAAGGGCCTCTGCCTGCGATTTAGCCTTCGCGAGGATTTCGTCCGCCTCTTTCTGAGCGTCGTTCCTGATTTTTTCAGTAATCTGAGCTAAAGACATGACACTCAGTCTTCTTTGCTATAATTTGATCCCGTTGAGCAGCAGGATGCTGACCAGCAGACCGAAAACCGCGTAAGTTTCGCACATGGCCGGGAGAATGACCGCCTTACCGATTTCTTCGGGGCGCTTCGCAATCATAAGGATTGTCGCGGCGGACGACTTGCCCTGCCAAATAGCCGAATAGAAGCCGACTATCGCAATCGGCAGGCAGGCGAAGCAGATGCCGAGACCCTGCCAGACAGTTACGACCGTATCCCCGCCGAGGAGGCCGGACTTCTGCATAGCGAGAACCGCGACAAGCAGTCCGTAAATGCCCTGTGTGCCGGGAAGGGCCAGAAGAACGAGCGCGTAGCCGAATTTCTTGGGGTCCTCCGTCATGATTCCCGCAGCGGCTTCGTTAGCGAGGCCGATGCCCCACGCGGAACCGGAACCCGCGAAGCCGACCGCGAGAGCCGCGCCAAGAATAACTAGCATCTGTCCAAGCTGATCACCGATTGTTGCGATAATTGTTTCCATAATAAAAATTTACCTCCTTTAAAAATTGTGCCGCGTATACGCGTTTTAGTTTGCCGAAGATTCTTCCGTGATGCTGGAATACTGCGCCGCGTTGCAGAGCGGTTCAAAATTGCGGCCGGTAGCTTCATAGAACTTGCCGAAGAATTCGACATACTGAAGTCTCAGCGGATGTATGAAAGCTCCCAGTATGTTGACCGCTATGCTGAACAGATGTCCCAGCACAAACAGCAATACAGCCAGCACAATGCCTACATATGGCACCCCTGAGACCAGTCCCGCGAGAAGGTTGATAACCATCCCGACCGCGGCGGAACCCAAGCCGAGCGCAAGCAGGCGGCTGTAGCTCAGAACATCTCCGAGATAACCTGTGACGTTGTAAAGGCTCATGACGCCGGAGAAGAGTTTCCCGAACAGGTTCTTCTTTTCCCTGCCTTGCGTCGCGACCAGAATGGCGGCTCCGGCTATCGCTACGATTTTGCCCGGCAGAGCAAGCGAGGGAGCAACGGCTCCTCCCGTGGAGCACCCGAAGAGCACAAGCCCGCAGAGGAAGAGTATCCAGCCGCCCTGGTCGGCGCAGGCCGCCAGTTTATCTCCCGCCTTCCAGTTCTGGTAAAAGGCAAGAAGCAGACCGTACATCAGCTGGACAAACCCGAGCGCGAGCGAGATCAAAAGCATTGTTATCGGGTCTCCCATCGGGTTTAAGAGCCGTATCTTTGAAGCGACATGTTCGACGCCTGCAAGGAACGGGAACGCGGTAAGCGCGTCGCCGAACCACGACGTCGTTATGGCGCCGAAAGCGACAGCCACCAACATACCGACAACCATCATCACGAAAAATTTGCGAAGCGTCGGCTGAAGCTGATAGCGTACCAGAAAATATCCGAGAAGCGCCGCGACAATCAAGCCGTAGCCCGCGTCGCCAAGACATATGCCCATAAACAGGAAAAAGAACGGGGCCATATGAGTAGTCGGGTCGACCTTGCCGTATGTAGGCGTGCCGTACATGACAGTGAGCGGCTCAAGGCATGAGGACCACGACGGGTTATGCAGAAAGGTCGGCGGAACCTCTCCGGTCTCTGGCTCCACTTCGGCAAATTCAGTAAACTTTTCGTATTTGGATACCGCTGTCTTCACTCTGTCAATTTCCGACTTCGGCACCCACAGTTCCCAGATAAGCACTTCTTCGGTCGGCTCGCCGGACTCCATAGCGTTGAGCCTGCGGCTGACTATGTTCCAGTAGTCGCTGTGGTCGCGCGCGGCCGCAAGCCCTGCGTCGGCGTGCTCCGCGAGTCTGTCTGACAGTTCCCTTTCCTTTTTCTCGAAAGAGGCAATGCCGGCGCTGAGCTTTGCCTTTTCCTCCGAAGAGGTGAGAATGAAATCTTTGGGAACTTCAACGCGTGTCGCCCCGGAATTAGCGAGCGCCGCCTGGAGACGTTCAGAATCGCATTTGCGATAGAGCACGGCAAACACAGTCTCCGGGTCCTTGTCCGCCCCTAGTATTTCCTGGATATCAGCCATATCCGCCAGTTCCGCCGTTATTTTCTCGCGCAGATCCGCGGCGGTGTCTTTTGAAACGCTGTAAATCGCACCGCTGACTGTTTCGGTTCCGGCAGTAAAAAATTCGAGCGGATATTTAATTTTTTCCAGCAAAACGGCCTGACTCATAAGTCCTTTCAGCCGCGAAATCTCGGCCCGCGTCTCCGTGAGGCTTTTCTCTATTTCTCTGAGTGAAGACGTGAGTTCCGCAAATTTCTGTCCATCGATCTTAGCCGCCAGTTCGCCAAACGACACAGAGGGCGCGCCGCTCAGCATTCTTTCCAAACCGCCCTCTTTGGTCTCGTATGGCTCCAAAAGGCGTATCACAAACTTCGCATCGCCGATCTGCTCGTCGATGCGGCGTTTTTTCTCGCGAAGCGGTTCGGCCGCTCCGGTATGCCGGGCGGGTTCGCCGGTTTTGCCTGAGAACTCGCAGCATCCCAGCGACTGAAGGCTGGCCGCTAAATCATCGGCGACGGATTTATGGACGGCAATCCGCGCCTTGCACATTTCAGCGAGAGCCATAAGACGCCATCACCTCTCTTACAAGCCAGTCTGCGACCTCGTCTGTGTCTTTCTTCTTACTTTCGTAAAACGCATTGGCATCTATTTCGCCCTGTTTGACCATTTCAAGAGCTTTGGACTCGGCCTCTTTCTCGGCTTCCGCCACCCTTTCGCGCCACTGCCTGTGGCATCGCTGTTTTGTGCTCTTAACGCACTGTTCAGCGTCAGACTGAGCGGCGGCGACAATTCTCGCGGCCTCAGCCTTAGCTTCGGAGACAATGTCCTTAGCCATAGCCTCCTGCTCACGAATTTCCTGCGCGATATTATCCGACAATGAAGTCACCTCCTCCCGTGGTATCGTTAAAATTTGGTATGAACCTTACAATACAGTAGTAGATTTTACTTGCAATCTTAAATTGCGTCAATTTTCATACTTTAATATAAAATATACACATCCCTCCGGTCGGCGGCTCTCGCCAAATATTTTTCATCCGCAGCAGTGCGGATACATTTAAAACCGGCCTTTCGGGTCAAATTTTCTCTGCGGGTTATTTATCTATTCTGCTTAATTATATCAACATATATTCTAACATTTGTTTTTTGAGTCTTAAACAATAAAAATTTTTTTGATGTAAAAATTTATCGCGCACCGCAAGACGACACGGCGACTCTTTTTATTCATGGGGCTTTCAAAGACGAATTCCGCTTTTTCCACAGAATGAAGGTTCTTATGCTCAACTGTGAAAATATTTTCGCTGCAGAGGGTTTTCTGATGGGAATGTCTGCTTTATATGCTTCTCGGGCGAGAGGGCATCGCGCTTAAATAACCGAAACGGGAAACGCCTAAGCGGCGCTCCCCGTTTCAGCTTTTATTTGGCAGTCCCTAGGAGATTCGAACTCCTGTTAACGGGCTGAGAACCCGCCGTCCTGGGCCCCTAGACGAAGGGACCGTCTCGCAAAAAATGGCTGGGGTACAAGGATTTGAACCTCGATTACCTGATCCAGAGTCAGGCGTGCTGCCGTTGCACCATACCCCAATCGGGCCGGACAGAGGCTATTATATATGAATCGGTCATTATGTCAACCGCGCACGCGCGAAAATTTCCATGCTCTTTTCATGAGCCCGCCGCCCATGACCTTTGCCGTTTGCGGACGGAACTTCCTCGCGCGCCGTCAAACGCCCCGTTTGCCAATCAGCTTCGCGTCTGTTGATCTTGAATTTTTCTAACGCTCCTTGCCCACTCGAACATCGCGAGCGCCGCTGCGACAGAGACGTTAAGAGAGCCGGTCTTCCCGCGCATCGGGATAAAACGAACATCGTCGCAGGCTTTCGCCGCGGCCAGGCCAAGTCCGCTCCCCTCCGCGCCGACTACTATCGCGCTGCGCCGCGGCAAGTCTTCGCGAAAGAGCGTATCGCGCCCCTCCATGTCAAGGCCGGTAACCCAGAAGCCTGCCTCTTGAAGCCTGCGCACTGTCTGCGCGACATTGCCGATAAGCGCCAGAGGCACGCGAAGCGCGGCTCCGGCGCTCGTCTTGACCACCGTTCCGTTTGGGAGACAGCCGCCGCGCTTTGTCACAAGCACCGCCGAGGCGCCAGCGGCCTCCGCGCTTCGCGTCATCGCGCCGAGGTTGCGCGGGTCCTGCACATGGTCGCAGAGAAGCACCATCGCGGGGTTCGGCGGAACGGGGAGAGCGGCGATGAGTTCTTCGGCGTTCCACAGTTTCACCGGCGTTATGAAAGCGACCGCTCCTTGATGGTTTTCCCCGGAAGTCACGCGGCTGAGCGCCTCAGGCGCGCCGAACTGAAAGACAACGCCGGCCTCGCGGCAGAGCGACGTTATTTTGCTTTTTACGTGCGGCTGAATAGTTTCCGAAATCAGGACTTTCATGCAGCGTTCCGGACTTTCCTCAAGAAGAGATATTATCGGGTTGCGCCCCCAGCAGAGTTCTCCGGGCTGAGCGGCTTCTTCCGCGCGCGGTTTTCCCGTTTTTTTTCTTTTTTCCATTTTTTATTGTCCTCTTTTAATTTCTTCCAAGAAACGCGCGAGATATTTCGACGTCGGGCCGTTAGCGCGCGCTATTTCTTCCGGCGTGCCCTTGGCCGTGAGTTTCCCGCCGCCTTTTCCGCCATCCGGCCCGAGTTCCATTATGTAATCGGCCGAGGCCAGCACGTCCAGATTATGTTCTATCGCGAGCACGGAATTTCCCTGTTCTACCAGCTTGTGCAAAAGCACCAGCAGTTTTCTCACATCGGTATAGTGCAGTCCCGTCGTAGGCTCGTCAAGCAGGTAAAGCGTATTGCCGCGGAATTTTTTGCCCAGCTCCGTCGCAAGCTTGACGCGCTGCGCCTCACCGCCCGACAGAGTGGTGGCCGGCTGCCCCAGGCGGATGTAGCCAAGGCCCGCTTCCTGTATGGTTTTAAGCTTATTGGCTATACGCGGCACCGCGCCGAAAAACTCCGCGGCTTCGTCCACGGTCAGTTCAAGAACGTCGGCGATAGAGAGCCCCTTATATTTTACTTCGAGAGTTTCTCTGTTGTAGCGCCGCCCTTTGCAGACGTCGCATTTCACGTACACGTCGGGGAGGAAGAGCATTGAAACTTTTATGACACCGTCGCCGTTGCAGGCCTCGCACCGCCCGCCTTTGACGTTGAAGCTGAAACGGCCCGGCCTGTAGCCGCGCAGTTTAGACTCCTGCAATTCGGAGAAAAATTCTCTGATATAGGTAAAAAGGCCGGTGTATGTGGCGGGATTGGAACGCGGTGTGCGCCCTATGGGACTCTGGTCGACGAGCACAATGTTGCGCAGCGGCTCAAAGCCGGCGATGCTTTCAAATTTTCCGGGGCGTTCGCGAAATTCGCGGTCGAATTTGCCGCGCAGCCCCTTGTAGAGTATTTCGTAAAGCAGCGTACTTTTGCCTGAGCCCGAAACTCCCGACAGACAGGCGAATGTGTTCAGCGGGATGTCTATATTCAGTTTTTTCAGGTTGTTTTCGCTCGCGCCGCGCACTTTGACGAATGAAGAGGGTTTTCTGCGGCTGCCGCGTGGAATATATGTGCCGTCCGCTTCACCCCGCAGATAAAGCGCCGTGCTGGAATTTCCGCGTTTTATTTCATCCGCGCCGCCTCCCGCGATAAGCTCTCCCCCTCGCTCCCCCGCTCCCGGGCCGAGCTCCAGTATGTAATCCGCGGCCAACATCGTGTCGCGGTCATGTTCCACCACAATTACAGTGTTGCCGATGTCGCGGATGGCGCGCAGAGTGTCAAGCAGTCTGTTTGTGTCGCGGGGGTGAAGGCCGATAGTCGGCTCGTCAAGCACGTAAAGCACTCCTGTGAGCTGCGAGCCTATTTGAGAGGCGAGGCGTATCCTCTGACTCTCGCCGCCGCTTAAAGTATCGGCGCGCCGTGAGAGACTCAGGTAGCCGGCGCCGACGTCGTTAAGGAAGGCGAGGCGCTTTTTTATCTCAATGAGCGCGACGCCTACGATTTTCTGCTCGCGCGCGCCGAGCTTCAGGCCGTCCAGAACTTTCAGCAGCTCATCTACCGGCATTTCGGTAAGCCGCTTTATATTATAGCCGCCGAGCGTCACCGCGAGGGCCTCCGGTTTCAGCCGCGATCCTTTGCACGATGAACAGACGTCTTCCACGCGGTATCTGTCAAGCTCCGCTTTGTAATTTTCGGATTCGGTTTCGTTGTAGCGCTTTTCTATCCAGGGTATGAGGCCGATGTATTTCCCGTTGTATTCCCAGTCGCCCTGACGGTCGGTGAATATCAGCGGAAGCACTTCGTCGGAACCGTAAAGCAGCTCATCTTTCGCCTCGTCCGGAAGAGATTTGAAGGGCATGCTCAAATCCCAGCCCTTGCGTTCCGCGAGCTTTTCCGCTTTCTGCAGCATGTGCTTCATTGCCTTCCACGGGATAAAGCCGCCGTCGGCCACCGGCAGCTCCGGGTTTACCGCAAGCTCCGGCGAAAAATGCGTATGAAAGCCGAGGCCGCCACAGTCAGGGCAGGCGCCGTCCGGCGCGTTGAACGAGAACAGCCGCGGCTCAATCTCCGGCAGGCTTATTTCGCACACGGGACAGACATATTTCTCCGTCAGCTCGTTGTCCGCCATTCCGTCCGAGACCAGCAGCACCAGCCCGTCCGAAAGCTTGAGCGCCATCTCGACAGCTTCGCTCAGGCGCAGGCGGTTTTCCTTGCGCACTTTCATCCTGTCAATAAGACATTCTATGGTGTGGCGGCGTTTTTTATCCAGCTCGACACTTTCTTCGAGCCAATAGAGTGTGCCGTCGACACGCGCCCGCATGTAACCCTGCCGATGCAGTTTCAGCAGGAGATTTTTGTATTCGCCCTTCTTGCCTTTCACGACAGGGGAATATATTTCAAGCGGACGGCCGTCGTATTCTTTGAAGATCAGATCGATTATTTCGTCTACGCTGTACCTGTGCACCTCGCGTCCGCACTTGGGACAGTGAGGTGTCCCGGCCCGTCCGAAGAGGAGACGGAGATAGTCGTATATTTCCGTGACTGTGCCGACGGTCGAGCGCGGGTTGTGCCC
The DNA here is from genome assembly GCA_964450835.1 of uncultured Synergistaceae bacterium. Classification (GTDB taxonomy): domain Bacteria; phylum Synergistota; class Synergistia; order Synergistales; family Synergistaceae; genus Caccocola. Next base: position 29,209 of record CAYVEQ010000001.1, read on the forward strand.
CGTGCCTTTCTGTTCTATCGAAATCGCCGGCGAAAGTCCCGTTATATCGTCCACGTCCGGCTTGTCGGACATGCCGAGGAACTGGCGCGCGTAAGAGGAGAGCGATTCGACATAGCGCCTCTGGCCCTCGGCGTAGATCGTGTCGAAAGCAAGAGACGACTTGCCGGAGCCGGAGGGTCCCGTGACTACGACGAGTTTATTTTTTGGAATATTTACGCTTATGTTTTTTAAGTTGTGCTGCCTTGCTCCGGTAATTTTTATTTCCTGTTCCAATCGCGCTTCCGCCTTTCAGTTTGCAGATGTCGTCCCTGAGCTGCGCCGCGGTTTCAAAATCCAGCCTCTCGACAGCCTCCCACATCCTGCGTTCCATTTCCGCTATGTTCTCCGCGCGTTCCGCAGCGGGGGAAGCCGCCCTCATGCCGGCGTAATGTTCTTCGCCGCCTGATGCCAGCTCATCAGGCAAAAGATTTCTGACAGATTTGATGATTGTCTTCGGTTCTATATGATGCTCCTTGTTGAACGCGGTCTGGGCCTCGCGCCGCCGTTCTGTCTCCTTTATGGCGAGCGATATGCTGTCGGTGATAACGTCCGCGTAGAGAATAACTTTCCCCGCGCTGTTGCGCGCCGCGCGTCCGATCATCTGTATCAGAGAGCGGTGCGCGCGCAGGTAGCCTTCGCGATCCGCGTCCAGTATCGCGACCAGCGAAACCTCCGGAAGATCTATTCCCTCGCGCAGCAGATTGACTCCCACAAGGACGGAAAAAACGCCGAGCCTGAGGTCGCGCAGCAGTTCCGCGCGTTCGAACGTATCAAGCTCCGAATGTATGTAGCGGACTTTTATACCGAGATCGGCCATATATTCCGCGAGGTCTTCCGCCGAACGCTTCGTGAGCGTCGAGACAAGCACGCGTTCGCCGCTGTCGATTATCGGCCGTATCTCGGCGAGCAGGTCGTCGACCTGCCCGGCCGCGCCGTGGACTTCCACTTCGGGGTCCGGTATCCCGGTGGGTCTGATTAACTGCTCGACGACATGATCCGAGTGGGCGAATTCATAATCCCCCGGCGTCGCCGAGATAAAAAGAGCGTTTTTCATCAGCGGCTCAAACTCGGCCCATTTAAGCGGCCTGTTGTCAAGACAGGAAGGAAGCCTGAATCCGTGCTCAACCAGTATCTCTTTACGGGCTCTGTCACCGTTGAACATGCCGCGCACCTGCGGCAGGGTCATATGCGACTCGTCGATGAAAAAAAGCGCGTCCTTCGGAAAGAAGTCAAGAAGCGTGCCAGGCGGGTCGCCGGCCTCGCGCCCGTCAAGATAGCGCGAGTAGTTTTCAATGCCGGAGCAGTACCCTACTTCGAGCAGCATCTCCAGATCATATTTGGTGCGCATCTTCAGCCGCTCGGCTTCGAGATATTTTCCCTCGCCGGCAAAGCGGACGCAGCATTCTTCCATTTCTCTTTCGATGGCGCCCGCCGCATGTCTGATGGCGTCCGCGCTCGTGATATAGTGCTTTGACGGGAATATGCCGGCTTTCTCTTTGCGCGCGAGGCTGCTGCCGCTCACAGGGTCTATTTCGTCTATGCGCTCTATCTCGTCGTCGAAGAAATATATGCGCAAAGCAGTGTCGCTGTACGACGGGAAAATTTCCATCGTTTCCCCTCTGCTCCTGAATGTGCCCGGCACAAGCGACATGTCGTTGCGCTCATAGTAGTTGGCAAGCAGGCGCATCATGAAATCACGCCGCGCCCAGCGTTCACCGCAGGCGAAACGGAAGATTGCCTCTTCGTAGCTTTTCCGCTTGCCGAGGCCGTATATGCACGAGACGCTCGCCACAACCACAACATCGCGCCGTTCAAGAAGCGACTTCGTCGTCGCGAGCCGCAGTTTCTCTATGCGCTCATTGACGGAGGCGTCCTTTTCGATATAAACGTCCGAGGCCGGGATATACGCCTCCGGCTGGTAGTAGTCGTAATAACTTACAAAGTAATTCACTGAGTTTTCCGGGAAAAATTCTTTGAATTCGCTGTACAGCTGCGCGGCGAGAGTTTTGTTATGAGCCATAACGAGGGTCGGGCGGTTGAGCCTTGCAATGACGTTGGCCATTGTGAAGGTTTTCCCGCTGCCCGTAACTCCGAGGAGCGTCTGGCGCGTCCCGTCCTTTTCCATGAAACCGCGCGCAAGTTTTTCGACGGCCTGCGGCTGGTCGCCTGAGAGGCCGAAGGGCGCGGTCAGCTTAAATTTGTCTTCCATTCCGTCGTTTGCGCACAACCTCCGCAATATGACAATAACTGTTAGATTTTAGCACAAACGGCGCGGCTGCGCGGAAGCATAAAACAAGGGCCGCCTCTCGGAAAAGCGGCCCGCAATCTTTGCTTATTTGCTTTTTATCAATCGGAGCCGAGCTTTTTTTCGTCCTCGGCTTCGCTGTCAGAGGTCTCAAGCGCGGAGGGTTCGCCGCCCGCGTTTTCAGCCGGCTCCTCGCCGTCGCCTTTTTCTTCCCGCGCGGGAGGAGTCTGCTCTTTTTTCGGATAGCCGAGCAGATCGTCAAGCTCGTCGCCCTCGAGCACCTCGGCTTCAAGCAGCTTCTTCGTTATCAGTTCAAGGCGTTCGCGGTTCTCCGTAAGTATCTCCCGCGCCTTATCCATGCAGGAGTCGATTATCGAGCGGATCTCCACGTCTATGAGGTGCGCGATTTCCTCGCTGTAATTCCGGTCTTCGACAATATCGTGGCCGAGGAATATTTCGTGCTGTTTGCGCCCCAGCGTCACAAGGCCGAGTTTTTCGCTCATACCGAACTGAGTGACCATCTGGCGGGCAATCTGCGTCGCGCGCTCAAGGTCGTTGGAGGCTCCGGTCGTCACATCGCCGTAGCGGATCATCTCGGCCACGCGTCCGCCCAAGAGCACGCATATCCTACCTGAAAGCTCTTGTTTTGAGATAAGGAACCTGTCCTCTTCCGGAAGCTGGAGCGTGTAGCCAAGCGCCATATGCCCTCGGGGAATTATAGAGATTTTATGGACGGGGTCTGCGCCTTCTGTTTTAGCGGCCACAAGCGCGTGACCGGCTTCGTGGTATGCGATTATCTCGCGCTCTTTGGCGCTGATTACGCGGCTCTTGCGCTCCGGTCCGGCCATGACACGGTCGATGGCCTCCTCAAACTCCGGCATTTCGAGCTTTTCCTTATCGCGGCGGGCGGAAAGCAGCGCCGCTTCGTTGACGAGGTTCGCGAGGTCGGCTCCTACGAATCCGGGCGTCCTGCGTGCAATTACGTCAATATCCACGTCGTCTGCTATTTTTTTGTCTCTCAGGTGGACTTTCAGGATGTCGCGTCTTCCGTTGACATCGGGGCGGTCGACGACTACCTGCCTGTCAAACCGGCCGGGACGCAGAAGCGCTGGGTCAAGGATATCGGGACGGTTGGTCGCGGCGATGAGAATTATGCCGTCGCCGGCCTCAAAGCCGTCCATCTCGACAAGCAGCTGGTTCAGCGTCTGCTCGCGCTCGTCGTGGCCGCCGCCGAGTCCGGCTCCGCGGTGGCGCCCCACCGCGTCGATTTCGTCGATGAAGATTATACATGGCTGGTATTTGCGTGCCTGTTCAAAAAGGTCGCGCACACGGGCCGCGCCGACGCCGACGAACATTTCCACGAAGTCGGAGCCGCTGATGCTGAAGAACGGCACATCCGCTTCTCCCGCGACGGCCCGCGAAAGCAGTGTCTTGCCTGTTCCCGGCGCGCCGAGAAGAAGCACGCCGCGCGGGACTCTGGCGCCGAGCTTTGTGAATTTCGCGGGGTCTTTGAGAAACTGCACGACCTCTTCCAGCTCCTCTTTTGACTCGTCGCACCCTGCGACATCCGCGAATGTGACTTTGGGGCGATTGTCAAGGAAGAGCTTCGCTTTGCTTTTCGCGAACCCCATCACCTTGCTGCCTCCGCCCTGCATATTGTAGATGAAGTATATCCAGACTCCTATCAGCAGGAGGGTCGGAAGCAGCGACGTGAGCAGCGCCGTCAGCCATGAATTTTTCGGCGGCGGAACGATCTCGACCTCGACGCCTTTTGAGGCGAGCAGCGAAGGAAGAGAATCGGCGTCGAGTATAAAAGTGCGGAACTCTCCCCCGTTCTTCATCGTGCCGGTGAGCTCTTCGCGATCTATAAGCACTTTAGCGACGTTGCCGCCGCTGACCTCTTTCAGCATTTCGCTGTACGGCATGACGTTTGTCTGAGTTGATTTCTGACTGCCGTCCGGTGTGAGGAACACATTGACCAGACTGACTACAAGCACAATCAGGATAATGTACATCCCCACGTTCTTAGAAATTTTCTTCAAGCTGAATTATCCTCCCTTTCCTCTTCATCCCTTTAAGAAATCAGTCAACCGGTTCGGCCACATGCACGGAAGGAAGATGCCGGAAGTGTCCGCCGTAGTCAAGCCCGTAGCCTATGACAAATTCGTCCGGAATCACGAAGCCGGTATATTTGACGTTAACAGGCTGCTTGCGGCGATCCACCTTGTCAAGCAGAACGCATATCTCAACAGAGGCGGGGCCTCGGCCGCACAGAAGTTCGCTTATATAATTGAGCGACAGTCCCGTATCCAGAATATCTTCGACGACTATGACGTTTTTGCCGTGTATATCGGTGCTGAGGTCTTTTAGTATTTTCACCGCGCCGCTGCTCTTCGTAGACTCGCCGTACGACGCTATGGCCAGGAAGTCCACCTGCGCGTCGATGCCGGGCCCCATTTCCCGTATCAAATCCGAGAAGAATATAACCGCGCCGTTCAGCACGCAGACAAAGATGACCTGCTTGCCCGCGTAATCTTCGCGTATACGCGCTCCGAGTTCTTTTACCTTTTCTCTTATTGCTTCTTCTGATATGAGCGTTCTGCCTATTTTATATTCCACTGCCAAGCACTCCCCGCGGAAGAAATTCAATGTGCAACAATAGAGAATAATACCACACTTTTAATTATCCCGCCCACCACGGCAGAGAATTTTCGCCGGCGCTTTTTCCGCGCGAGCGCGCGCGCTCGACATCGGCGCGCCTGAGCCAGCCGACGCCGCGTTTTGAATAGCAGACTTCGATGTCGCGCGCCCACTGAAAACGCCAGAAGCCCCCGCGCCTTATAAGTCCTGCAAGCTCCTCCGTGCGCTTTCGCGAAAGCGCGGGCAGAAGAAGCATCGCCCCCTGAAGCCGCAGCATTTCGCAAAGAGCCGCGCAAGAAATTTCGGGGAGCGAAGCCGTTTTCCACGCGGCAAGCGCGGGCGGCACGGAGAAAGAAACAAGCTCGACGGCGCGGCGCGCGGCGGCTCTCCGCTCCTTCTCCTCCTCCGACAGTTGTCTTGCCAGCCCGATCATGACATTTTCAAATCCAGGGTTCAAATTCTCTTTTATCCAGGGAATCAGGATATTGCGGACTTTATTGCGTGTGTAGCAGGATTCGTCGTTAGTCTCGTCGTCATGCCACGGCACGTTGTTTTGTTTAAGAATCTCGCGCAGCTCGGCGCGTGTAAAATCTATGACGGGACGGATAATATTGCCGCGGCGCTCCGGAATGCCGCGAAGGCCGGCAAGCCCCGCGCCGCGGGCGAGATTCATCAGCTGCGTTTCAACCACGTCGTCGGCGTTATGCCCGACCGCGATAAAAGGCAGAGCGTATCTTCGCGCCGTTTCCTCAAAATGTTCGTATCTCGCGCGGCGGCCGGACATTTCAAAAGATTCCCCTTTTTCGCGGCGTTCGCGCACATCAACGACTTTGACGGCGCAGTCTATTCCCCAGCTTTCGCAAAGGCCGCGCGCGAACTCGGCGTCGGCGTGCGAGGCTCCGTCGCGCGTGCAGTGATCGAGATGAGCCGCTACAATCCGTCCGCTGAAAAATTCTTTAAGCATCCACAGCGCCGCGACAGAATCCCCGCCGCCCGACAAGGCGCAGACAACGCCGTCCGCGCCAGCCCAGCCCTGACGGTTTGCCGCTGCGAGAAATCTTTTCCGGCAGTCAATCAGCGACGGAGCCGTTCGCCTTTTGTCCAAACCGGCACCACCGTATCAGAGGACACTCGCCGCAGCGCGGCTTCCTCGCGCCGCACAGGCCGCGTCCGTGCTCCAGAAAATTCAGATGTCCTCCCCGGAAACGCTCTTTAGGAAGTTCCGCTTCGAGAATTTGCTGAATTTTGTCGGGCGGGAATTTTTCGCCGGCCCAGCCGAAACGTTTGCTGAGGCGCGTGATATGCGTATCGACAGGGAACCCCGGCATATCGAGGTCAAAACATTCGACTATCGCGGATGTCTTAGGCCCCACTCCGGGCAATGATGTGAGGTAGGCGCGCACGTCCGGCTGTTCCCATTCGCGCAGTTCCTTTATGGAATACCGGCCGAAGCGTTCCCTGATCTCGGCGAGTATCCGCTGAATGCGCTGCGGCTTCGTGCCGCTCATTCCGGCGACGCGCAAAACTTCCTTCAGCTCTTCAATATCCGCCCCTGCGACATCCTCCCACGATTTATAGCGGCTCTTCATGTTGGCGAAGGCCTTGTCGCGCAGCTTGTCGTTGGTATTCTGGGAAAGTATCGTCAATATCAGGTCGTCAAGCGGCTCCTCACAACAGAAGTCGCTCGCGGGCCGTTTTTCGTTCCCGTAAAGAGCTTCCAGAGCGTCAAGAATTTCTTTCGCGTTTTTAAGCGCCATCATTCGGCCTCTTTCAGATTGTCTTCCTGCGGAATCTCCGCCGCGGCTTTTTTTGAGCCTCTCTTTTTTTTAGGCGGGTCTACTCTGTCGTTCATCACCTTTTTATACCGGTACGAGCGCTCAAGCCACTCTTCAAGCGCTGCCTGCACCCTGCCGTGAACGCTCTCTTTCGGAAATTCACCGCTCGCGTCGGGCGTCCCTGCCGGTATGCCGGTAAGTATCTCGATCCCCTCGTCTATCGTGGATATGCTCCATATATGGAATTTTCCCTTTTTAACGGCCTCCGTGACTTCGTGGCACAGCATCAGGTGCCGGACATTCTGCGCCGGAATCATAACGCCTTGGCGTCCGGTCAGTCCGTTGTGCCTGCAGTAATTAAAGAAGCCTTCGATTTTTTCGTTGACGCCGCCGATGGGCTGTATGTTGCCGCGCTGATCCACGGAACCGGTAACGGCTATGCCCTGATTCAAAGGTATTTCGGAAATGGCGGAAAGCAGGCAGTAAAGCTCGGTCGAAGAGGCGCTGTCTCCCTCTATGCCTCCGTAAGTCTGCTCGAAAGCCAGCCTCGCGCTGATTGAAAGCGGGAATTTTTTAGCGTACATGCGGCAAAGATAGCTTGAAAGAGTCATAAGACCCTTGTTGTGTATCGGCCCTGTCATGCGCGCTTCGCGCTCGATGTTCACCACCCCTTCCGTTCCCATGAAGACGTTCGCCGTTATGCGCACAGGGGAACCGAAGGAATGATCTATCAGCTGCGAGACTGTGAGGCCGTTTATCTGCCCGACCTCAAATCCGTCCGTGTCGATTCGTATCACGCCGTTTCTGTATTCGTCAAAAACTTTTTCTTCCCACAAATCCCGGCGGAAAATTTTCTCGGAGAGCGCCTTTCTTACCTGCCCTATGCCCACAAGACGTTTGCCCGAAACCTTGGCCTGCGCCGTCGATTCGACAAGAATTTCAGCGATTTTGTTCAACTGGGTGGAAAGTTTATTCTTGTCCTCAACAAGGCGGGACGCCCATTCTATTACTTCTCCGACCGCGGCCGCGGTAAAGTGCAGCTTGCCTTCGCGCTCCACAAATCCCGCGACAAAACGCGCGATCTGCATTTCGCTCTCGTCCGTGCGCTGCATTTCCGCGTCAAACTCCGCCTTGACTTTAAAAACTTTGGAAAATTCCGGGTCGTATATGTTCAGCAGATAATAAATGTAGGGCGTTCCGACCGCGACTACTTTCATATCGACAGGGATAGGCTCAGGGCGCAGCGATGAAACGGGGATATAGCCGAGCTGCTCCGCGAGGTTTTCGATGGCCAGTTCGCGGTAGCGCAGCACGCGTTTCAGCACGTCCCAGGACATAAACTGCCGCAGGAGTTCGTTGGCGTCAAGCAGGAGATAGCCGCCGTTGGCTCTGTGCATGGCGCCGGGCGTTATGCGGCGGAAGTCTGTGTAAAGATTTCCCTGCTTGTTCTCGTAATCGACTTTGCCGACGAGGTTATAGTAAATCGGGTTCGTTTCGCATATGACAGGGACACCGTCGTTAGGATTGTTGCTGACAAAGGCGTTTACTTCGTAGCGCGAAAAATCGACGTCGGCCTGGTCGTCGCGGACGGCGGCAAGAAACAAGTTGAAGTTAGCGATAATATCTTCCGAGAAATCGTCAAGCCACCGCTCCAGTTTGCCGTTCGGCCGATATTTCGCGCGCAATTCCGACATGACAGGCGCTATCGCGCCGCGGCATATCTGACCCTCAAGTTCGTGAATCTTCTCTTTCAGATCTTTTTCACGCTCGCGTATCAGGCGCAGTTTTTCAAGAGTTTTCTGCGAAATCTCCTCCGAAGCCTTTTGGAGCTTGGCCTGCTCCTCCGCGGAGAGTTTCTCAAATTCCTCCTGCTGCATCTCGCGCAGCGCGGCTTCGCCTTCAGGCGGCGCTTCGCCGTCTGACTGTTCACGCGGCGCGGCGGGCGGAGCCGTTATCAAAGGAAGGTTTACGAACCCCTGCGGAGTGCGCTTGATAGCGAAATTTTTCGACTCGGCCCATTTGCGCAGCTCTTCCATTATCGAATTGACTTCGTCCTGAAATGCCTTCACCAGATGCGCCTTGCTGTCTTCAAACTCGTTATTGTCAAACGCTTTGGAGAGAGTCGTCTTTAATTCCTCGACAGCGTCGGAGGCGTCCTTCGCAAGCTCCCGCCCTTTGCCTGCGGGCAGGTTAATCGCGAGCGGAACGCTCGGGTCGTCGAAATTATACACATATATCCAGTCGTCCGGGGCTGGCATCGAGGCGGCGGCGCGTTTCAGCTCGCCGATCGCGTATGACGTGCGGCCGCATCCGGGCTCTCCGACCATGAAAATATTGTAGCCCTTGTTTTGCACGGACAGGCCGAAGCTGACGGAGCGCACCGCGCGCTCCTGCCCGATCAGCCCGGAGAGCCGGTCAAGCCCCTTGGTTGTCCTGAATCCCAGAGCTTTCAGATTCGCCGGACGGCGCAGGCTGTTTGCCGAAAGTTTTTTATCTTCTGTAAGGGACATTAAGCTCCTCCCGATAACGCCTTGAAGGCGGTAAAAGTTAATATTAGTCAGATGTCGATTATAGCACAACGCGATAATGTTTGGGATGGCTTTCTTGCTTCCTTAAAAAACCGGCCGGTAAAAAAACGAGGGAGAACGCGAACGCTCTCCCTTTCAATCCGATTTCTTTATATCTTTATATAAATACGAAAGAAATATTGGTGATGGAGTAAAGCTTATAATTTTTCCACGTTGGAAGCCTGGGGGCCTTTGCTTCCCTGCGTGATTTCAAAGCTTACTTTCTGACCTTCGTCGAGGGTTTTGAAGCCCTCTCCCTGAATTGCGCTGAAGTGCACGAATACATCGTTCCCTTCATCGGTGCTGATAAATCCGTAACCCTTCGTCGCGTTGAACCATTTTACTGTACCTTTGCTCTTCAAGGTGTTGCCTCCCAACAAGGAATATTATCTCATCGGCATGCACCGACAACTAAACATTATACTTTTATTTTCAGCTTGTCAAGACAATTTTGTCAATTTTTGATTTTTTTCGTTATTTTTTTCCGGTGAGATATTTTATAACAGATCTGAAAATAAATTCAACGCCGGAGCGGAAGTCCTCGCTGTCGGATAAAAACAGTTCCGCAGGCTCGCAGAAACCGGCAGAATTTGCGGGGTGCCGTTTGTATTTTTTCAAAAAAGTATTGTTTGATATTCGTTGATGTACTATAATATCAGCGTTAAGTCAGTATTGGTTAAATACAATCTGACAGGAGGAATAGAAATGGATATGAATAAATTTACACAGAAGTCGCAGGAGGCGATTTACGAAGCGCAGAATTCGGCCGTCCGCCTCGGCCATCAGGAGGTCGACGCGGAAAATATCGCGCTTGCGCTGATAAGGCAGGAGAACGGCCTCATCCCGCGTCTTCTCGAAAGAATGAACACTCCCGCGGAGAATATCGCGGGAGCGATTGAAAACGAGCTGAACCGCAAGCCCAAAGTGTCGGGCGCGAATCGTGAAAGCGGCAAAATTTATATATCGCAGCGCTTTTCGAAAATACTGGTAAGGGCGCAGGACGAGGCGAACAGCCTTAAGGACGAGTATATATCGGTGGAACATGTTTTCCTCGCCATACTGTACGAGACGAAGGGAAGCCCGCTCGGCCGGATTTTTGAGACATTCGGCGTAACGCCGGAGAATTTTCTGAAGACTCTCTCCGAGGTGCGCGGGAACCAGCGCGTGACCAGCGACAACCCCGAGGATAAGTACGACGCGCTCGAAAAATACGGACGCGACCTTGTAAAAGCCGCGCGCGAAAACAAGCTCGATCCCGTAATCGGGCGTGACGAGGAGATTCGCCGCACTATACGCATCCTCAGCAGAAAGACAAAGAACAATCCCGTGCTTATCGGCGAGCCCGGCGTGGGAAAGACCGCGATAGCAGAGGGGCTCGCGATGAGAATCATGCGCGGAGACGTGCCGGAAAATCTCAAAGACCGCGTAATTTTTGCCCTTGACATGGGTTCTCTCATAGCCGGAGCGAAGTTCCGGGGCGAATTTGAAGAACGGCTGAAAGCAGTCCTCGATGAAGTAAAGAAAAGCGACGGACGCATAATACTTTTTATAGACGAGCTGCACACCATAGTCGGGGCAGGCAAGACAGACGGCGCGCTTGACGCGGGCAATATGCTGAAGCCTCTGCTGGCGAGGGGCGAGCTTCACTGCATAGGCGCCACGACTCTTGAGGAGTACCGCCAGTACATAGAAAAGGACGCCGCGCTCGAAAGGCGTTTCCAGCCGGTGCTTGTCGAACCGCCAAGCGTCGAGGACACTGTTTCGATACTGCGCGGCCTCAAAGAACGCTTTCAGGTTCATCACGGCGTGCGCATTAAGGACAGCGCGCTGGTGGCGGCCTCCGTGCTTTCCAACCGCTACATCACGGACAGATTCCTGCCGGACAAGGCGATAGATCTCATCGACGAAGCCTGCGCGATGATACGCACGGACATAGACTCGCTTCCCGCAGAGTTGGACACGGCGAACAGGCGCGTGATGCAGCTTGAAATAGAAGAAGCGGCGCTGAAACTCGAAAAAGACAAGGCAAGCATAGAACGCCTTGAACACCTGCAGAAAGAGCTGGCGGACGCGAAAGAGCTGGCGCACACGCTGCGCGCGCAGTACGAGACCGAGAAGCAGGAAATCTCAAAAATCCGAAGCCTTCGCGAAGAGATAGAAAAAGTCCGCCATCAGATAGAGGACGCGGAACGCGGCTACGATCTTAACCTCGCCGCGCAGCTTCGCTACGGCACTCTGAACAGGCTGGAGGCAGAGCTTAAAGACGAGGAGCGGAAGTCTCAGCAGGCGGACGGCGGCAGGCAGAAACTTCTCCGCGAAGAGGTCACGGAGGACGAGATCGCGGAAATTGTGTCGAAATGGACGGGAATCCCTGTCTCGCGCCTCGTTGAAGGAGAGAGGGAGAAGCTTCTGCATCTCGACGGTATTCTGCACAGGCGGGTCGTCGGGCAGGACGAAGCGGTGAGTCTGGTGGCCGACGCCGTTCTCCGCGCCAGATCCGGCATCAAAGACCCGAAACGGCCTATCGGCTCTTTCATCTTCCTCGGCCCCACAGGAGTGGGCAAGACGGAGCTTGCCCGCGCGCTCGCCGAAGCGCTCTTTGACTCCGAGGAGAACATAGTAAGGATAGATATGTCTGAGTACATGGAAAAGCACACTGTTTCGCGCCTTGTTGGGGCGCCTCCGGGATATGTCGGATACGAGGAGGGCGGCCAGCTGACCGAGGCTGTACGGCGTCACCCGTATTCCGTAGTGCTCTTTGACGAGATCGAGAAAGCGCATCCGGACGTATTCAACATCATGCTGCAGATACTCGACGACGGGCGCGTGACAGACAGCCACGGCCGCACCGTAAGCTTCAAAAACTGCGTGATTATCATGACCAGCAACATCGGGGCTCAGATACTGATAGAGGGCATGAACGACGCGGGAGAACTGCCGAAAAGCTCCGTTGACGAGGTAATGTCCGTAATGCGCTCGAAGTTCCGCCCGGAGTTCTTAAACCGCGTGGACGAGGTAATCTGTTTCAAGCCGCTGACGCTTGAAAACCTGCGCGAAATAGTCAGGCTCATTCTGCGCCAGCTGAAGCAGCGCCTCGAAGATCAGGACATCGCGTTAGACGTTGCGGACGGCGCGCTCAACCTGTGCGCGAGAAACGGCTACGACCCGGTCTACGGCGCGCGCCCTCTCAAACGCTACATACAGAAAGCGCTTGAAACGCGCATAGCCCGCGCCATCATCGCCGGCGACGTTCGCGGGGGAGGCACGATACATATCGACGACATCGACGGCAGGCTGGAGATGACCTTCGACAACGCCGAGGGCGAAAAAATTTAAGCGGCGTTGCGCCGCGAGCTGGAATATCCGGACGGCGCAATTGCTCCGTCCGGTTTTTTACCGCGCGAAGAGAATGTGTAAAAAAAGATTTATATTTATAATGTACAACTGAAAGATTTCGGAAAGGAAGATATCAATGGCCGAGAGAATGGAATTTCAAAGCGAAGCTAAACAGGTGCTGGAGCTGATGGTCAACTCCGTCTACTCAAATCCGGATATATTTGTGCGCGAGCTGGTTTCGAACGCCTCTGACGCGCTCGACAAATTGCGCATAGAGAGCCTGAAAGACCAGAGGCTCGCCGAGTACGCAAAGGGCGGACGCATTGACATCACGATAGACAAAAAGAGGGGGACTCTGACATTTTCCGACAACGGCATCGGAATGAGCCGCGACGATCTTGTCTCCTATCTCGGCACTATCGCGCGCTCAGGCACAGGCGAATTCATAAAGGCGCTGAATGAGGCAAAAAGCGGCGCGGCGGGCGACCTTATCGGACAATTCGGCGTCGGCTTCTACTCCAGCTTCATAGCGGCGGACAAAGTAACGGTCGATACGCGCAAGGCCGGCTCATCCGAAAGCTGGAAATGGGAATCCGAGGGCGACGGCACGTACACAATAGACAGCGGGAGCCGCGATACAAACGGCACGACAATAACGCTTCACATAAAACCTGCGGGAAAAGATAACGCGGAAGCCAAAGATTACCTTTCCGAATGGACAATCCGCGGCGTCATAAAAGAATACTCAGACTTCGTAACGTACCCCGTCTATGTAAAAGTCGCCGACGAAAGCGGGAAAGACGAAAAAGAAGAGCCGGTCAACTCGATGAAGGCGATTTGGACACGGCCTCAGAAAGAGATAACGGACGAAGAATTCAACGAATTCTACCGCCACATATCGCACGACTGGGAAGACCCGCTTGACCGCGTAAGCTACAAGGCGGAGGGGGTTAGCGAGTTCCGCGCTCTGCTTTTCATACCCTCTCACCCGCCGATGGATCTTTTCTATCCGGAGGGCAAACACGGCGTGCAGCTCTACATCAGACGCGTGTTCATAATGAACGACTGCAAAGAGCTGATCCCGGAATATATGCGCTTCGTCAAAGGCGTAGTGGACTCGGAAGACCTCTCTCTCAACATATCGCGCGAAATGCTCCAGCAGGATCGCCACACCGCGCAGATAAAGAACAGCCTTACGAAAAAAATACTCGACTCTCTCTCGAAGCTGCGCGCGGACAAGCCGGAAACATACGCGAAATTCTGGCGGGCCTTCGGCGCCGTGCTGAAGGAGGGCATAATATCGGACGCAAACCGCCGCGAGGAGATAATGAAACTCTGCTCCTTTGAGACTTCGGGCGGCGAAAAGACAACGCTTGAAGATTACATAATAAAAATGCCGGCGGGGCAGGACAAAATATATTATCTCGCGGGCGCATCTCTTGACAACCTTCGCAATTCCCCGAAACTCGAAGCCTTCAAAAAACGCGGGGTAAACGTGCTCCTCCTCTGCGACCCCGTAGACGAAATATGGGTGAACAACGTCCGCAAATTCGACAAATACAACTTTATCTCAGCCTCTTCCGAAAGCGCGGAGCTTCCGAAAGTTTCGGAGGAAAGAGACGGAAAAGAGGCGGAGGATATCGAAAAGAGCGGACTTGTCAAAAAACTGAAAGACGCTCTCGGAAAGCTCGTCGAGGAAGTAAAGCTTTCCGACCGTCTGGTGGACTCCCCCGTCTGCTTTGTGCAGAAAGGAGAAGAAATCTCGCCGCAGATGCGTAATTTCTTCAAAGCCATGGGACAGGAAGTTCCGGAGGAAAAGCGCGTAATGGAGATAAACCCGAACCACGCGCTCATAAAGAAAATAGCCGAAGAATCGGAAAAGCCGGATTTCAACGCGGACGACTGGTCAAGCCTCCTTATGGGGCTCGCCTCAATAGCCGACGGCCAGCCGGTGCCGGAGGGCAGAAAATTCACGGCGCTTATCAGCAGAATGCTGGAAAAACAAGTCTAACAAAACACAACCGCGGAGAGGCGGCGGCTCCGCCGCCTCTCCGCGAGATTGAGAAAAACTTTCAGAACGGGGCGAAGCTCCCGCTCCAAACCGCGCGCGGGCAGGACGGCCTGCCCGCGGGGAAATCACCCAAATTCACAAAAAGCGAACAGAGCAAAACTGAAGGCCGGCCTTTTCGCTATGAGCGGGGCGCGGCCGCGCCCGTGAGAAACTTCCGCCAGTACATCATATGGACCGCCGTCGCGGCCGCGAAGACAAGCAGGCCGTTGAAGCGGTATGTGCTGCTCGCGCCCAACAACGGCGACAGGCAGCCGTACATCAGGGGGCTTATAATCCATCCGACGTCAAGCACAAGCAAAATAAGTCCGGCCGCCTTCGGACGGTACTGCTGCGGCATGAGATCGCCGACGAGAGACAGCATCGCCGGATAGGCGATCCCTACTCCAAGGCCGTAGAGAATCCCGAAAAAGGCGAACAACGCCGCGGACGAACTGAAAGCGAGGCCGAAGAGAGCAAAGCCCATTATCGCGACGGAGGGCGCGGCTATGGCGATTCGCGGCGCTTTCGCGACGAGATTGAAGCCGAGCGTGCGTATTATAACGGCGGAGAATGTGGCCGCGGCCATAAAATATGAAACGGAAACGCCGCGCTCTTCCGCGAGCGAGGCTGCGGTCAGAGTGCCGGCGTCCGCAAACGACATGATAATCACGGTAAAGAGCAGCATGGAAAAGCCTTTTACACCGAACAGCCCGCCGTAGCTCCCCCACCGGCTCTTCGACGCGCCGGCATAGTTGAGGTTCTTTACCTGCAGGCTTACGGCGGCGCATATCAAAGAGAGGGCGACAGGCGTCCATACGTAGAGCGCGGCGTGACCGCCGTCAATCAGCCATTCGCAGAACGGCACAACAGTGGCCAGCGGGAGCATAGATCCCGTTGTGAAGAGGGCAAATCCCGCGCCGCGCTCCTTTTCGTCAAGAAGTACGGACTGCGCCGCGACAGTCGCAACAATAAATATGCTGAAAAAAACGCCGCTCAGGGCGCGGAAGACCAAAAGGACAACGCCGCCGCGCAAGGTAAGCGCTATTCCGGCGGCGGAAGCCGCGCAGAGCAGCGAACTTCCGATAAGGGTCCACCGTATGTCAAGCCGTTCCGTTACCATACTGCCGAGAGGGCGGCAGAACAGCGTAACCATGTAGAAAACGCTGAGGAACAGCCCCGCCCTCTGCGGCGCGGCGCCAAGTCCCTCATAAAAGGGGCCGAAGAGAAAATAGGCGTTGGAAACGCAGGTCATTCCGTAATAAGCCAGGAAAATAAGAAAAATCTGCCCGTGCTTCTTATTCATGTTTCTGCCTTTCAAATTAAAACTCCCGGCTCGGCGGCCGGGAGTCCGCGTAAAACAAAAATATCCTTTTGTGACGGCGCCTCGGAGGGGCGGCGAAGGTTATTCTTCTTCGTCCTTGCGCTCCTGGGCGGCCTGTTCGATGACTTTCTTCGCTATATCGCCGGGAACTTCCTCATAGTGGCTGTACTCCATCGAGAAAGAGCCGCGTCCAGATGTCATCGAGCGAAGGACGATAGCGTAGCGGAACATTTCGGAGAGCGGGCACTGCGCCTTGACTATCTGGAGTTTGCCTTCGCTGTCGATGCCCATTATGCGCCCGCGGCGGCTGTTGAAGTCTCCCATAACGTCGCCGAGGCACTCCTCCGGCACGGTGACTTCGACATTCATTACAGGTTCCATGAGTACCGGGTTAGCCTGTTCCATGCATTTCTTAAAAGCGATAGACGCCGCGATTTTGAAGGCCATTTCCGACGAGTCCACCTCATGATAAGAGCCGTCAAAGATAGCGCAGGAGAAGTCCGTGGCGGGATAACCTGCGAGGAATCCCCTCTGCGCCGCCTCGCGCAGCCCCTTCTCCGCCGCCGGGATGTAGTTCTTGGGCACCGCGCCGCCGACCACCCTGTCTATAAACTCTATTCCGGAGTTCTTCTCGAGCGGGGCAAGCTCAAACCAGACGTCGCCGTACTGCCCGCGTCCGCCGGACTGTTTCTTGTGCTTGCCCTGGGCGCTCGCCTTTTTCTTTATCGTCTCGCGGTAAGGCACCTTCGGCGTGCGCGTGTCAAGGTCGACTTTATAGCGTTCCTTAATCTTGGAAAGCACTATATCAAGGTGCATGTCTCCCATTCCGGAAAGTACGGCGTCATTCGTTTCCGGGTTCTTCTCGTAGGACAATGTGCGGTCTTCTTTCAGCATCTTCGTGATGGCGTTGCCGAGCTTGTCCTCGTCGGCGCGACTCTTGGGGAAGACCGCGACGCTGTAAACGGGCTTCGGGAAATGTATCGGCCGGAACTTCAAGGTTTCGCCCCTCGCGCCCAGAGTATCGCCGGCGATGGTGCTTTCGAGCTTCGGTATCGCGACAATGTCGCCCAGTATTATCTCCTTGCCCTCTGTGCTCTCCTTGCCGCGCATGAAGCGGAAGGTGCTGATACGTTCTTCCTGCTCCTCGTTGACATTGTAAACGGTCTGGTCGCTCGTCAGTTTCCCGGAGAATACCTTGACGAAGGAAAGTTTGCCGACGTAGGGGTCGACCATGACCTTAAAGACAAAAGCAAGGAACTTTCCGTTCTCGTCGGGCGGGATATTGACCAGCTCGTCTCCGTTCAGAGCGGCGCGCTGGAGCATATCCTTCGGCGACGGCATATAATCGCAGACAGTATCCATAAGCTGCACTACGCCGATGTTCAGCGTGGCGGAGCCGGGAACGATCGGGAAGAGAGCGCGGGTGCAGACGGCTTTGCGCAGCACGCCGAGAAGGTCCTCCAGAGGCAGCTCCTCGCCGTCGAGGTAGCGCATCATAAGTTCGTCGTCGGCTTCCACCGCGCGCTCGATGAGCGTTTCGCGCGCGGACGCCACCGCGCCGGCCATCTCCGCCGGAGTTTCGCCTTCGGTAAAGTTCCTGCTTCCGTCGCCTTTATACATATAGGCCCTGCCCGTAAGCACGTTGACAAGGCCTTTGAAGTTCTGCTGGCTCCCTATCGGGAGATAAAGCGGGACAGCCTTATCCGAGATGTTCTCCTGTATATCCGCAACGACGCTGTCAAAGTCGGTATGTTCCCTGTCAAGTTTGCTGATGAAGAAAATTGCCGGAGTCTCAAATGTCTCCGCGAATTCCCATACGTTGTAGGTCTGGACTTCAACGCCCGATGTCGCGTTGACGAGAACCACCGCGCCGTCGGAAACGCGCATCGCTGAGCGCTGTTCGCCGACGAAGTCCGCGAAGCCCGGCGTGTCCAAAACATAAAAAGTCTTGCCGTTATAAGGAACTGTCGAAAGAGAGGTGCTGATGGAAATACCGCGCTTCTGCTCTTCCGAGTCGAAGTCGGAGACGGTGTTCCTGTCCTCGACTCTGCCGATACGGCTTATAAGCCCGGCGTCGAAGAGAATTGTCTCGTTAAGAGTGGTTTTCCCAGCACCTCCGTGTGAAATGAGCGCAATACTGCGGATGTCTTCAGGTTTGCGTGTCCCCATTACTTTCACTCCTTCTGTGTCTTGAAGCACAAGATAGCTAGTTTGACTAATGACTTGACTGAGATAATACTTGCATTGAGGGGTTACGTCAAGAAACCGCGCCGGCAAAAAGGGAAAGTCAAATTTTATAAGGTTCTCCGGCCTAAGGCGCGCATCGCCGCGAGAAACGCGAAAAAAACCGGGAGTCTGTCTCCCGGGATTTTTTCGTCCGCTTCGCGGCCGCTGTTTATTTGAGACGTTCAGCTATCATCACTGCGGCTTCCGCGGGATCCGCGCTGCCGCGCGTTTCCCTCATTACCAGCCCCTGCAGGAATTTCGCCTTCGCGCCTTTTTTGTCCGCGCCTTTTTTGATTGTCTCGACCGCGCCGGGCTGCCCGGCCAGCACTTTGTCAATGACAGCCGCGAGAGCCTCGCCCGTTACGCGCCCGCCGGCCGCGCCGCATTTTTTCATCGCGGCGTCGAGCGAAAGTTTTTCTTCGATCATAGCGGCCAGCACGTCTTTTGCCTGTGTGTTGGAAAGCTCTTTCTTTTCGACTTTCGCGACGAGCGTTCCGAGTTCGTTCGCCGCAACCTGAAATTCCGTTATATCCAGCGCTTCGTCGCGCAGAAGGCGCTGCACCTCCGTGCGCAGCCAGTTGGCGGCCTTCGCCGCGGGCGCGCCGGCATTTATCATTTTCTCGTAATAGTCCGCAGTCTCGCGCTGTTCTGTTATCTGCTGCGCCTCCTCGAGCGTGAGGCCGTACTGCTTCATGAAGCGGTCGCGCCTGTCCCACGGCATTTCTGGAAGAGCGGCCCGTATTTTTTCGACATAATCGGGCTTGGCGTCTATCGGCGCGAGGTCCATTTCCACATAATAGCGGTAGTCGCGCGCTCCTTCTTTGCCGCGCATCGGGCGCGTGACTCCCGCCGCGTCGTCCCAGAGTCGCGTTTCCTGGACGAGCGCGCCGCCTTCGTCAAGCACGCGGTTCTGGCGCGCGATTTCATATTCGAGCGCCCGCTCGATGGATTTCAGCGAGTTTATATTTTTCAGCTCCACCCGCGTGCCGAACGATCCGTCCGGGTTGCAGAGCGAAACGTTGACGTCCACGCGCAGAGAACCCGATTCCATCTCGCCGTCGGAAACGTCGAGATAGCGCGCGAGCTGACGTATCTGTGTTATGTAGGCGATTGCCTCGGCCGGCGAGTTCATGTCTGGCATGGAAACAATCTCGGAAAGAGGCATCCCGGCGCGGTTGTAGTCAACCAGCGAATAAGCGGCTCCCGAGAGGCGTCCGTCCGCCGTCGGGTGTACAAGCTTGCCCGCGTCCTCTTCCAGATGCAGATGGTCAAGGCGCACGCGCTTCGGCCTGCCGTCTGCGATTATGTCGACATAGCCGCCCTGAGCTATCGCGTGCTCGTACTGCGTGATCTGATATGCTTTGGGGAGGTCCGCGTAGAAATAATGTTTGCGGTGGAAGCGCGCGCCGTCCTGTATCTCGCAGTGCAGGCCCAGTCCCATTCTCACGGCGAGGTCGACGGCGCGGTCGTTTATGACGGGGAGCGTGCCGGGCACGGCAAGGCAGACCGGGCAGACGTTGGTGTTCGGCGTCGCTCCTATGTAATCCGTCGAACAGCCGCAGAAGAGTTTTGTTCTGGTTTTAAGCTGGAGGTGTATTTCAAGTCCGATGACTACTTTTCTTTTCATCTTTCGTGCCTCCTGTCTTCAGCACGCGGCTTCCGGCGAGCCGGCGGCCTTTTCTATCACCGACGCGCAGGCGAGCAGCCCGTCGTCGCCGAAGCGCGGCGCCAGAATCTGAACATTCGTCGGCAGGCCTTCGGGGGTGAAACCGAGGTTGAGGCTTATGCTCGGCAGCCCCGCGAGGTTGGCTATCGTTGTAAAGACGTCGCCGAGATACATTCTGACGGGGTCTTTCTCGCCGAGACCGCGCTTATAGGCGAGGGCCGGAGTTATAGGGCAGATGAGGAAATCGGCGGAGCGGAAGAGCTCTTTGAATTCGTCGGAAATGAGCTGGCGCACCTTAGTCGCGGGAACGAAATAATTTTCGTAGTAGCCGCGCGTAAGTATGCAGGTGCCGACAAGTATGCGCTTGCGGACCTCTTCGCCGAAGCCCTCCATGCGGCTTTTTTTGTACATCTCCGAGAGGTTGCGGCCGTCGGCGTGATGCCCGTAGCGCATTCCGTCGTAGCAGGCGAGTTTTGAGCTGGCGTCGCCGAGAGCGACCATATAGTAGCAGGCTACTGTATGCTCCATTGTAATAGGCAGCGCGGCTTCAAATGTTTCCGCTCCCGCCTCGCGGCATATCTCCGCGGCGCGGTCTATCGCGCCGGCAAGCGGGGCTTCTATGCTGTTTCTATCGTAGCCCGCTAGAACCGCGATCTTTTTGCCCGAAAGCGCAGCGCCTTCCAGAGCTCCGCTGAATGAGGGACGGTCGTAGGCGTCGCAGGTCGTGTCGTTCGGATCTTCTTTCGCGAGCGCGTCCATCATGACGGCAAGGTCGCCGACGCTGCGCGCTATCGGGCCGACCTGATCCAGCGACGAGGCGTAAGCTACGATTCCGTAACGGCTTATCTGTCCGTAGGAGGGCTTCATGCCCTGCACGCCGCAGAAGGCGGCGGGCTGCCGCACCGAGCCGCCCGTGTCGCTGCCGAGAGCCGCGGGAACAAAGCCGGCCGCGACTGCCGCGGCGCTTCCGCCCGAGCTTCCGCCCGGAACCCGTCCGGTATCGCGCGGGTTGAGCGTCGGGCCGAAGATCGAGCTTTCCGTCGTGCTGCCCATGGCAAACTCGTCCATGTTCGTTTTCCCGAGGAGTACGGCTCCGGCGTCCTTCATATTTTTTACCGCCGTCGCGTCGCGCAGCGGCACCCAGCCTTTCAGCATATTGCTGCAGCACGTGGTCTCTATTCCGGCCGTGCAGAAATTGTCTTTTACGACAAACGGAACTCCGGCGAGCGGCCCCGGGTCTTCGCCGCGCGCGACGGCTTCGTCGACGCGGCGCGCGGCCGCTATCGCCTCTTTCCCGCAAAGCGTGACGACAGAATTGTATTTTTTATCCAGAGCTCTGATCCGTTCCACGGAGGCAAGCGCCGCCTCCTCCGCGGTGAAGAGCTTTTCTTTCACGCCGCGCGCTATATCGCGGGCCGAAAGTTTGTGAATTTCCATCGGCTATTCCTCCTCGTCATCAAGCGCTATTATGCGCGGCACGCGGAAGAAATCGCCGTCGCGCACCGGCGCCTGCCCGAGAAAGGCGTCGCGGCCATCCCACTTCACGGGTTCGTCCTTACGTCTTGACGGGGCTTTTTTTACGTCCCATTCAAAGGGCGGCACATCTTCACCGGCAAGTTCCTGCATCTTGTCGCACATTCTCAGAATCTCGTTTACACGGTCGAGCACTTCCTGATATTTTTCTTCCGGCAGACCGATGCGCGACAGTGTGAGCACCTCGCGCAGCCGTTCTCTGTCCATCTCCATATTTTTTATCATCCGCTGACCCCCTCGGGAGTAATTGTTTACTGTATCCGGCCGGGCGGCGTTTCCGTCTCTTTGAGTTTCGCCATGAAGCCGGCTTCGTCAAGCAGCGGCACGCCGAGGCTTTTAGCTTTGTCGTATTTGCCGCCCGGGTTTTCGCCGACCACGACAAAATCCGTCTTTTTGCTGACGCTTTCCGCGACTCTGCCGCCGCGCTCTTTTATCAGCTCTCCGGCGCGGGCCCTCGTCATGGCCGACAGCTCGCCTGTAAGGACAAATTTCAGCCCTTCCCACGGAAGAACGCCGCCGGCAGCCGCCCGGGACTCTTCTTCAAAACGCACGCCGCTCTCTTTGAGCGCGGCGAGCAGCGCTCTGTTATGAGGCTCTGTGAACCATGCGTGAAGCGACTGGGCGATAACGTCCCCGACGCCTTCAACCGCCTCAAGTTCCCGAACGGCATCGCGCGCTTTCTCCGCCAGCAGGTCAAGGGAATGATAGCGCGCCGCGAGGTCGCCCGCGGTTTTCTCGCCGACGTCGGATATGCCGAGCGCGTTTATGACGGCGACAAGAGGCCTGGTCTTTGATTTTTCTATCGCAGCGATCAGATTGCGGGCAGATTTGCCGCCCATTCTGTCAAGCGCCTCAAGCTGTTCTTCTTTAAGAGAATATATGTCGGAGGGTTTTGCAAGCAGTTTTTTTTCGACGAGCTGTCCGACGAGTTTCTCGCCCAGCCCCGTTATATCCATTGCCGGGCGCGAAGCGAAGTAGATTATCCGTTCCCTCACCTGCGCCGGACATGCGCTGCTTGTGCATTTGACGGCGGACTCGCCGTGAAGCCTCACGGCGGCGGAACCGCATACCGGGCATTTGTCCGGCAGCTTAAAAGGCTTCGTTCCGGCAGGCCGCCTTTCATACTCTACGCGGGCAATCTCGGGTATGATCTCCCCCGCTTTTCTCACCCACACAAAATCCCCCACACGTACATCTTTTTTGTCTATCTCGTCCTGATTGTGCAGCCCGGCGCGGCGCACCGTGGTTCCTGCGAGATGCACGGGGCCGAATACGGCGGTCGGCGTGAGCACCCCTGTGCGCCCGACCGTAACTTCGATATCTTTTATTTGCGTGAGCTTCTCTTCAGGCGGGAATTTGAACGCGATGGCCCATTTCGGCGCTTTTGACGTAACGCCGAGCAGCGGGCGGAGAGATGTGTCGTTGAGCTTGACCACAACTCCGTCCGTATCAATCGGGTGCTCAAAACGCGCGCTCTCCCACGAGTCAAGATAAGAGAGCACTTCGGCAAGCGAGCGGCAGAGACGTTCGCCGCCTTGCGTCGGGAGTCCGAGTCCGCGAAGCGTTTCAAGCATTTTCTGCTGCGTTCTGACACCGTATTTTTCCGGTGAAATTATCTGATAGAGGTATATTTTCAGTTTCCGGCGCGCCGTTTCCTTCGGATCGAGCGTGCGGAGACTGCCCGCGGCGGCGTTGCGGGGGTTCGCGAAGAGCGGCTCGCCCCTTTCCTCGCGCGCGGCGTTCAGCGCGGCGAAGCCTTTTTTGTCGATACACACTTCGCCACGCACTTCAAGAGTGCCTTCGACGGGGCGCGTCAGGCGCAGCGGCATGGTACGAATCGTTTTCAGATTGGCCGTAACGTCCTCTCCGACCTGCCCGTCGCCGCGTGTGGAGCCGCTTGCGAACAAGCCGTTTTCATAGATTAGCGAGACGGCGAGGCCGTCTATCTTAGGTTCGCAGAGCACATCGAAAGAGCCGCCGGGAACCGCTTCGCCGAGCTTCGCGTAGAACGACGCCAGCTCTTCTTTGTCAAGCGCGTTTTCAAGGCTCATCATCGGCTCCGCGTGCGGGACCTTTGCGAACCCGTCGCGCGGCGCGCCGCCGATTCTCTGCGTCGGAGAGTCCGGCGCAGCGAGCTCAGGATGCCCTGCCTCGATATCCTGAAGCTCGCGCATCAGGCTGTCGTACTGAAAATCCGAAATCTCCGGGGAATCGTCCTCATAATAGAGCCGCGCGTGCCGGTTCAACTCCGCGCGCAGCTCCTCCGCTCTTTTTTTCAGATTTTCAAATCCGTCCATAAATGCCTTCGTCCGCTATTCTTTGGGTTTCATCGTCGGGAAGAGAATGACGTCGCGGATGCTCTTTGAGTCGGTAAGCAGCATTACGAGGCGGTCAATGCCTATTCCCATGCCTCCGGTCGGCGGCAGTCCGTATTCGAGAGCGTTTATGAAATCCTCGTCGAATGGGTGCGACTCGTCGTCGCCCTCCGCCTTCTTGCGGGCCTGATCAAGGAAACGCCCGCGCTGGTCAAGCGGGTCGTTGAGTTCGCTGAAAGCGTTCGCGATTTCCCACGCGTTGATGTAAAGCTCGAAACGGTCGGTTATATCGGGGTTCTCTTTGTTGCGCTTGGAAAGCGGGGAAATAACGGTCGGGTGGCCTACGACAAAAGTCGGCTGAATGAGATTTTCTTCCGCATATTCCTCGAAAAAGAGCGGAAGTATGTCAAAGCGCGAGAATGCGGGCTTGATTTCCATTCCGCGAAGCGCCGCCTGACGGCGCGCCTCTTCGTCTGTTATGCTCATGAAGTCGATGCCGGCATATTCCTCTACCAGCTCCGCCATTGTCGCGCGGCGGAAGGGCGGGGCAAGGCTGATTTCAGTTCCCTGATAACTGATGACGCGGCTGCCGAACTCGTCCGCGCATGCGACTATCAGCTCTTCCGCGAGGTTCATCATATCTTCGTAATTGCCGTAGGGCCAGTAGACCTCCATTGAGGTAAATTCAGGGTTGTGATGCAGATCCATGCCTTCGTTGCGGAACTGCTTGCCTATTTCGTATACGCGCCCCAGCATCCCGACGACAAGGCGTTTAAGATGAAGCTCCGTCGCTATGCGGAGGTACATGTCGATATCAAGCGTGTTGTGGTGTGTAACGAACGGGCGCGCGTTTGCACCTCCCGCTATCGTCGAAAGTATCGGTGTCTCGACTTCGAGTGTGCCGTGGCTGTCAAGCACGCGGCGGAATGTCTGGATTATCTTCGTGCGTTTGCGGAAAACGTCGCGCACTTCTGGATTTGCTATGAGATCAGCATAGCGCTGGCGGTAGCGCACCTCCATGTCTTTTAAGCCGTGGTACTTTTCCGGCATCGGACGCAGAGCCTTGGAAAGCAGCGTAAAGCCGCGCACGGAGAGAGTCAGCTCGCCGCGCTGCGTGCGGAACGGCACGCCGACAAGACCGATGAAATCTCCGGCGTCGACCCATTTTTTGAAGAAGGTGTAATCTTTTTCCCCGAGCACATCGAACTGGAAGCAGAGCTGGAGTCTGTCGAAGCCGTCCTCAAATGTGGCGAAAGCGGTTTTCCCGTGGCGGCGCAGGACTATAATGCGTCCCGCCGTCTGTATCTCGTCTTCGGACCATTCTTCGGGTTTGAGAGAGGCGTATTTTTCTTTCACGTAGCCGAGCGTCTGCCTTACCTCATAATGATCCTGCCTGAAAGGATCGTAGCCCTCCTCGGCGCGGAGACGCGCCAGCTTGTCTTTGCGCTGGCGAAAAATCTCTTCTTCCGGCATTACGTTCTGCCGCTCCGGCGCCTTCTTCTTTTCGTCTGCCAATTGAATCACTTCTCCCGTGTTTTTATTAAAACTTCGTAACAGCAAATTATTTACTGCGGCGGCTCTCCCTCTCCATGCCGCCCGTCGAAGCCGCGGCTCAGCAGATTTTCCATATCCGCCCATTTTTTCGCCGAGGCGCCCTCGCGCCTGAGCTTCGGCGCTCCCGCAAAGCCTTTGAAAAGCGCCCCGAGCATTCTCTTGGCAATCATCAGAGCAAGCGGCTCTCCTTCGGTATTATAGATGTTTCTGCCGAGTTCGAGAAGGATTTCCGCCTGCGCGGCCGGATCGGCGGAGCAAAAAACCGCCGGAACAGGAGCGCCGAGAAGGCTGAGAGCGCGCGGCACAAGCAGCGCGTCGCGGAGAAGGCCGCGCGCCGCGAGTACCGCGGCGCAGCCGAGAGCCAGGTATTCCTGAAAATTTTCCGGCGTGTAGCAGTCGCCGCTGCCGCCTATCATTCCCGGAAAGCGGGACGCCACGCGGCCGACCTCTTCCCGCGAAGCGGAGCCTTCGTATCTTTGCGCGGGCGTGCGGCCGTGGACAAAGATAAAAGAAGCTCCGGCGTTAAAGAGCTTTTCGCAGAACTCCGCGGTGGACATGGGCGAACCCGGAGGCATTATCCGCGCTTTAGCCCACGCCGGAATGCCGAAGCTTTTGAGAGCGCGCATAATTTCCGCCGCTTCGTCTGGAAATTCCATCAGCTTCGCGCCGGCGCCTTTTTTCGTGACCTTCGGCATGGGACAGGCCATGTTGACCTCGACCGCGTCAAAGCTCCGTATCGAAAGAGCGATCTCGGCGCCCTTCGCTATATCCGCCGCGTTTGAGCCGAAAAGCTGGAGCGCGCACGGGCGCTCGTCGTCGGCGCCGTAAAGCAGTTCCTTTGTTTTGCGCCCTTTATGTATAAGTCCGAGCGCGCTCACCATTTCCGTATGGACGAGTCCCGCGCCCAATGAGCGGTGAAATCGGCGGAAAGAGCCGAAAGTTATCCCTGCGAGAGGCGCGAGCCAAATCGGGTTGCGCACATCTACCCCGCCGACTCTCCTGGGCCAGCCCGGCGGAGTGAACCGCTCCTCCGCTGCCGGATTATTTTCCAAGAAGATTCCTTTCGTAGATAATCCGCAGGCCGTCGAGCGTCAGCCACTGGTCTACTGTGTCGATACGGTTTGAATATTTCGCTATGAGCGGCGCGTGTCCGCCTGTCGCGACCACGCGGCAGGGGCCGCCGAGTTCTTTGAAAATGCCCTTGATTATCTTGTCGGCCATTCCGACAGTGCCGTAGATTATCCCGGACTGTATCGCCTCCACGGTGTTGCCGCCGATGACGTGTTCCGGCGCCGCGAGGTCTATCTGCGGCAGTTTCGCTGTCCGGGAGAACAGCGACTCCATCCCCAGCTCCATGCCGGGCGCGATAGCGCCTCCGATGTAAGCTCCTTCCGCAGACAGAACGTCAAAAGTTATAGCCGTTCCGAGGTCGACGATGATAAGAGGAGCGCCGTACTTCTCAAGCCCGGCTACGGCGTTTACGATGCGGTCGGCTCCTATTCCGGTCGGGTTTTTCATCTTTATTGTCAGCCCGGTGTTGAGTTTAGCGGTGACGCGAACGCATTCGATGCCTATATATTTTTTCACGCCGCCGCGAATCATTTCGTCGAGCGGAGGTACAACACTGCCGAATATGGCGCCGTCTATCGCCTTTTTATCTATGCCGAAAGAAGAAAGCATGCCTTGGATCATAAAACCGACCTCGTCGGCCGTGCGTTTACGCGAAGTCAGCCGCCAGTGGCCGACGAGATTATCGCCGTCGAATATGCCCATAACCGTGTTCGTGTTCCCGATGTCAAAGACGAGAAGCATTCGCCTTTTCCCTCCCCAAGAGATGCGATTTCTATATTCTACAACACCGCGCGCAAATATAGCAGGAAAGAGAGCGAAAAGAGTACGATGAACGGCACGCGGCGAGGCGGGACACCGCAGCGAAGCGCGCAGGCGCAACAGAATACGGCGCAGGCGAAGGCAAAGAGCGGCGTTGAAAATCCGATTCCGGCGGGAAAGAACGAAGCCGCCGCCGACAAGGCGTCCTGAGAAAAGCGCAGGACGGTTTCGCAAACACTGGCAGGCAGTTCGGCAAACGGAAGGCCGATCAGCGAAGGAACGCAGAGCGCCAATACAAGAGGAAAGAGAATCGCGAAATAAGGAACGGCAAAGATGTTGAGAAGCAGCCCCGCGGCCGGAACCTCAGAGAAAACATCGGCCGCGACAGGCGCGGTTACAAACCAGACGAGCACCGAGAGCGCCGCTCCGCAGAGGACGCCGCGCCCCGCGAATTTTGCCCCGGCAGTGATGAAAAGCGCCGCGATCACGGAGAGACGCCAGCCGACGTCAAAGAAGCTCCACGGGTTGTACAGAAGCATGAGAGAGGCGGCCGCGCTCACGTTGTTGAATGAGGAGTAAGGACGTCCGAGCACCGCGGCTGCAATACACATCTGCGCCATGATTCCGGCGCGCACTCCTCCGGGAGGGAAACCGACAAAAGCTATATAGAGCCACATGATCAGCGAAACGGCGGCGCCGCGCACAGCCCATCCGCGGAAGATGAAAAAGAGCAGCCAGACAAGGATTCCGACATGAAAGCCCGATACGGAAAGCAGGTGGAGAGTGCCTGCCCTTTCATGTACGGCTTCGACCGACTTGTCGCGCCTCCCTGTCGTAAGCACCGACATATAGGCAGCGCTCAGCGGATAGAGACGGGTACGGAAAAGAGCTTCGAGCCTGTTTCTCCACGCGGCGAGTCCGGAGGGCGGAGCCGTCACGCGAATTTCAAACAGTTCGAGCCTTTTGAGCGCTCCTTTGCCGCGCCAGAAGAGTTTTTCGTCAAAGTCACCGCGGCGCGCCGCTCTGCGGAAATCAAACGATGCGCCCCGCAATTTGACGGAGGCGCCTTCGGGCAGATTTTCGCTCGTATAGGCGGCGACTCGTCCTTCGGGAGTCTCTATTATGAGCGCGCGTCTTTTGCCCCATTCACGGGAGAGGAGTATCCGCCCGTGAGTTTCTATATTGTCCGGAAATATTATTTCTTTCCGCATTCGCGCGGCGGAGAAAAAAGAAAGAACGAGAGAGAGTAAGATTACAAGGCAGAAAGTGCTCCGCCATCCGCCTGTGATTTCGCCTGTCCCGGCAAGCAGAGCGGAGGCGGGGAAAAGCGCGGAAACCGCGGCCGCGGCGGCAAGCGGCGCGCTCGTCAGCGCTCCGAGAGAGATTGAGAGACAAAGCGCCGCAAATATAAAGAATGCCGGAGCTGCGGCGAGCGGTCCCTCTTTAATAGCCAATAGTAATTTTGTCCTTTATGGCGTCAAATTTTTTCGGCCCTATCCCTTTTACTTCCATGAGATCCTCGGCGCGCCTGAAGATCCCGTTCGACTCGCGGTACGAGATTATCGCCTCCGCGGTCTTCGGCCCGATTCCTTTAAGGCTGTCAAGCTCGCTTAATGTCGCGGTGTTGATGTTGACCCTGCCCGATACAGGCACTCTGCGCGCCGGCGCGCCGGAAGACGGGGCCTGAGCCGCCGCGGGAGGCGCAGCGGGCGCGGGGCGGGCCGTCCCGCCTTTGCGCGGGAAAATGATATGCGCGCCGTCTTGCAGCGGCGCGGCCAGGTTGACCATCTCCTGATCGGCGTCGGGGGTAAATCCTCCGGCCGCCTTCAGCGCCACGTAGATGCGGGAAGACGGGGCGACCTCGTAAACGCCGGGGTTACGGACGGCGCCGGTCACGTAGACAATCCACGAGGCGGCGGGCGCGCCGGGCGGAGCCGCGGCAAGACGCTGCGTACCGGACGATGCCGGTGCCTGCGCGTCCGGCGTTACGTCAATCGTATCTTCCATATC
Organism: uncultured Synergistaceae bacterium; assembly: GCA_964450835.1. Classification (GTDB taxonomy): domain Bacteria; phylum Synergistota; class Synergistia; order Synergistales; family Synergistaceae; genus Caccocola. The sequence continues at coordinate 58,316 of CAYVEQ010000001.1, forward strand.
GGGCATATCGAATTGCTGTCCGGCCGTATCTTTGCCGAACTCTCCCCTGAAGGCGCTGAGCAGGAGAAAAGCCGCGGCGAAACATAAAATCCCCGACGCAATCAGCAGTTTGCCGGATGAACGGAAATTCACCGCCCCGCTCTCCTTTCGCCCTCAAGCGACCAGTGACTCGCCCGGGTAATCGTAACCGGAATAGTTTTCCCGAAATCTTCTTCTCCGCCGTCAATGATGACTACCTTATCCGTCATGCTGCGTCCCTGTATTTTGCCGCAGCCGCGCGGCGCCCAGCCGTCAGCGAGTATCTCAAAGGAACGCCCGACGTACCGTTCGTTTGAACTCAGAGCAACAGAGGCCTGAAGCGCGTTTATCTCGTTGAGGCGCGCCGCCTTGACGCGGTTGTCTATCTGGCAGTCCATCGCGGCCGCGCGCGTTCCTTCGCGCGGGGAATAGGCCGCTGTATGGACGATATCGAATCTGACCTTTTCAAGCAGCTCATAAGAGTCACGGAAATCACGCTCACTCTCTCCCGGGAAGCCGACTATCAGATCCGTCGTAAGGCTCACGTCGGGGAGAGCATTTTTTATGCGCTCCACAAGGTCAAGATACTGCCCGGAGGTGTAGCCTCTGTTCATCTCGCGCAGTATTCTGTCGCTGCCGGACTGAACGGGAAGATTTATCGCGCGGCATATGGAAGGGCTTTCGCGCATAACGTCAAGAATATCCGCGTCGAAATCTTTCGGGTGCGATGTGGCAAAGCGCAGACGCTCAAGCCCCGGCAGCGCCGAAGCCTTCGAGAGCAGCGCGGCGAAGCCGAATCCGTCTTTTCTGTCTTTGCCGTAAGCGTCGACATTCTGGCCGACAAGGGTTATTTCACGCACTCCGCATTCTATGAGAGTCCTCATCTCGCTCAGAATATCATCCGGCGCGCGCGACTGGAGCCTGCCGCGCACAAAGGGAACCACGCAGTATGAGCAGAAGCGGTCGCAACCGTAAGTTATCGTGACGTAGGCTTTGAAAGGGTTCGTAAGCGCCGTCGGCACGACTTCAAGGTCGATGAGCGAGCGGGGGTCGTCGTCCATAAAAAAGCGGGCCGGGGCGTCGCTGGTTATTTCAGCCGCCGCCTGAGGGACGAGGCCGAGATGCCGAGGCCCAGCGACGAGCTTGACGCAAGGAAATTTTTTCGCGATTTCGCGGCCGACGCGCTGCGCCATGCAGCCGACAAGCACGACCGAAGGACGGCCGGTTCTGCGGCGCCTGAGATCGTACCTGCCGATTTCGCTCGCCGCTTTCTGCTCCGCCTTCTCGCGAATACTGCACGTCACGAGCACAACAACATCGGCTTCGCTCTCCGGCGACTCTGTCCACCCCATATGGTTCATAGCGGTGCGCAGTCTGTCCCCGTCGTAGGAATTCATCTGGCAGCCGAAAACTCTGATAAAAAATTTCCGCAAAGGCCGCTGCTCCTTCGTTCGCCGTTATTTCGCGCCGCGTTTCGCGCGAGAGCGCGGACGTCGCAATCCATAATTATTTTAACACATCACGATTTCTCCGTGCGCGGCGCGCGCGAATGACGCCGAGATTGCGCTCATGCCGCGTCAGGCGCTATACTTTATGCCGCGAAGAAAAATCTGCGGAGGTAAATACGGATGTACAGAAAAATAATCCCCGCTGCGGCCGTCCTGCTTCTCACGGCTTTTCAGGCGCGGGCCGCGACGCTGCCTGAAATAAACGGATGGACAAACGGCGAGCTACGCGAGACAAAGCTTGAAACAATATCGGGGAACCACGGCGACTGGCAGGAACGCGAATACAGAACCTCAGGCGGCGCGAAATTTCTCGCGGTATGGATGGAGGGCGCCGGGCCGAAACTGTGGCGCCGGACCGCCGAGACCGGCGAGGCAAGAGGAGAAGAGAGCGCCAAGACAGTCGCGGTCGCCGGACGCGACGCAACGCTCGAAAGCCGCCCAGTGCTTGGACTGAGCCTCGTCGTCAAAGTCGGAACCGACGGCGTGCTGACGCTTGAATCACAGTCGGTGAACGAAGATGAGCTTACAGAGGCGGCGGAAATTTTGATTTCCGCGCTGGAGAACCGGGAGGAAACGCCGCGATAAACCGCGAAGATAAAATCACGCGGCGGTCTTTTTTCAGAGAATCCGCCGCGTGCGTCTGTTTTCCGGGGCAACCCCCGCGCCAAGTGCGCCGCTACTCAGCGACTTGTTCTTTGCGCGGGCGTTCCGGACAAGCCCCGCGCCAGGGGCATTGCGGACAGCGCCCGCTCAGGCCGCGGAAGTCTCCCGTGACCGCCCGCACCGCCGCGTTCTCTATCTCTTTTTCGATCTTTTCAAAATCTCCCGCGCCGGCGTCGTAGGCGCGCATATCCCCCCGCTCGCCGGTATCGAGATATATGAGAGCCGAGTCTATCGGAGTCTTCGCCTTTCCCTTGGCGGCAAGGCAGCGGTTGAGCGCGCAGGCGTAAAATTCAAGCTGTTTCTCGTAGTAGAAGCGCGGCGCGGATTCTTCCGGCGCGCTCTTCCAGTCGCGAAGGTGAAACCCGTGTTCGTCGTTCCAGAAAATATCCGTTGTTCCGACGAGCGTCGTTCCGTTAAGCGGCACGCGGAAACGCGTCTCTCTCCGCAAAGTTCCTTTTTCTTCCGCGAGGCGCAGGCGCGAGCACTCTTCCGTCTCCGCGAAGCGTTCAAGCATTGAGCGCAGCCTCGCGCGCGCTTCGTCTGACGCATATTCGCCGCGAAGTTCCGCCGGCAGCCGCAGCAGCATCCCGTTAAATTCTTCGCCGCGCGCGGCAGGCAGGACAGCTTTCACGCTTTCTTTGTCAAAGTTCCAGCGCGAGAGCAGAAAGTGCGCCATCACTCCGAAGTTTGTGCCGCCGCCGCCTCCTTTCACAGTCCAACCGGAGAAAAGCCCCTGCCGGTAAATCATTCTGTATGCCGCGGGACACCACGAAATCACGGTGTAGGCGGAGGCGGAAAGACGCGCGAGTCTGGCGGGGCCGGCGGCTTTCAGCTCAAGCTCGGCGCCTGACGGCGCGGCGGCGGGCGCCGCGTATAACCGCTGTTCTTTGCCGTCCTCCGTCAATTCCGTATAGCTTTCGCAGATTCCGCTTTCTATTATGCCTCCGAGGAAGTCCTGTTTCGCGCCGTTTTTCTTCTTATTCTTCTGTTCTTTCGGTTTTTTGTACGTGCCGCAGAGTATCAAACGGTCGCGGGCGCGCGTGCAGCCCACGTAAAGCAGCCGGTCCGACTCTTCCCGCTCGGCGGCACGCTCCGATGACATTTCCCATCTGTACGCGGCGGTATGTCCGTCATCGGGGGCCTCTTCCGCGTCTTTATCTTTAAGAAAGTCGGGATAATTATTCGCGGCTGCTCCGTATTTCTTTGAGACTATAACAGAAGGAAGCCCGCGGCTTTTCCCTTCTGACACAGCCAGGGCGACAACGGGAAATTCAAGTCCTTTCGCTGCGTGGACAGTCATTACGCGCACGGCCTCCACTTCGTCGCCGAAAATATCCGGCTCTTCCTGCGCGTTTTCCTGCGACGACGCGATACGCAGGTAATCGGCGCAGCCGTGGAGGGACTTGTCCTCGGAGCGTTCATACTCCGAGGCGATGTTGGCGAGAAACGCTATGTTCGCGTTGACGCGAAGCCTGCGCCTGCCGTCGAAATTTTCAAGGAACCGCGGCTCTTTGAGGAACGAAAGCAGAGCTTCCGACACTCCGCAGAGCAGCGCGCGGCGGCGCAGTCCGTCAAGGCGCTCCATAATGTCGGGACGTTTCTCCCATACCGCCTCGGCGAGAGGAAGAGGCTCGTTTCTCTTTTTTCTCGCGAGGGCGCTTGCTATAAGCTCATCGGCTTCACCGCTTTCCGTCCCGCTGAAGGGCGAGGCAAGCCACCCGGCGAGCCGCATAGGGTCGTCCGGAGCGTCGAGCAGCGAAACCAGGTTTACAAGGTCGCCTGTTTCGCCGCGCCCGAAATAATCCTTGCTTGTCAAAAGCACGCAGGGCAGCCCTAGCCGTTCGAAGGCGCGCTCGATTCCGGAATATTCCGTGCGCGCCCTCACCAGAACGGCGAAGTCGCTCCATTTCACGGGACGGAAATCCTTCTTATCCTTATCCCATACCGGGGCTTCTGACTTGACCATTTCACAAAATTCACGCCCCACAGCGGAGTAGAGCATGAGCGACAAATCGTCCTTTTTTTTGCCGTCCGCATAGGAAGAGCAGGCGCGTATGATTTCAAAACGTTTGTACGGAACTTCGGCAGTGTCGCGGCGCGCCGCCGCCTCGTTGTTTTCGGGAGCGGCGAGCGATTCGTACATGACCGGCGAGCCGCTTTTCCCCCACATATTGCCGAAGACCGCGTTGAACTTCTCAAGAAGCGCTCCGGCCGTACGGAAGTTCTGCCCTAACGGGATATATTTCGCCTCGCCGTCGTCCATAGCCCGCCTAGTGTAGTCGCGGAAGAGCGAGAGGTCGGCGTTGCGGAAACGGTAGATAGACTGTTTCTGGTCGCCGACGATAAAGAGCGTAGCCTTTCCCTCTTTCCGGAGAGACTCTATCAGCGCGTTCTGCAGCGGATCGGTGTCCTGAAACTCGTCGACCAATATGTGCTTGAATTTTGTTTTGTACTTCGGCGAGGAGCTGACCGCTTTCGAGGCGTAACAGATAAGATCCGACTGAGTTAGCAGATTCTCCTGTCTGCGGAAATTGTCCCAGCAGGCCCAGCCGACTGCGCAGATTTTGCAAAGCAGCGTGTTCACGCGCTTTTCGGCGGGCGTCGGCGGCTCGGCCATAGCTAGCTGCTTTACATATTCGTCGCGCCATTCCGCAAGCGGGGAGCCGAGGAGCGACTCTATCTCGGTTTTTACCCGCCCCTGCGGCAGGGGTTTCAGCGTCTCCGAAAAGAGTTCTTCGCAGAATGCGGCGAGCTTATCGTCATCTGTCTCGTCAAGTCTGCTCCAGTTTTCATATAAACAGGAAAATTTCCACTGCGCCCCGTTTATGTCGCAGCTCCCCCCAAGAACGCGGCGTGAGTTCAGCTCCAGGATTATTTTGCCTATCCACAGTTTGTACAGTTCGCGGCGCACAGAGCGCGCCGAGGCGACGTCTTTCTCCAGAGCCGAGCCGTCGCAGTTCCACAGTTCTTCCGCGCTCTGCCCCGCGCAGTAGAGCTTTTCCGCGCAGATGCACGCCGCCTTGGCAATCTCTTTCGGCGTGAGCGCGTTGACTGTATCCGTAAAATCGCGCTCGGCGAAGAGCCCGCCTGAGCGCTCGCGCCATTCCTCGGGCAGCAGGGATTTTATTTTTTCGAATGACGAGGAGGAAAGCGCCGACTCAAACTCATTCCACCATATGGCTTTCTTCGGCTCAGGCATTATGACCGAGGCCGGGTCTATATCAAGCGCGAGGCCTGACTCTCTTATCAGCCTCATCGAAAAGGCGTGTATCGTCGAAATATAGGCGTCGTCCAGGCCCTCTATGCGATCTTTCAGGTGGGCCAGGTCAGCCGGATATTTCTCGTACCACCGCTCAAGAGTCTTTTTTATTCTGTCGAGCATCTCCGCCGCGGCCTTTTTTGTAAATGTAAGCACCAGTATCTCGTTTACCCCGCAGGCCGGGTCCGACGCCAGCAGCCACGCGAAGCGCTGCGAGAGAGTCTGGGTTTTCCCAGTGCCGGCTCCCGCGCTTACAACGGTGAGTTTCGCGCCGCTTTTCAGAGCCGCGATTTGGCTCTCCGTGCCTTCTATCAGTGAATGCCATTCCGGCAAGCCGTTACCTGTCATCGCCCTCGCCCTCCTCCGTCAGAGTTTCTGTATAGGCGCGGATTTCACGCTTGCGGCAGAGAGTGAAAAAACAGCATCTCCTGCATATTTCGCTTTTGAAGTCGTACTTAGGGGGATATTCGCCGGCGCGCGCTGAGGCCGCCATTTTTTCCATGACGGAAAGAGCCTCGTCAACGCGGCTTTGAACGGTCTCTCTCTTTTTCGCTGTCCCTTCAAAAGCGTAGAGAGGAAAATATTCTTTTGTAAAATAGCCGCCGAGAGAGGGGCCGGTGTGGCCGAGCCACCCGAAGCCGAGAGTTTCCCCGCCGGTGCTCAGCCCCAAAATCAAGCTGTAAGCCGCGGCCTGAAGTTCTTTTTCATGCGTCCGGCTCCTGCCCAGCTTGTAGTCGAGCACGACAAAGCCGTTCTCAAAGTAGTCGACCCTGTCTATCCTGCCGGTGAAGATCGCTCCGGCGAATTCATAGTCGTCCAGCTTGATTTCAGTCTCAGTTTTTATTTTATGAGCCTTGGCGAGGCGCGCTTCAAGCTCGTCCTGCTTCGCGGCCATGTCGAAGATTTGGCGGCTGAGCATATTTTCGTGCCGCGCGAGACGCGGATCTGTATCCAGCTCGCGGTATTCATCGCCCTTGAAGCGCGTCCAGTTGTCCATAACGTATCCCTGTATCGAGATTTTCCCGTCCTCTGCCTTGGCGCGGAAAGCGTCGTTCCACACCCTGTGAGCGAGATTCCCCGCCTTTCTTCTGTCATAGAGGGACGCCTGCGCCGTTTCAAAGCCGAGGATGCGCTCGCACCAGTACATATAGGGGCAGGCGTTCCATCTGTCTATGTCGCTGACGCGGATTTTCGGCAGTTCCTCCCGCGTCGCGCGCCCGATTTTTGTTGTATCTCCCCGTTCGGGGAACTCGGGTGAGCGAAGCACTTCCGCCTGAGGAAACCACGGCTTAACGCCGTCCGGCAAAGCGCTCTCAGCTTCGTAGAGCACGGTTTTCGCCTGTTTCCATGAACGCTCCCCGCCGCTTTCCAGCACGGACTGTAAGAAATGCGACTCGTTGCATTCTTTTCCCTCTTCGTTGTAGACGGCGCGTGTGACGACCGCGCCAAACCTCCCCGTCGCGAGGACGCGGCGGAATACCGCCTCTTTCTGCTCGCGCTCCTCGCGCAGCTCCGGCAGGTGCGACGGCTCTTCCGATTTCGCCGAAATCTCGTTGAAGCGCGCTTTTTTGTCGTCCCCCAACAACATCGACTCGCGAAGCACGCCGGGCCAGCTGTTCGCGTCCACTCCCGTCATTATCCAGCAGCCGTGAGTCGCGAGCGTCGGCGGCGGACCGGCGTAGACCGTCACGGAACCGCTCTGCGGAAGCTGCACGGGGAGCGTGGCCGTCCCGCTCCATTCGGCGATGAAGGAGACCGCCTCCGCGTCTTTCAGAATAATTCCTGACGCCGGGCCTATATTCTTGGCGTCGTCGGAAAATTTTTCGATTTTCTTGTCAAGCTCGCCGATAGCCGCCGCGACCTGCCTGACCCTGCTGTCAAGAGTGTCCAGCGCTCCTGCCGTTTCAGCCGCTCTCTCCGCCGCGCGGGCGTCTTTCAGGAAATCGCGCCACAACGCAAGAGCCATCCCTGGCGTCACGCCGCGTTGAAAGTCGCGGCACAGCCCGTCCGCGCGCAAAAGCGTCTTCGACGCCTCCTCCGGAAGCGCGGCCAGCCACGAAGCCAGCCCCTCCGGCAGCGATTCGGCTTTATATTCCGGCATCCGCCCGCCGCTGCCGAAGAGCAGCGTGCTTGAAAGCAGCAGCGTTGTCTCGCGATTGCCCCAGCCGGAGCGGTGCGCGCGCCAGACTGCCTGCGGCAGGCTGCCGAGCTGCGTATCCCCGGCCGTTCCTCCCTCCTGGAGATTGTATGGAATTTTATATCGCGAAAGGGCGTATTCGGCTATGTGAATCTTTTCGGGACGCACAGACAGTCCTACGGAGCCGTAGCCTGGAAACCCGCCGAGCGACGTAAGCGCGCCTTCGCCGCAGGCCCACAGAGCGAGTTCGCGCGCGGTCGCCTCAATCTCCAGCTGCGGGCCGGCCGCCTCTATCTTTACCACGGGAACGCTCCATTTGGCTCTGTCGTCGTATAATTCGTTCAGCTGCAATATCCCGTCGTGAAAGCTGCCAAGCCCCGTTTCCGGCTGGAACATATCAAGCTCGGCAAATTCGCTCAAAGTTTTTATAAGTTTCAGCTGCGACGATGCAAATGAGAGAAATCCGGCAAAGACAATTTTTTCTATGCCGGCAACGAAGCGCCGCCCCTCTTCCGTGAGCACTTTCCGGCGGGCAGCGGTAAATACCTGAGCCGCGTCAATGAGGCGGTACTTGTCAAGATAGTTTATATAGCGTTCGTAAAGCTCCGCAAGCACGGCTTCCGGCGAAAAGCGACCGCCGGCGCCGACGGCCGCGCGCAGGGAATCGGGCGAAACTTCCTCGGCGAGCAGGTCTTTTATATTCGCGCCCAGAACGGAGACAAAACCGCGGTGTCTGTAGCCCGGCTCAAGTTCCCCGCCTTCTTTCGCGGCTTCTTCGAGAAACCCTGAGATCAGGTGTTTCAGTATAAGCCTATGGTCGGGCGGATCTATTTTGCGTTCAAAAAGGCCCGTAACGCGCTGAAGTTCTGAGAGCAGCTCCGACGCCGTCCATATGGAAGGGCCGGCGCCGAAATACGGGGTCTCTCCGCATATCAGCTTCATCATGACGTCGCGGTCAAGCCGCACAGGGACAATGAACAGCGCCTTCTCCCCGTGCTCCGCGTAAATCTCTGATAAAGCCTCTTTTTCATCCGCGATGTTGAAGTAACTGTGAACCGTCAGCGGCATATTACACCTCCGTCCTCCTCGCGCGCGTCGCCGCGGCACGGTTTTTGCCGCGCTTTCGCGCGACGGCGCTTTCTGCTTTTTTGTTCGCCGCGTATCCGTCAGCCCGTCGCCTCTTTGCCGCGGGAACGGGCGCATGTTAATCTATTATAAGACAGCCGGCCGCTCACGTCAGCATTCACGCGTCAAACGGGTGAATGCATGCGCGCGTACGCCTTATACAAAAGCGCACGCGCCCTCCCTCCCCCGGCGGCAAGTTTCGCAGCCGCGACACGCCGCCGAAAGAACGCGCGGCTTTGCCTGCCGCGCGGACTTGCCCCACGCACCGGCGTTGTGCGATATAATATAGAAAGAAGCGGCCGCGCACAGAAAGGTGAAAAAAACGGAAAGAGAAAAAACAATCGGCAAAAGGTACAGGAACGGCAAAGCCTCAAGTCCCGGCCGGAATTGCCGGCAGAGAGCAAAAAACTGCCCTCGCCGTCGGCGGGCAGCGTTCGGGACAATTCGGGGGCAAAAATACATTCGCGGCATTATCGGAGCTTCAAACTTCTGCGGAACTGCTGCCGAGGCTTAACCGCCCGCGGCAATTACAAGACTTAAAAACGGAGGAACACAAATGAAAAGAAAAGCACTGAAAATAATCATCGCGTCGGCTCTGATGGCGGCTGTCGCGGGCGCCGCCGGCGCGGAGGAGTGGCCTCTCTTTAAAAACAACGCCGAACGAAACGGCTGCCGCGCCTCCGCCGGCGCAAGCCGCTCCATTGAGGGAAAGGTCGAGTGGCGCGTCCCCATTCCGACAGACACTTCGTCGTCCCCCGCCGTTTCCGGCGAAACGGTCTACCTCGGCACAAACGAAGGCTCGATGTACGCCTTCAGCGTGAAGACAGGCGAGGAGAGATGGCGCTTCGGCACAGGCAACTGGATAACGACTGCGCCCGCCGTCTACGGCGGACGGGTCTTTGTCACGAGTTATGACAGCAAACTGTACTGCGCCGACGCCCTGACAGGCGACCAGATATGGCAGTTCACCACCTCGGGCAACGCGCGCAGCTCTCCGGCGGCCGCAGACGGCGTGGTATATTTCGGCTCGGACGACGAATATGTCTATGCCGTGACGATTAAGACGGGCTGGCAGAAATGGAAATTCAAGACAGACGACGCGGTGACAGGGTCGCCGGTCATAGCGGGCGGCGTTTTGTACATCGGCAACCGCGGCGGGAAACTTTACGCGATTGACTGCGAAACGGGAAAGCAGAAATGGCGCGCGATAGTCGGCGGCTCGATAACGGCGGCTCCCGCCGTGAGCGGCGGCCTGCTCTACTTCGCGAGCCTGGACGGCAAACTCTACTGCGCGAGGATAAAGCACGAGGCCGTGGTATGGAGCTACGACGCCAAGGCGCAGATAGAGACGTCGCCGTTAGTCTGCGACGGCAGGGTCATATTCGGCGACATATCGGGGAAGGTCACGGCGCTCGACGCGCAAAGCGGAGCATTAGCCTGGACGTTCGACGCGGGCGGCTCCGTTTTTTCGTCTCCGGCGCAGTACGGAGGGACATTGTTTATCGGGGCGGACGGCGGCAGATTTTTCGCTCTCGACGCGAAAACGGGAAAGGTTAAATGGGCGCTTGAACTCGGAGGAGATATTGCCGCCTCTCCGGCACTGTCGGATGGACGCGTCATAGTGCCTACGACCGCGGGCGAACTGATCTCGATAAGATAACGCGGATTCGTTATCCTGCCGTGCGGCGGCGTCTCCCCTGCCAGCACGCATAAAACGCAAAAACAAACCGCCGGCGCGTCGCATCCGCTCCGGCGGTTTTCCATACTCGCATCAAAACTTAAAAATTCTTCGCGAGACTCTCAAATGTATCGGCGGCGCGTATCAGCCGCAGGCTTCCGTCGCGTGCTTTCAGCACCTCGGCCGGACGCAGACGGCAGTTGTAGTTTGAAGCCATCGAATAGCCGTAGGCTCCGGCGTTCATTACCGCGATAAAATCTCCCTCCTCCACGTGAGGCAGCTCGCGCTGCTTCGCGATAATATCCCCGCTTTCACAGATGTTGCCGACGACATTCACCGTCTTTCCGCCGCCAGTTTCCCCGCGGTTTGAAAGAACTTCCAGTTCATGATAGGCGTCGTAAAGCACCGGACGCATGAGGACGTTGAAGCCTATATCGGTGCCGACGTAGGTTTCCCCGTAATTTTCTTTAACCGATGTCACAGTGCCGATCAGGACGCCGCACTCCGCGCTGATGTAACGCCCCGGCTCGCATTTGAAATGCACGAGCTTGTTGTCGTATCCCGCCGTAAATGCGTCAAGCAGCGGGAAAAGCGCGTCGCGGAGGGCTGTCAGGTCAAGCCGCTCTTCACCCGGCCGGTAAGGCACGCCGAATCCGCCGCCGAAATCTATAAATTCAAGGCCCGGGAAATTTTCGGCGGCCATCTCAAGCAGAGATGCCGCTGCATTCACGTACGGCGCGGGGTCAAGGAAGAGCGAACCGATGTGCTGATTGACTCCGATGAGCTTCATGTCGTGCCTGTCGATTATTTCTTTAACCTCACGGCAGAATCGCGGGTCCACGCCGAATTTCGTCTTTTTGCCGGCGGTCACGACCTTGTCGCAGTGGCCGGCCCCTACGCCGGGATTGAAACGTACTGCTACTCTCCCGCCGCGGTTTATGCGGCCATAAGTCTCAAGCTGGGCAAGCGAATCGACACTCACGATGATGCCGCGGTCGATACAGAAACGGAACTCGTCCTCCGAGACATTGTTGCTGATATAAAAAATTTCGTCGCTCTGAAAGCCGGCCTTCTCGATAAGATAAACCTCGCCCGGCGACATCGCGTCGGCGCCGTACCCCTCCTCCCTTATTATTTTAAGCAGGGAAAGGTTCGTGTTCGCCTTTACGGAATAGCTCGGAACAATCCTGCCTTCAAACGCTTTTTTCAGCTCGCGGCAGCGCTCTCTTAAAATTTCCTCGCAGTAAACGTAAACCGGGGAACAGTATTCCGAAGTTATATCGGCGGCTTCGTTGTAATTTAAAAACATCGCGTTCACCTCTCTATTAAATTCTCGCTACGCCGGAATCTCTCGCGGCCTTCGCGACGGCAGCGGCCACGGCCGGAACGACGCGCGCGTCAAGCGCGGAGGGAATTATATACTCCGGCGAAAGCTCTCTTTCTGGGACAAGCGAGGCGAGAGCCTCCGATGCCGCGAGCTTCATCGCCTCGTTTATCCTGCGCGCGCGGACGTCGAGCGCCCCGCGGAAAATTCCCGGAAACCCCAGACAGTTATTGACCTGATTCGGGAAATCGCTGCGTCCCGTGGCAACAACGGAAGCCCCTGCGGCGAGCGCCTCATCCGGGAATATTTCGGGAGTCGGGTTCGCCATCGCGAAAACGACGGGCGACGGAGCCATGCTGCGCACCATATCGCCTGTCAGAAGCCCGGGCCTTGAAACGCCGAGGAAAGCGTCGGCACCCTTTAGGACATCGGCTAACGTGCCTCTCCTGTGTTCCGGGTTCGTAACCCTGGCCAGCTCGGCCTGCGCCGGGTTAAGCCCCTCCGTGCAGCCGTCGCAGAGAGCGCCGTTTATATCGCACATGATGATATTTTTCACGCCTGCGGCGAGGAAATAGCGGGCTATCGAACTTCCTGCGGCGCCCGCGCCGTTGATGACGAGGAGTGAATCCTCAAGGCTTCGGCCGGTAAGTTTCAGCGCGTTCTTATAAGCCGCGAGTGCTATGACCGCCGTGCCGTGCTGGTCGTCGTGAAAAACGGGAATATCGAGCTTCTCCTGAAGCCTGCGTTCTATCTCAAAGCAGCGGGGAGCTGAAATATCCTCAAGGTTTATGCCGCCGAACGAAACCGCTATCCTCGACACTGTTTCGACAAATTCATCCACATCTTTTGTCGCTACAGCCAGAGGGATAGAGTCTATACCGGCAAAACGCTTGAAAAGGCAGCTCTTGCCCTCCATGACCGGAAGCGACGCGGCGGGGCCGATGTCTCCTAAGCCGAGCACGGCCGAGCCGTCTGTAATGACGGCGACAAGATTATTTTTGACGGTTAAGTTCCACAGTTCCTCTTCGTTGCGCTTTATCGCGCGGCAGGGCTCAGCGACACCCGGAGTGTACACAAGAGAAAGATCTTCCATGCTTTCTATATTTTTGCGGCACTCCACATTCAGTTTGCCTTTCATCGTCCTGTGCATCTCAAGCGAACGTTCAAAAATATCTTCTTTCATAATCTTACTGCCTCCGGATCCTATGAACGGTTTTAGAACTTTTTTATTTACTTTGCAGATTTTTTGCCGAGAGCCATATGGCACTTTGATATTATACTTGTAAAAAAACAGGAAGGACAGATAAGATCGTCATGAATCACAAAGACTTGTACGGGAAATGCGCGGAATTTCACGGCCATTCATGCGGCGGACTGATGATAGGCTTCAGAGCCGCTCTCTGCGCCATGGAACGTTTCGGCCTGGAAGAACGTGCCTGCGACGAAGAAATCGTCTGCGTTTCCGAAAACGACGCCTGCGGGATCGACGCCATACAGACCCTGCTCGGGTGCACCTCAGGCAAAGGCAATCTGATTATCCGGCAGCGGGGCAAACAGGCGTTCACCTTCTACCATAGAAAAAGCGGCAAGTCTTTCCGCGTTTCGCTGAAAAATCTGGACTTCCCCGACAGGGAAACAAAACGCGCGTTCATGGAACAGGCGCCGTCAGAAGAAATTTTTGATTTTTCGGAGGCTCCGGCGCCGTTTCCCGCTCAGGCAAGAATTTATCCGTCGCGCCTTTGCGACGCGTGCGGCGAGAAAACCGCGGAGCCGTGGCTCCGTGTGAAGGACGGGAAACTGCTTTGCATAGATTGCGCTGAGAAACTATAACGACCGCGCGGTCTTTGCGCGGCGTGTTCTTATACGCCGCGCTTCACGTGCGGTTCGGCGTATCAAAAGAGCCGCGAACGGGACACCGCGCGCGGCTCTTTCGATAAAATTTTTCCCGCGCAAGGCTTACATGCCCATGTAAGCCTTGCGGACTTCGTCGGAGTTGAGCAGTTCCTTCGCCGTGCCTTTGTAGACGACCCTGCCTGTCTGAAGCACGTAGCCGCGGTCGGCTATTTCAAGCGCCTCCTGCACCATCTGTTCAACAAGCAGTACGGTAACCCCGCGCTTGCGTATTTCCGTGACAGTCTCAAGCACGCGCTCGACAAGGCTCGGCTGAAGGCCGAGCGAGAGTTCGTCGAGCAGTATGAGCTTCGGCCGCGACATGAGGCCGCGCGCGATGGCGCACATCTGCTGCTCCCCGCCGCTCATCGTTTCCGCCGTCTGGGCGGAGCGCGTTTTAAGTATCGGGAAGAGCTCATACATTTCTTCAATCCTCTGCGCCACCACGCTCTTATCCGTGACGCTGAACGCGCCGAGTTCCAGATTCTCGCGCACAGTCAGTTTGGCGAAAAGCCTGCGGCCCTCCGGAACATAGCTTATGCCGTGTTTGATTATGTCAAAAGCCGGTTTTCTTGAAATGTCCTTGCCGCAGAAGCTGATGCTGCCCGATTCCATGTGCATGAGTCCGGCTATCGTCCTCATCGTAGTCGATTTCCCCGCGCCGTTCGCTCCGAGTATCGCGACAATCTCGCCTTCGTTGACTTCGAGAGAAATTCCGTGAAGCACGGGAACGTGGTCGTACGAGCAGAATATGTTACTGACCTCAAGCATTTTTGCCATCGCTTATTTCCCCTCCCCGTGCAGTCTTTTGCTGAATTTTTCGCCGAAGTAGGCGGTTATGACGACAGGGTCGTGAACTATGTCGGCGGGCCTGCCTTCCGCTATTTTATGTCCGCTGGCCAACACTACGATTTTGTCGGCGATGGGCATTATCGCCTCCATAATGTGTTCCACCATCAGGATTGTGAGCCCTTCTTCTTTCAGGCGGACGATGACGTTTACCATTTCTCTGATTTCCGTCGAGGTAAGTCCGGCCACGGCTTCGTCAAGGAGCAGAAGTTCCGGCTCAGTGGCAAGCGCGCGCGCGACTTCAAGGCGCTTTTTGTTCCCGATTGTGAGTCCTCCGGCCAGCTTATCCCTGTGCTCACTGAGGAAGCAGCGCTCCATGCAGCGCTCGGCGACTTTCCTGGCTTTTGCTGTGTCGCTGGTGCGCATATAGGCGCCGACGAGAATATTTTCAAATACTGACATTTCTTTCAGCGGGCGCACGACCTGGAAAGTGCGGGCAACGCCGAGCCGCGCCATCTTATATGACGGGACGTCTGTCACGTCGGCGCCTTTGAAGAAAATCTTGCCGCCGGACGGTTTGTAGAGACCCGCGACGCAGTTGAACAGAGTTGTCTTTCCCGCTCCGTTCGGCCCGATGAGACCGACGATTTCTCCATTTTCAACGTCGAACGAAACGTCGCTGTTAGCGAGCAGCGATCCGAATTTCATCGTCAGATTTCTGACTTCAAGCAGAGCCATCAGCGAGTCCCTCCCGTTTCAGCCTCTTCCGGCGACTTTCCGGCTTTTCTTCTGATATAGCCCAGCAGTCCCATGATGCCGCGCGGCTCTTTTACCATCACGACGATGATGATGAGCCCGAAGATTATCAGGTCTACGCCGGGGCCCAGGTATGACAGATAGGCGCGGGTATATTCCTGAAGCGGTACCAGCACGAGAGCTCCGAGGAAAGGCCCCCAGAATGTCCCGAGTCCTCCGAGTATCGTAATGAGGACAAATTTCATCGACATATCAAGGGACATTACCATCGGCGGGTCGACCCGGTAGTTGTACTGCGCGAACAAGGCTCCGCACAGCGCGGCCAGCGAGGCTGAGAGCGCCATCGCGCCGAGCTTGACCACAGTGCTGTTGACGCCCAGAGATTCCGCGGTCTCCTGTCCCTCGCGGACCGCGAGCAGATAGTAGCCCATGCGGTTTCTTTCGATGTATCGCACTATGCCGAACACGAGCAGGAATATCGCGAGCGCCCCGATGTAATATCCTGTTTTCGTCGACGACCACGAGAAGTTCACCCAGCCGTCGTCAAGTATCGGATAGTCGAGGCCGAGCGCCCCGCCTACCGCATCCCATATCATGAAAAGTCTGTTGAAAATCTCAACAATCGCGAATGTCGCAATGGCGAAGTAGTGTCCTTTGAGTTTGAAGCAGGGATAGCTGATTATTACGGAAATCACGGCCGCAGCCAGCATTCCAAGCGGCGCGCCGAACCACGGCAGCGACCCGAAAGTAACGACGGAAAGCGCGGCCCCGTATGCTCCGATTCCGAAAAAGACCGAATGGCCGAAAGAAACCTGCCCGCCGTAACCGCTTATGATGTTCCAAGACTGGGCCATAGAGGCGTAAAGCAGCACCATCGTGGCGACGTGGCCAAAGAAAGAACCGCCTATTACGCCGGGAATACAGGGAAGCGCCGCCGCGGCTATTATAAACGCATACCAGAGTTTGTCTTTTTTTGAGAGGTTCATGACATCACCACCCGAAGAGCCCCTTAGGCCTGATAAGAATGACTATCAGATATATGGCGAAGACCGCCACATATTTGACGACGGCCGCGATATAAAATCCGGAGAACGATTCGACAAGGCCTATAAGCAGAGCTGCGGCAAAAGCTCCGGGTATGCTTCCGAATCCCCCGAGAGCGACGACGACGAACGCAATCAGGCTGAAGAGCCCGCCGACTTCTGGATGCACCGCGAGGTAGGTGGTCATCAGGCCGCCGGCCACGCCGACGCAGAGACCGCCTATACCGAAGACAAGCAGAAATATTTTTTCGGTATCTATGCCCATAAGCTCCGCCGCTTCCTTGTCCATCGCGGTGGCCTGTATCGCCCAGCCAAGGCGCGTTTTCTTAATGAGCCAGTAAAGCGCCGCGAGTATCACGAGCGCGAATATGCCTGTTACAAGCTGCGGAACCGAGACAATCGCCCCGCCGACAGCAAATGTTTTGCCGTCCATAATAGTTCCGGAGAGAAGACGGAAGTTCGGCGAGAAACGGTTCATGCAGAAATTTTTCAAAAGCATCGAAAGGCCGAACGTGGCAAGAAGCGGAGCCATTGCCGCCTTGCCGAGGCTGTATTTTATTATAAGTCTGTATGTGAGCGCACCCAGGATGAAGAGGAATATCCCGGAGGCAATCCACGTAAAGAGAGGATCCGCCCCGAAGATGAATCCGAGCCAGTAGCAGACGTACATGGCCACCATGAGGAATTCTCCGTGCGCGAAGTTGATGACGTCCATAACTCCCCATATCATGCTGAGTCCGGCGGCGACGAGCGCGTATAAAAGGCCGCTCAGAACACCATCTATAAGGACCTGCAGGAAACTGCTCATGCAAAGACCTCCTTACTGCTGCGTCCTTTCAAAAAAGGCGGGGCATCGGGAAGAATGCCCCGCCAGGGTATGTCCTGACTTGCTTAGGATCAGATGTTACCTCTTGTCCCACGGAGTCATCGGCAGAGTGGCTTCCGAGTCTTTGTACTTAAGCGGATATACTGTGTTGTATTTCTGGCTTTCAATCTGTGTGATAACTGAGAGCGCCTTCGCGTTCTGTCCGTCCTCGCCGAATTTGACGGAGCCGCTGAGCGACATGATCGACGGGAATTCTTCTGTCTTCAGCACTTCAAGAACTTTTTCCGTGTCGGGGCCGCCGGCCTTCTCAATCGCCTGGGCCAGAACCATGAGCATTACGGCTTCCTGAATGGAGTCGCTGTCGAAAGGCTGGTTGCTTCTCGGCGTGTAGTACTTGTCCTGAATCTTTATAGCCTCGGGCATGAATTTCACAGCCAGTTCAGGCGAGTAGCCCATGCCGCCCATGAAGAAGTTGCCGTCGTCGCCGAGCTCTTTCTGTACGGCGGGGTTCTGGTAGCCGGTGCAGTAGTTGAGGGCGATCTTAGGCAGCCAGTTGAGCTGTTTCATCGTGCGGACCCACAGCGAGTAGTCTCCGCCGAGAGCGGCGCCGAATACCGCGTCGGGATTGGCGGCCTTGAGCTTCTGAACTTCGCTGTTGAGGTTCGTAGCGCCGTTGTTGAACGGGATGTCGGCTACGACTTCAAGGTTGATTTTCTTTGCGGCCTTCTGAGCTTCCGCTGCGGCGTGCTTTCCGAACTCGGTGTTTTCATAGATGAGTCCGAGCGTCTTGATGCCGGCGTTCTGCTCTTTGTTGAGATACTCTATGTAATCTACGAATTCGACAGATTCGATTGCGTCGGTCGGCGCATGGCGGAAGAAGTATTTGTAGCCGCGCTCGGTAAGCTCGGCGGAGCTTGAGCAGCCGCAGAGGAATATTTTCTTCGCGCGCTCCGCGACGGCGCTTGCCGGCTTTGTGGCCGAGCTGTTGTAGCACCCGATTATCGCGAATACTTTTTCCTGGTTGTAGAGACGTTCCGCCTCGGACTTGGCGACATCAGGCTTGCCCTGGTGGTCGGCCTGGACTATTTTGATGACGTATTTCCCGCCAAGAAGTCCTTCTCCCGCGGCGAGCGGCCCGTTGATTTCAGGGTTTGCCTCATTGATTACATCTGCGGCCGCGAGGACCGAGTTGACGCAGTTCTGGCCGGAAACGGCGGCGGGTCCCGTCAGCGGAAAGAGCGCTCCTATCTTAATCTCTTCAGCGGCGAACGCTGAAGACGCAAGCAGAACCGCGCCCAGAACAGCCATGGCAACAAACACTGCACGCTTTCTCATTGTGGCTTCAACCTCCTTAAATTTTAAGCGGGGGAAGATGATATTACCCCCATTGGTATTATATATTTTTTTTGAAGATCGTCAAACTCAGAGCCCCTATTTTCAGAATGTTAAAATATTGACTTTTACGGGTCATCAAAGTATATTATGAACAACTTGGTGGACAATTCCACTTAACAATTTCCAAATAAGCATCTTAAGGAGGATGTCATCATATGATTTTCCATGCAGAGGCCGTAATTACTCCGCGTGAGGGAGTCTTGGACACTCAGGGAAAAGCCGTAGAAAAGACATTGACGCATCTGGGCTACAAAGGGCTTCGGGAAGTCCGCGTCGGACGCATCGTCACTATGCGCATAGACGCCGAGAGCCGCGAAGAGGCGGCCGAATGCGTGAATAATATGTGCGGGGATCTTCTCGCCAACGATTTAATAGAAACTTACAAAATTTCAGTCCGGGAAGCACAGTGATGAAGACCGCCGTCGTCGTTTTTCCCGGGAGCAACTGCGACCGCGACGTGCAGCGCGCGGTCTCCGAGACGCTAAAGACCCCCGTAGAAATGGTCTGGCACGAGGAGACTGAATTTGTCTCTGAACCCGACCTTGTGATACTGCCGGGCGGCTTCTCCTACGGAGATTATCTGCGTTCCGGCGCCATGGCCTCGCGCTCGCCCATCATACAGGCGGTCAGGCGTCACGCCGAGAGCGGCAGACTGCTGCTCGGCATCTGCAACGGGTTCCAGGTGCTCACTGAAGCGAAGCTCCTTCCCGGCGCGCTGCTCGCCAACACCACTACCACATTTATCTGCGCCAAGTCTTATATCCGCGTGGAACAGACGGATAACTTCTTTACATACGGGCTTAAAAAGGGAGAGGTCGTGCAGTACCCCATAGCCCACCACGAAGGATTGTATTTTCTGCCGCCCGCTGAACTCGATGAACTGGAGAAGGCGGGCCGCGTCGTTTTCCGCTACGCCGACCCCGCGTCAAAAGATGCCGGAGCGCAGTACGCGCCGAACGGCTCGCTCAACGGCATAGCGGGGATATGCAACGGAAGAGGAAACATTTTAGGCCTTATGCCGCACCCCGAGCGCGCGACTGCGGCGCATCTGAACGGAGGCACGGACGGGGTCGCCTTCTGGCTCTCAATCGCGCGCGGTTTCGCAGAAAGGAGCGCTCGCTGATGGGTTTCCGCGAGGTAGGGCTTTCCGAGTCCGAATATAAAAGAATACAGGATCTGCTGGGGCGCGAGCCGAACGACCTTGAGCTCGAGCTTATCGGCGTTATGTGGTCCGAGCATTGCAGCTATAAATCAACCCGCCCGCTGCTGCGAACTTTCCCGTCACGGGGAAAGTATGTCCTTCAGGGGCAGGGCGAGAACGCAGGCGTCGTCAATATGGGCGAGGGATGGGGCTTCGCTTTCAAGGTCGAGAGCCACAACCACCCCTCCGCGGTCGCGCCTTTCCAGGGCGCGGCAACCGGCGTGGGCGGCATTATACGCGACATCATAGCGATGGGGGCGCGCCCTTCCGTTTCGATGGACGGCCTCTTCTTCGGCGACGCGTCGCTCCGCAAGACGCAAAATCTCGCTAAGGGCATCGTGGAGGGAATCGGTTCTTACGGCAACGCCGTGGGCGTCCCGATAGTCGGCGGAAAAACATTCTACTCCCCCTGCTACAACGACAACCCCTTGGTCAACGCTTTCAGCGCGGGCTTTGTGCGTCTTGACAAGATGGCAAGCTCCCGCACGGCAAAGCCGGGAGACATGGCTGTGCTGCTCGGCTCAAAGACGGGGCGCGACGGCATAGCGGGCGCATCGTTCGCCTCGCGCGAACTTGACGAAGACGCGCGGGCCAGCAAGCCGCAGATACAGATAGGCGACCCCTTCGAGGAGAAACTGCTCATCGAATGCTGCATGGATCTGCTTGACAAGAAACTCATCGCCTCTATGCAGGACATGGGCGCGGCGGGCATTCTCTCGTCGTCAAGCGAGATAGCGCACAAAAGCGGCTGCGGCATTGACATACAGGTTGAAAAAATTCCTCTCCGCGAGGCCGATATGCTTCCGTGGGAGATATTCCTCTCCGAGTCGCAGGAGCGTATGCTCCTCATCGTCGATACGGAAAAGCTCGAACCTGTCTTCGCAATGGCGAAACACTACGGCCTTGACTGCGCCGTAGTCGGCGTCATGACAGACAGCGGGCGCTACCGCGTCTACAGGAACGGAAATCTCGAGGCGGACCTTCCCACGTCCATCCTCGGCGACGCGCCGGAAATTTACTGGCCCTCCGAGGAACCGAAGGATATGGCCGAACGCCGGGCTCTCGACGTCCCGGCTCTCAAAAGCGCTTCACCGGCGCAAGACCTTCTCGCAATGCTTTCCTGCCCCAACGGGCGCAGAAAGAACGCGATATGGGAGCAGTATGATTCGATGGTGCAGCTCCACACGATAGCGGGCCCGGGCGAGCCTGCGGCGATTGTCGAAGTGCCCGGCACAAGGCGCGCATGCGTGCTCACAATGGAGGCCGAGCCGTACAAGTGCCGGACAGACCCGTACAGAGGCGCCGCGGAAACCATGGCGCTTTCGCTGCGCGGCATATGGCTCACGGGAGCCGACGCCCTCGGCATGACAAACTGCCTGAATTTCGCCTCTCCCGAATTTCCCGACAGATTCTACGAGCTCAAAGAATCTCTGCGCGGTCTGGCCGACACCTGCCGCGAGCTTGACTGCCCGGTGGTATCGGGCAACGTCAGCCTTTACAACGAAACCGCGAACGACAGAATCTACCCGACGCCTCTTGTCGTCACGGCGGGCCTGGCCGTGGACCGCGACAGGACAATACGCGCCGGGAAAACAACCGAGGGAGATTTCATCTACCTGGTCGGAGCGGTCGAGGGAGCACTCGGCGCGAGCCGCTACCAGGAAGCCAGAGACGGCAGACCGCTGGGCAGGACAGTCGAACCCGACCGCGAGGCTGAGAAGAAGTTCCGCGACGCGGCTCTTTCCACAGCCCGCGGGCAGCTGGCGAAATCGGGCCGCGTCGTCGCCGGAGGCGGCCTTGCCACCGCTCTTGCCAGCGAGGCGATAGCATCGGATGCCGGCATGAAAATAACCCTGGCGCCCGAAACCTCCGTCGAATCGCTGCTTTTCTCGGAGGGCGGCGCGCGCGCGGTCTATTCTGTCGGGCAGGGGAAAGCCGCGGAATTTGAGAAGGCATGGGAAAGCCTCGGCTGCGTCAGAATAGGCGAAGCGGGCGGCGAGAGTTTTGAATGGCGGGGCATTCTGTCTTTGCCGCTCAAAGAGCTCAAGTCGGCTTTCACGGGAGAAAATTAAAAATGTGCGGAGTATTCGGGGCCTACAGCGCAAGCGGCAGCCCCGTTCTCGAAGACGTTTATCTGGGCCTCTGCGCTTTGCAGCACAGAGGGCAGCTTTCGGCCGGAGTGGCGTGGACCGAGGATGCGGCCATTCAGGTCAAAAAAGGGCCCGGCCTCGTCCATGAAGCCCTTTCGCAGAGCGATCTCGCCAAAATCCCGGCTGTCGCCGCGATAGGACACGTCCGCTACGCCACAGCGGGAGGCACGCGCCCGGAAAACTGCCAGCCTCTCGGGGCAAATTACGCGCAGGGGCCGATAGCTCTCGCGCACAACGGGAATCTGACAAACGCGCGCGCCCTTTCCACCTATCTTGCCAACTGCGGCGCGATTTTCCAGACAACCTGCGATTCCGAGACCATTCTCCAGCTTGTTGCCCATCAGCCGGGCACGGTCCCCCTTGAGGCGCTTGAGGCGGCACTCTCTAAAGTAGAGGGCGCCTACAGCCTCGTGGTTCTCATCGAGAACTGCCTCATAGCGGCGCGCGATCCGTGGGGCTTCAGGCCGCTTGCGATAGGCAGACGCGGCGACGATTACTTTGTCGCTTCGGAGTCCTGCGCTTTCGACATAATCGGCGCGGAGATGGTGCGTGACGTTGAGCCGGGCGAAATTCTTGTGATAGACGGACGCGGCGTGATTTCACGCAAAATGGCTCAGAAACCGCGCCGTTACAGGTGCTCTTTCGAGTACGTCTATTTCGCGCGCCCCGACAGCGTGATAGACGGGCGGTCCGTTTACAAAACGCGCAAAGAACTCGGCGCGACGCTCGCAAGACGCTGCGCCTGCCCGAAGAACGCGATAGTCGCGGGAATGCCGGACAGCGGCACGCTCGCCGCGCTGGGCCTCGCGGAAGAGGCCGGCGCCCGCTTTGAGACAGGCGTAATCCGAAACCGCTACGTCGGACGCACCTTCATACAGCCAACGCAGCGCGTGCGCGAAGCGGGCGTGAAAATAAAGCTTAATCCCCAGCCCGGCATATTCGAAGGCAAAGAGGCGGTCATCGTGGACGACAGCCTGGTCCGCGGCACGACCGCTGGGCGTGTTGTTTCAATGATAAGGGAGAGCGGCGCGAGCAAAGTGCACATGCGCATAGCTTCCCCGCCTGTGCGTTTCCCGTGCTATTACGGGATCGACACCCCGACTTCATCGGAGCTTGCCGCGGCTCAGACTGAAATTCCCGACCTCTGCCGCGAAATAGACGCGGACTCGCTCGAATATATAAGCTGCGAGGATTTGCGCCGCGCCATCGGCCTCCCGGAAGAAGAACTGTGCACCGCCTGCTTCGACGGGAATTATTTAGAGGAAGAAGAAAAAGACGATTTTTTAGGTTTTTAGCTCCGGAGACAAAATTTCCGGAATTTACATTTACGGAGGATTGCAAATGAATCTCACAAAGAAGGATTTTATCTACGAGGGCAAGGCCAAGAAACTCTACACGACGGAGGATCCGGACTACGTGATAGTCGAATACAAAGACAGTTTCACGGCTTTCAACGGGCTGAAAAAGGCCACGATGGGCGGCAAGGGCATCCTCAACAACAAGATTTCGTCGAAGCTCTTCGGCATTCTCGCGGAAAAGGGCGTCGAATCCCATTTCGTCGAGCGGATAGACGACACGTGCCAGATAGTGAAGCGCGTCAGCATCGTCCCGCTTGAGGTAATCGTCCGCAACATCACTACCGGCTCTCTCTGCAAACGCCTCGGCGTCAGGGAAGGCATGGAGCTTCCCCGTCCGCTGTTTGAGATGTGCTACAAGGACGACGCGCTCGGAGACCCCTTCATCATCGAGGACCACGCTCTTCTTTTCGGCTGGGCCACAAAGGAGGAGCTGGACAAAATCAAAGAAACCTCGCTCCGCGTCAACGGGATACTCAAAGACTACTTCGCGAAACTCGGCGTCGTTCTCGTGGACTTCAAGCTCGAATTCGGCAAGGACAGACACGGCAATCTGATTCTCGCCGACGAAATCTCACCCGACACCTGCCGTTTCTGGGACAAGTCGACAGGAGACCGTCTGGACAAGGACCGTTTCCGCAAGGACCTGGGCGACGTGCTCGGCGCTTACGAGGAAATCTGGAGAAGGATATCGGCGTAACCTGATATGAGCGGCATTTTCGGCGCGTACAGCGTCAGGAACCAAACTGTACTCGAAGAGGTCTATCTCGGCCTATACGCGCTTCAGCACCGGGGACAGGAGTCGGCCGGAATCGCATGGGCGCGTGAAGGGCACGCCGCCTCGGCCCGCGGATTCGGCCTTCTCCACAACGCGATAGACCAGCACAAACTTTCGCTCGAACCGGCCAGGTGCGCGATAGGCCACGTCAGGTCCGTGCCGCTTGAAAGCGCCCGTCTCTGCAACGTTCTGCCGGTATGCGCCAACTATGCGCGCGGCCCCATCGCGATCGCCCACGACGGCCTTATAACCAACCTTGACTCGCTGAAGTCGCAGCTGGAATCGCGCGGCGCGATATTCCAGTCCGCCACGAACTCGGAGGCCATTCTCCACATGGTCGCCCACAAACCGCATATGGAACCGGTCGACGCCATCGTTGACGCGCTAAAAAGGCTCGAAGGCTCCTACGCGATAACAGTGATGCACGGCGACGCGCTTGTCGCCGCCCGCGACCCTTACGGCTTCAAGCCTCTGGTCATCGGCGAGCGCGACGGCACATATTACGCCGCCTCCGAGTCGTGCGCGCTTGACATAGTGGGCGCCAGGCTACTGCGCGACGTGGCGCCGGGCGAGATCGTGATAATCAACGCCGGCGGCATGAAGAGCCTGCGCGTGCGCGCAGACCGCCCCGAGCGCTGTATGCACTGCTCGTTTGAGTACGTCTACACGGCGCGCCCGGACAGCATAATCGACGGAAGATCCGTCTACGAGGCGCGCAAAGAGATGGGACGCCGCCTCGCGCTCAAAGCTCCCTGCGCTGGCGCCGACCTTGTCGCCGGCACGCCCGACAGCGGGACAATAGCGGCTGTCGGCTACGCCCGGGCCGCCTCGGTTCCCTTCGAGATGGCGGTGGTCCGCAACCGCTACGTCGGACGCACGTTTATCCAGCCCACGCAGAAAGTACGCGAGCTGGGCGTGAAAATAAAGCTCAACCCGATAGCCGGGCTTTTCAAAGACAAACGCGCCGTGATAGTGGACGATTCCATCGTGCGCGGCACGACGGCGGAACGCATCGTAACGATGATACGCGGCTGCGGCGCGGACGAGGTGCATCTGCGCATCGCCTCTCCGCCCGTCACTCACCCCTGTCGTTACGGCATCGATACACGCAAGGAAGAAACTCTCGCCGCCGTGCGCATGACGAGGAACGAACTCTGCCGCAAAGTCGGCGCGAACTCTCTCGACTATCTCGCGGAGGAAGACCTTATCGCAGCGATAGGGCTTCCCGGGGACAAGCTCTGCACGGCCTGCTTCAGCGGCAGATATCTTGAGAAATATTAAAGGGGGAACTCTGTTGGGCAAACTCAGTTACGAAAAATCGGGGGTAAGCATCTCAGGCGGCGACGCGTGGGTCGAAACGATAAAGTCCCTCTTAGAAAGACACCCCAGAGACAAAAACTGCGTCGGCGGGGTCGGAGGCTTCGCCGGCCTTTACAGAATAGGCGGAGGCAAATGCCTCGCGGCCTGCACCGACGGCGTCGGCACAAAGCTGGAACTGGCAAAGGCAACGGGACTGTACCGCGGGCTGGGACAGGACCTGGTCGCGATGAACGTCAACGATTTAGTGACAGTCGGCGCGCGCCCGCTCTTCTTCCTCGACTACGCCGCATGCGGGAAACTCAACGAAAAAATCCTCGCGCCGATAGTAGAGGGAATAATAGACGCCTGCGAAGAGAGTTTCTGCGCGCTGCTCGGAGGCGAAACCGCGGAAATGCCGGGCGTCTACGACACGGACGGCTTTGATCTCGCCGGCTTTGCCGCAGGCATCGTCGACGAGGACAAAATCATCGACGGCGGCGAGATACAGGAAGGCAATATCTTAGTCGGCATAGAAAGCTCCGGCATACACAGCAACGGTTACAGCCTCGTGCGCGGTGCGTTGGGCAAAGACGGGCTGAACATAGACCTCGCCTCCACCCCGAAAGGCTGGGGAGAGACAGTCGCGGAAGCCGTCATGCGCCCCACCCGCCTTTACGTGAAAGCGGCGCTCGCCGCCGCAAAAACGGGCGTCGTGCGCGGCATGGCCCACATAACCGGAGGCGGCATGTACGGCAACGTCATACGCGTCATTCCGAAGCATCTCGACATCAACATCGACTTCGGCTCGTGGAAAAGGCCGGAAATTTTCGACCTTGTGCAGAGCGCGGGAATCGACGAGGAAGAGATGCGCAGGGTATTCAACCTCGGCATAGGCTTTGTATTCGTCACAGACCACAAAGATCTGAAAACTCTCGAGGACGCCCTTTCGCCTCTCGGCGAACGCCCTAAAGTCATCGGGGAGGTAATAAAATGCAGCAGACCCCGCGGATAGCGATACTCATCTCCGGCACCGGCACAAACATGCACGCCATTCTCCGCGCCATAAAAGAAGGCGAGCTTGACGCGATACCGGTCTTCGTCGGAAGCGACAAAGCCGATGCGAAAGGACTCGCCGCGGCGGCCTCGCTCGGCGTGCCGGTAAAAGTCTTTTCTTACAAAGAACTGGGCAGAGCGGACGCAGAAGCCGCGATCGCCGGCGCGGTTGAAGAAAGCGGCGCGGAGTGGATAGTGCTCGCCGGCTTCATGCGCGTTCTCTCCCCTTCTTTCGTCCGGCGCTTCTCCGGCCGCATAATCAACATACACCCGGCCCTTCTGCCGTTATTCCCCGGCGCGCACGGAATACGCGACGCGTGGGAGGCCGGAGTGCCGGAAACCGGCGTCACAATCCATATAGTCGACGAAGAGGTGGATCACGGCCCGATACTCGCGCAGGAAAAGGTAAAACGGGAACCGGACGACACGATAGAGACGCTGGAGGCGAAGATACACGCCGTCGAACACAGGCTTTATAAAAAAACGCTGAGGGAATTTTTCGCGAAAGAACATTCAGCTACGCAAAGGAGGATGAAAGGCTTGGAAAGCAGAAAAGCTCTTATATCGGTATGGGACAAGACAGGCGCGCTCGAACTGGCGCTCGGGCTCGCAAATCACGGATACGAAATATTATCGAGCTCCGGCACCGCGAAATATCTCAAAGAGGGCGGCATAAAAGTGACAGAAGTCGCTGACATCACGGGAGTTCCAGCGATTTTGGGCGGCAGGGTGAAAACTCTGCACCCGGCCGTAATGGGCGGCATTCTGGCAAGACGCGGCCTCGCGCAAGACGACGAAGACCGCGCGAAATTCAACATACCGCTTATCGACGTCGTCGTTTGCACGCTCTATCCTTTTGAGGAAACGGCGAAAAGCGGCGCCGACCTCGACGCCCTTATAGAAAAAATTGACATCGGCGGCGTATCTCTCATTCGCGCCGCCGCGAAGAACTACTATCACGTCGCAGTAGTCACGGACATCGCAGACTACACCCGCGTTCTTGAAGAGCTTGACAAAAAAGAGGAATTCACGCTGGAATTCAGGCAGGAGCTCGCCCTCAAGGCCTTCCGCGCCACATCGTCATACGACGCTGTGATATACGGCGGACTCAGCCGCGAGCTCGGAGCCGAAGAAGAAGTCGCCGGCCCCAAGATAATCCCGCTCCGCGCGGAACAGGAACTCCGCTACGGCGAGAACCCGCACCAGAAAGCGGCGCTCTTTATGCCGCCGCTTGAACGGCGCCCCTTTGAACAGCTTTCGGGCAAAGAACTCTCCTTCAACAACCTGCTCGATCTCGACACGCTGCTACGCGGCTGCTCAATCTTCCAGGAGCTGTGCGCCTGCACGATAGTCAAGCATACGACCCCCTGCGGCACAGCATACGCCGGCACACCGCTTGAAGCGTTCAGAAAAGCCCTCGCCTGCGACCCCGTCTCCGCTTTCGGAGGCATAATAGGCCTCACCCGCGCGGTAGACATGGAAACGGCAAAAGCCATATCGGAGACGTTCTTTGAAATCATCGCCGCCCCGGATTACGAAGAAGGAGCGACGGAGTACCTGGCGGAAAAGAAACACAACCTCCGCGTTCTCAAAATAATTCCCGGCTACGCGCCGAAATTCCAGATTTTGGCAAACCGCTCCGGCTGGCTTGTGGAAGAAGACAAACTGCCCGAACTTCCCTGCGAAAGCCGCGGCAAATGGCACGGAACGCCGCGCCCCGAACTCTGGGACGACATCATCTTCGCCTGGAAAACGGCCGCTATCACAAAAAGCAACGCGATAGTCCTTGTGAAAGACGGCGCCGCCGTCGGCATCGGAGGCGGCTTCACAAACCGCGTGGACGCCGCGGAATACGCCATCAAAATGGCGAAAGACAAGGCGAAAGGCTCCGTGATGGCCTCCGACGCCTTCTTCCCCTTCGCCGATTCTGTTGAACTCGCGGCGAAGGCCGGAGTCGCGGCAGTCATAGAACCGGGCGGCTCGATACGCGACGAAGAAGTATTCAAAAAGGCGGAAGAGCTCGGCGTAAGTCTCTTTGTCGGCGGCAGCCGCACATTCCGCCACTGAGGAGGGATAACGATGAAAGTTATGGTGCTTGGCGGCGGCGGACGCGAACACGCCATAGTTCACGCTTTCTCAAGGTCAAGCGTAACCACCGAGCTTCACTGCTGCCCGGGAAACCCGGGAATCGCGAAACTTGCCCTCTGCCACGCCGGAGACCCGTGCGACCCCGAAGCGATGAAAGAGCTCTGCAAATGGCTCGGCATAGAACTTGTATTCATAGGGCCCGAGGCTCCTCTGGTCGCGGGAACCGCCGACGCCCTGCGCGGCGCCGGCATACCGGTGGCAGGCCCCGGCGCCTCCGGCGCGCGCCTCGAAGGAAGCAAAGCCTTCTCAAAAACATTCATGAAAAAACACGGCATTCCGACATCGGATTTTGACCTCTGCGAAACCATCGCCGAATGTGAGGCCGCTCTTAAAAAACGGAACGCCCCCTTCGTCGTAAAAGCCGACGGCCTTGCGGCCGGCAAAGGAGCTTTTCTGCCCGAAACTTATGAAGACGCTCTCTCCGTCTGCCGCATGATGCTTGAAGAGCGGAAGCTCGGCGCGGCCGGCAGTGTAATAGTGATAGAAGACTATGTGGAAGGCACGGAAATGACCGTACTCGCACTCACCGACGGAAAAACGGCGCGCATGCTCCCCTCAAGCCAGGACCACAAGCGCGCCCTCGACGGAGACAAAGGCCCCAACACCGGCGGAATGGGCGCCTACTCCCCCGTGCCGTGGGTCAGCGAAGCCTTCATGAAAAAGGTCACCGACGAAGTGCTTGACCCTACAATAAAAGGACTCGAGGCGGAAGGCATACCGTACCGCGGAGTCATCTACGCCGGAATAATGATAAAGCCCGACGGCTCGCTCTCCGTACTCGAATACAACGTGCGCCTCGGCGACCCGGAAACGCAGGTCGTTCTTCCGGCCTTCGGCGGCGACTTCGGCGAAGCGGCTCTCGCCTGTGCGAAAGGCGAGCTCGGCAAATTGGAATGGCCCGGCGCGGTACGCGCGGCTCTGGGCGTAGTGATGGCATCCGGCGGCTACCCCGGCGCCTTTGAAAAAGGCTGCGAAATCACCGGGACCGACGTAATCGTACCGAACACATTCGTCTACCACGCCGGCACAAAAACTGACGGCAAAGGACGCCTCGTAACAAACGGCGGCCGCGTGCTGACAGTAGTGGGACTCGGCGGCACGCTGCAAGAAGCGCGCGAGCGCGCTTACTCCAGAGTCGCCGGCATACATTTTGAAAAAGAACATCACAGAAACGACATCGGCGACAAATCACTGAAAAGGAGCAAATAAAATGGCGTCTCCGAAAATCGGCATAATCCTGGGCTCGGCCTCGGACATACCCGTAGTGGAAAAAGGCACGCCGGTTCTTGACGAACTGGGCATAGAATACGAAGTGGCGATAGCGTCAGCTCACCGCACGCCGCAGGATGTAGAGGGCTACGCGAAAAAAGCCCGCGCGCGCGGAATACGGGTCCTGATAGCTGTAGCCGGACTCTCGGCTGCGCTTCCCGGAGTCGCGGCCGCGTCGACGACCCTCCCCGTGATAGGCGTTCCGGTAAAAGGCGGCGCCATTGACGGCATCGACGCTCTCCTCTCGATAGCGCAGATGCCTCCCGGAGTCCCAGCAGCGTCGGTCGGACTCAACGGCGCTAAAAACGCCTGCCTTATGGCGGCGCGCATAATCGCGGCGGCAGACGGCGAACTGACCGAAAAGCTGGAAGCCTACGCGGCAAAGGAAGCTCAAAAAGTCCGCGAAAGCCGCGAAAAACTGCAAAATCTTCCCGCCGCGCCGGGCGAAGCATATTAAAAGACAGCCCGCGATAAAGAAAAAGCCGTACATAACATGTACGGCTTTTTCTCTGAATTAACACTTGCATACAACTTCCCCTGCAGGCACGGACGCGCGCCCGCGCCGCCATGTCTAACTGACGTCAGGCCTTTGCGCGGCCAAATCCGCTTACACTTCCGGCAACGGCGCGCTCTTTCGTGAGATTCCCGTCGAAGCGGCGCCTGTTCCATACTTCGCCGCTGACTGCGAGAAGCCGAACGGCCTTACAATCGCAGATTTTTTATGCGCCGCTTTTCAGCCGCTCCGCCGAGGGCAAGACCCGGCCGTCCGCGCACGCGCAGCTCCAATCAGCGTCACAAATTACAGTATAAAAACGCCCGACACACTTACCGCACGCACTAATAATCCGGCAGCTTCAAATCATGAAACCCATTCTGAACATGCGTTGCTATCATTGCGGACGCCTGCTCAATATCATGTAAAAACCCCACCGGTTTCTCGTGTTCCCGCAGACTGCGGCTGTTTGCAAAATCGAGATAATCCTTAAAGAACCATATAAATATCGGTACGTTTTATCGCCGTCCGGATATGCTGCGTCAGCACACTGTTGCCGCCGGTTTCCGCGATGATAAGGTGAAAAGCGCAGTTAATGCCCGTATATCTCTCCGGATTGATTTTGTTCTCATAAACGGCATGTTCTTTCGCGAGCGCCTCCTCCGGCCGGTCAAGCACAAGCGGAGTCACGTACGGCACGGCCTTTTCAATACTCCACCGCTCCAACTTCTCCCTTACCTCATAGGCATTGACGATCTCCCTCTTTGTCGGCGACGCTACCCAAGTACCGCTGTCAGGAACAATTCTAAGCCACCCCTCCGGCGCGAGTTTTCTCAACGCCTCGCGCACGGGCATCCGGCTTACCCCGATTCCCCGCACAAGGGA
>CAYVEQ010000001.1:89457-91196 GCA_964450835.1 uncultured Synergistaceae bacterium
TTCTCAACGCCTCGCGCACGGGCATCCGGCTTACCCCGATTCCCCGCACAAGGGAAAGTTCGGCGAGCCTCTGTCCGGGGCGCAGCTTCTTCAGCATTATTATCTTCATAATCTGTAAATAAGCGGCATCGGGCGCTGTCCGCTCTTGCTCAAAGAAACAATCCAACGGCATTACCTCTTACAGTGTTCTATTGTACTTTTATGTATCTCCGGAATTATAATATTTTTGTATTCAATAGAATACGATAGTATATATCTAACTGGAGGGGCATCGGATGAAATATGTAAGAATGGACATTGAAAAAGAGTCTCCGGAACAGTTCGGCTACGGCAAAATCAAAAACAACCTTACTGAAACATCCGTCAGGGATAGGAGTTTAAAAGATCTGGGAATTGTGCTTGAGGACATGCTCCTGCCATATGGCGACCATTTAGGCGACGCCAGGCTTCGCGGCATCATTGCAAAGCAATCCGGTATCGATGATCCCGATTGCGTAATTATAACCGGCGGCGCCGCAACGGCGCTGTTTATGGTGGCGTCATCGCTGCTTGAACCGGGCAGCCATGTGATAGTCGTCAGGCCCAATTACGGGACAAACATCGCGACGCCGGAAGCGATAGGGGCGGATATCAGCTACCTTGACCTGACATTTGAAGAGGGCTTCCGTGCTGACATTGCAAAACTGGAATCAATGGTCCGTCCGGACACAAAATACATCTCGCTTACCAACCCGCACAATCCGACCGGCACACTGATGAGCCTCAAAGAAATAAAAGAAGTTATCGCCATTGCAGAGAAGCACAATGTCCGGCTTCTAATGGACGAAACATACAGAGACATGTTTAAGGACGAGGTCCTGCCCGTGGCGGCGTCCCTGTCGACTAAAGTTATTTCAATCTCTTCTCTTTCAAAGACTTACGGAGTTCCCGGCATACGCATAGGCTGGATAGTCTGCCGCGATAAAAAAATGATGGATCTCCTGCTCTGCGCCAAGGAACAAATATGCATCGGCGGCAGCGTCGTTGATGAATATATCGGGTATGTTGTCCTCTCACAGAAAGAGAGCTGGATCCCTCAGAACGACGCTCATATAGCGAAACATTTCGGCATCGTCAAAGAGTGGATCAAAAACGAAGAATATGTGGAATGGGTAGAGCCTCGCGCAGCCTGCACCTGTTTCCCTCGCATCAAAGAAAGCGCCGGCGTGGATATTCCGAAATTCTACCGGATATTAAACGAAAAATACGGCACTTATCTCGGCCCGGGACATTGGTTCGGTTTTGACGACAGATATATGCGCATAGGATACGCCTGGCCGCTTGAACATGAACTGAGATCAGGGCTTGAAAGCATATCCGCGGCATTACGGGAAGCCAGGCAATAAATTTTATACTGCCAAGCGATTGCAGGATCCGTTCTTACTGAGCGCAACGAAGCATCAGAAAATGACCGTGCAGCATTCAGTGATGCGACCTATGTTTCCCTGCCTGACGCACCATCAAAGCCGGCCTTGCCGCGAAGGAACAGCGTCAGCTGCGTGCCGTGTGACACAGTACGGCTCTATACCGCCGCCGACGCACGCGGCTGTACCGTGCGGCGGACAAAAAATATTGTCAGTTAGTAAACAGGCAAAGCAAACATCTACAAGAAAAATTTATCTGATCAAAAGCGACATGGCAGAAGGCCTGGCCTCTGCCATGCTGGGTGCTTCGCCGTTTCCCGCTTTACAGCGGCGCGG
>CAYVEQ010000002.1:0-7947 GCA_964450835.1 uncultured Synergistaceae bacterium
AGCACTTTCGCGCGCGGCTACGGCAACGGGCCGTTCCAGAAGCGCGGAAGGCCGACCGAATAGCCGACGGTGAAGCCGTCATCTTCGTCGTAAACAAAAATCAGCTTTGAGTTGAAATTATTCAGCGGCATCGAGAAGGCCGCGCCCACTTCCCAGCGGCTCTGCTCGTCGTGCATTCCTCCCATGACGCGCCCGTAATTGCCGAAGAGTTCGAGATTCAGCCCGCCCCACCACGAGCGCATGAATGCGCGCTCTATTCCGAGATGCAGCCAGTAGGCGCTGTCGCCGATAAGCGGATGCCGGCCCAGGCTGTAAAGCTCGTTGTGTATGCCGAGCATGGCGGCGTATGAGAGCGAGTCGCCGTCTCCCGTCTTGAATCCGCCGCCGAAGACCGCCCTGTTGTTGCCCATAAGAGGAATGTAGCTCTGAAAGCGGGTGCTGGAAACTATGTCGTGCCCCAAGGGGAACCAGATGTCGCTTGTGGCTTCGAAGCCGCGCGTCGGCAGCATCGGGTCGTCGAGATTGTTCAGCGAGAAGGTGATGTAAGGCCCGTTCTCGTTTTCGTCGTCGCCTGCATACGACGTGACGAGCTGGCCCGCGTACCCGACGCCGAGCCGCATGCGCTCGTTTACAGTCTTGTACCACGCGAGCTTCGCCACATATCTTTCAAGCGACGCCTCGTCGAAGCCGAAAGGCTCGTATATCTCTCGCCGCGCCCCGAGAGTCAGTCCCCATTGTTCGTTGTTCAGGCTTGCCGGAGTGAAGTAGCGCAACATTCCGCCCCACGTCGTGCCGAGCCGCAGGTTGAGCGACGCCGAGTCGCCGTCCGAGAACGTGTCGCGCGCGGTGCCAGATATCGAAAACCAGCGGTCCTTGTTGAGGCTGCTCGCGTAGCCGTCAAAGCCGATTTCGTACTTCGGCAGGCGCTCCACGCGGAAGACCACGGCCACTGTGTCGCGCGAAAGCCGTTCCGTGTAGCCGTTGATAGACTTCACGCTTTCGTACTTGGAAATATCCTCCGCCGCCGCCGAGACGAGCTTTATGTCAAGCGGCTTGTCTATCCACGAGGAATATTTCGCGTAGGCTCTCTCCGCCATGTGTGCCGGAAGGCCGTCGAAGCGCACCTCGGCGACGATCGGCAGCTCATTCTGCGGCCTGTTGCCGCGCGAGTGATCCCACACGAAGCACTTTTCGGCGACGAGCCTGTGCAGATCG
This sequence comes from uncultured Synergistaceae bacterium, assembly GCA_964450835.1. Classification (GTDB taxonomy): domain Bacteria; phylum Synergistota; class Synergistia; order Synergistales; family Synergistaceae; genus Caccocola. Next base: position 1,216 of record CAYVEQ010000002.1, read on the forward strand.
TTTGCAGCGTTCTCCGCGGCCTTTGTGCCGGCTTCGATGATTTTGTCGTAGTCGCCGGATTCAAAGGTGCTGAAGCCCGCGACGTCGGGCGCGATAACTATGTCCGCCGCCGCCGTGTTCTGGCGCATCTGGTCTATCATAAGAATGTCGAGCGACTGACTCGCCACGTCGAACATCGAGTGAAAATATGAATCCTGCTTCGTTATATCCTCGGGCATGAGCGTGACTGCGACGACGGGGTGTCCCGGGAAAATTTTCTTCGCCTCGAGCACGGGGAGATTCGCCTTCAGGCCGCCGTCGACGAGAAGCATATCGTTGAGCGGCCACGGGTCGAAAACTATCGGGATAGACATCGAGGCGCGCAGAGCCGAGGCAAGGTTGCCGTTGCGCAGCACAACAGTGTCGCCGTTGAGCAGATTCGTCGCGACGGCGGCGAAGGGATATTTGAGATGGTCGAAGTCCGTTACCGTAATATTTTTCGTCAGCGTGCCGAGAAAAGAATAAAGATTCTTCGCGTCGAGGATCCCCCGCCGCCCCTGTGTCTCTTTTTTTGTGTTCATCGTGACGGAAAAAAGAGAATCGTTAGGCGACGCGGGTCTGTTGAAAGCGGACTTGCCGCCCTCGGTTCCCGCGCGTCCTGACATAATCTCCATGATGTCGGCCTTAGTCAGAATCTCGCGCATCTCGTCCGGAGTGTAACCCGCGCAGTAAAGGCCGCCCATAATCGCGCCCATGCTCGTGCCGATGACCGCGGCGATCGGTATGCCCTCGCGTTCCAGCACCTCGAACACGCCGATGTGGGCGAGCCCCTTCATCCCGCCTCCGCAAAGCACGAGCACCACGCCGTCGTCGTGAGGCGTGCCCCAGCTTCTGAAATGCGCGCGCGTCTCCGCGCTGTCGGACGCGTACCGCGCGGCATGCGCGGCGGGCGCGGGAACGAGGAGCAGCGCGGCGCACAAAAGCGCTGTTATTTTCGGGAAAACGGACAACGCAGTCACCTCTTTTGATTACGTTATGACATCAGGAGAAAAGCAGCCGGCGGAAATTTTGCCGCGAGACTGTAATCTGCGATAATTACAAATACTATCACATTATAATTTAACCGCAAGGACCGAACCGCGCGGCAAAAGACGGCGGACCTCCGCCCGCCGTTACCGCGCCGGTATTCTTTGGAATATAATTCTTACAGCGCGCGTGCGCTATCTTTACTGGAAGGCGGCTGAATCATGCACAAAGTTGGAAGATGGGTGCTTCTTGCGTTACTCGTGGCGTTTCTCGCCGGGCTTCTGCCGACGGTAGTCGAGCTGTGCGGCAGGTTCTTCGTGCTGACCGAGGAAGGTCTCGGCGTCACCGGCCACTTCACGGCGTGCGTTGAATATTTTCTCCGGCTGATAAAAGATTACGCATGGCACATCACGATAATTTACGCGGCTGTCATCGCTTTCGTCATCTTCATGGAGGGCCAGAACCCCGACAGGACGATCCTCTGGATGCTCACGCTTGTCTTTGTCCCGGTTTTGGGTGTGGTGCTTTATCTGATTATCGGGCCGGACCTTCACGGGCTGCGCAACAGGCGGAATTTCCGGCCGCCGAAGAAGTACGGCTTTGACGACACGCCTTTCCCGCGCGAGACGGAGGAGCAGTTCCTTATCGCGCATATGCTGCACGCGTGCAGCGGCGCGGAGCTTATCATGCGCAACCGCCTCCGCCTGCTTATCAACGGCGAGGAAACGTTTCCCGCTGTCGAGCGCGCTCTCGCCGAAGCGAGACGTTACATCCACATGGAATTTTTTATCGTGCACGACGACGAGCTCGGCCGCCGCATCGGCGCTCTGCTGAAAGAGGCGGCGTCTCGCGGCGTCGAAGTGCGGCTTCTTTACGACGCTGTCGGCAGCTGGAGCCTGAAGCGCCGCTTCGTGAAGGAGCTTGAGGCGTCGGGCGTCGACTGCCGCTCCTTCATGCCTGTCGCTCTGCCTATTTTTCGCCGTCAGATGAATTTCAGGAACCACAGAAAGATTGTGGTCGTTGACGGCGAGGTCGGTTTCACCGGAGGGCTCAACCTCGGCTCGGAATACGAGGGCAAGGGGCCGCTCGGTTTCTGGCGCGACACGTTTGTGCGGATTGAGGGCGGGGCGGTGGCGGAGCTGCATAAGATTTTCTTAAGCGACTGGAGCGTGGGCGCCGGCGAGAAGACAGACGCGGCTCCCGCGGATTACGCGCCGGCGCGGCAGGAGCGCGAGGACTTGCCCGAGCTTCCGGTGCAGGTCGTGCCGAGCGGCGTTGACAGCGTGTGGCACTCTATCGCGAAGGGCTATTACGGCATGATTTCCCGCGCGAGAGAGAGAGTCTGGATAACGACGCCCTATCTCGTACCCGGGCCCGAGCTTATGAACGCGATGATTGCCTCGTCGCTTTCGGGAGTGGATGTGCGCGTGATGATTCCCGCGTCGAAAGATCATTTTCTGGTTTACTGGGGCAGCAGGAGCAACATCGAGCCGCTTCTTCGCGCTGGGGTGCGCGTATTCCTCTATCAGAACGGCTTCATTCACACGAAGTCCGTCGTCTCGGACCGCGGCTGCGCCTCCGTCGGTACATGCAACATGGATGTGCGGAGCCTTGACATAAATTTTGAAAATCAGCTGTTCATCTACGACAGGGGGATAGCGTCGCAGTTCGCGGCGCAGTTCGAGCGCGATATGGAGGACTGCCTCGAGCTCAATATTTACGATTGGGAGTCGCGCCCCGCGTGGCAGAAGGTGCTCGAATCCTTCGGCCGTCTCTACTCGGCGCAGATTTGAAAAATGGACGACAGAGTCTACGGGCGGCGCTTCTCGGAGCGCGGGGCTTTCTGGGGGCTTTGCGCCGCTCTGCTTTCCGCCGTATGTCTTTATGTTTATATAAAGATTCACGAGGCGCGTCTTTGGCCCGTGGCGGGAACGCTTTGGGTTTTTCTCTGTCTCGCCGCCGCTTTGATTTCTTTTGCCGCGCGGCGCACGAAGCTCCTGCGCTCGCGAAGGGCGCGGCTCTTTGCCGACAGATGCGGCGGCCTCTGGTTTGTCTTTGTGATATGGTCGTGCCTGCTGCTCTTTTCGGCCGGCGCGTTAAACGGCCTGCTGGGCTTAGGCGCGGGCGGCGCGGAGCTTCTTTGCCTGTCGTTTGCCGCCGCTTTCGTCCTTGTCGCCTTCGGCGTGCGCGGGGCGCTTAAGCTGTCCGTGACATCGTTTGACCTGCGGACCGGCAAACTGCCGCAGGGGGTTGACTCTCTTCGCGTCGTTCAGATAACGGATCTGCACCTTGACCCTCTCTCGGGCTTCGCGCGCCTTTCGCGCCTTGTCGAAACGGTTCGCGCCGCAGCGCCCGACATCGTGGTCGCGACCGGCGACGTAACCGACGGCAATCTGGCGGGGCGCGAGCGTGAGGCGGAGCTCTTTCGCTCTCTGAAGCCGAGGTACGGATTTTTCGCCGTTACGGGAAATCACGATTATTACGACGGTCTGGACGAATCGCTTGACTTTATGCGCCGCGCCGGGATGCGCGTCCTGCGCGGCGAAGCGGCGGAGGCCGGGGGAATTGTCGTGGAGGGGGCGGACGACCGCGACCACCTGGCGCGCGGGGAGTGGGGGCTGACGCGCTCCGAGACTCTCATCGTGAACACATACAGCAGAAACAGGGGAAAATTTATTCTCCTTCTGCGCCACCGTCCGATCGTCGAGACGGGGACAGAGGGTTTTTTCGATTTGCAGCTTTCCGGCCACACGCACGGGGGGCAGCTTTTTCCGCTTTTTTCGTCGAGGCTTTTCGTCAGAGGACATTCGCGCGGCTTGAAGAAACTGCGCAAAGGCAGCATGCTTTACACGAGCAACGGCGCGGGTTTCGTGGGGCCGCCGGTGCGGCTGTTCGCGCCGCCTGAGATTGTCGTTATCGACATAAAGCGAAAGGAAGAGATGCAGCTTGGCTCGTCCTCGCGGGTTTGATCCAGGTATTTTTGAAAACGCGGGCGCCGGCCGGCCCGAGCAGGGGCTCGAGCTGCCGAAGGCGCTTGACGTCACGGGGCTTCCCGCCGGCGAGTGGATAGCGCGCGGGGTCTACCGCATGGAGAAGCGTTTCCGCTACGGCTCCCCTTACGGCGGCGCCCCGCTCCTTTCGCCGCGTGAAAGCGGCGCTCTCCTCGCGCCGTGGGGAGGAAGCGGGCTTCCCGTCTTCCTTGACACGGAGACGACGGGCCTCTCGGGCGGAACGGGAACTTATGCCTTTCTCATCGGCCTTGGCATTTGCGGCGGGGACTCTCTGCGCGTGGTGCAGCTCTTCCTCGCGGGGCCGGCGTGGGAGCGCGCGTGGCTTGACGCAATCGAGACAGAGCTGCCGGGCGGCTGCGGCCTTGTCACATATAACGGCAGAGCCTTCGACCTTCCGCTTTTGCTCACACGTTACACTCTCGCGCGGCGCGCGCCCTCGTGGCGCCTCGCCCCTCACATCGACCTTCTCTGCCTCGCGCGCCATTTTTACCGCGGCAGGCTCGATTCCTGCTCACTTTCCTCGATTGAGAAAAATGTCCTGGGCCTGCGCAGGAGCGGAGAGGATGTGCCGGGGAGCGAAATCCCGCGGATGTACGCGCGCTTTCTCGGAAACCGCGACGCCTCGCCTCTGTGCGGAGTCTTTTACCATAACACTCTCGACATAGTGTCGCTCGCGGCGCTTGAACGGCGCATCGCGGCGATGATCCGCTGCGAGTGCGGCACCGGAGCGGATATGGCGCGCGCCGGGGATCTTTGGGCCGCGAAGGGCGACGGCGAGCGCGCGAAGCGCGCGTGGGAGGCGGCGCTCGCTTTTCCGCGCGACCGCTGCCACGCACTGACGCGCCTCGCGGAGAGCGAGCGCGCGGCGGGAAATTACCGCGCGGCCTACGATTACTATAAAGAGTCGCTCGAAACGGAACGCCGCCCCGTAAGGACGCTCGAAGCCATGGCGAAGATCGCCGAGCACCGTTTCCGCCGTCCCGACACCGCGCTTGTCCACGCGCGGGAGGCGCTGTTGTGGCTGGAGAGGCGGAGGCTGTTCAAAGACAAAGACTGGGAGGCTGACCGCGCTTCGCTGCTTCGCAGAATCGGCCGGCTCACGAAAAAGCTGGCGAGGCGTGAGGGCGGGAGCGCCCTTCCCTTTGACTGACGGCGGCGAAGCGGCGCGGCGGAACGCCGAAATTACGGCGAGTGAAAAATTTTCAGGAGAGATCTATCGGAAAGGGGAAAAATAAAATGTGGAAAGGACGTTTCTCACAGGACACGGACGCGGCGGTGCTCGCTTTCACGCAGTCGCTTGACCTTGACTGGCGCATGGCGCGCGCCGACATACGCGGAAGCATAGCGCACGCGAGGATGCTGGCGCACGCGGGGCTGCTCCGGCAGGAGGAGGCGCGGGTCATAGAGGAAAACCTCCGCGAGATAGCGGAGGAGATAGAAAGCGGCGCATTCACCCCCAGGACAGAGCTTGAGGACGTGCACATGAACATAGAGGCGCGGCTGACCGAAAAATGCGGTGCGACGGGCGCGCGCCTCCACATGGGGCGAAGCCGCAACGACCAGGTCAACACGACAGTCCGCCTCTATCTCCGCAAAGAGCTGCTCGGCCTCTGGGAGGGGCTTGAAACGCTGATAAAAGTCATTGTCCGCAAAGCGGACGAACAGGCCGAAACGGTCGTCCCCGGCTACACACATCTGCAGCAGGCCCAGCCCGTGTCTATGGGCCACTTCTGGATGGCTCACGCCCAGGCCTTCCTGCGCGACGCGCGCAGACTGCTTTTCGCCTACGAGTCGACGGACGAGTCGCCTCTCGGCTGCGGCGCGCTCGCCGGCTCGACTCTGCCGCTCGACCGTGAGTTTACAATGCGCGACCTGGGCTTCTCGCGCCTCACAGAAAACAGCATGGACACAGTCGCCCACCGCGACCACTTCCTCGACATACTCTACTTCGCCGCTGTATTCGGCGGCCACGCGAGCCGCCTGTCGGAGGACCTCATAATCTATTTCACGACAGAGTTCGGCTGGCTCAAACTGCCTGACGCCTTCTGCACCGGTTCAAGCATCATGCCGCAGAAAAAAAATCCCGACGTGCTGGAGCTCCTGCGCGGCAAAACGGGACAGATAACGGGCGCTCTCGTCGATCTGCTTACGATGATGAAGGGCATTCCCCTTACCTACAACCGCGACCTTCAGGAGGACAAGCGCGGCCTCTTCCGCACGCTCGAGTGCTTAAAGCTTGTCTTCTCTGTGCTGCCGCCTCTCATAGCCCATGTCGAGGTCGATGAAAAACAGGCGGAGCGCGGCTTCGCCGACGGCCTCATACTGGCGACGGACGTGGCGGAATACCTCGTCCTGCGCGGCGTGCCCTTCCGCGTCGCGCATGAAAAAGTTGGCCGCGCGGTGCGCTGGTGCATAGAGCGGGGACGGCCGCTGCACGGGCTGACGCTTGAGGAGTGGCAGGCGATAATCCCCGAGGCCGAAGAAAGCCTGCTTCCGCTGCTTACGCCGCGCCGGTCTATGGAGCGCCGCGACACCTACGGCGGGACCTCGCCGGCCCGGGTGCGTGAGCAGATAGAACGCGCGAAAGAAAAGCTTGCCTCTTACGCGCGCGAGATGGAAGAATACAGAAGCAAGCTCCCCGATATGCTGTAGCAGGCGCAGAGCGCGAAAAGCAAAGTCCGGCGAAAGCCGGGCTTTTTCGTCTGTCAGGGAACGC
>CAYVEQ010000002.1:8047-73392 GCA_964450835.1 uncultured Synergistaceae bacterium
AGCGCGAAAAGCAAAGTCCGGCGAAAGCCGGGCTTTTTCGTCTGTCAGGGAACGCGCGGCGGTTTGACAAAGCGTCGGACTCCGCCGGAGTTTCGGCAGCTTCCGCGGCGCGCCGGTGATTCGGCGAAGCGGCGGACTTTGCAGGAGCTTTTGCTTTTTTGGGTGACGCGCGCCGGGCTCCGCCGGAGTTTCGGCGGGCAAGGGTTTTCTATCCGCGTCAAGCGGGGCTGAGGATATGGGCGCGATGAAACCGCCGCGGCGTCATCGCGGCGACGGGGAGAATAAAGGCGCGTCAAGCTCTTCGCTTTGTCATGTCCTTCAGCTCCTGAAGAGCTTCGGGCGTCATTTCCTTTGAGAAATAGGAACAGTAGACGGTATTGTTCTGAAGCAGCGGCTCGTCCCGCAGCGCGGGAAGGCGTCCCGCCGCTGTCTCAAAAAGCGGAGTTCCGGGAATGGGCGAGAACTCGGCCAGCTTCGGCGTGCCTCCCGCCTCGAGGACGAAGTTTATCGTCTCTTTGACGGACTCCGCGCTCTGCCCCGGGAGGCCCGCCAAGATATACGTCTCGCACTCCCCGCGCGAGTAGCCCGCAGCCTGAAGATTTTTCACTGCCGCGGCGTATTCTTCGCGAGCCACTTTGCCGGAACTGTCGCGCGTCAGCCCCGGGTCGACGCTTTCGAGCGACAGCCGTATCGTTTTGAAATTGCTCTCGCGCATGAGCCGCGCGCACTCGCCGTCAATCTGCCGAACGTGCAGCCCGTTCGGTGCGTGAAGGCGCAGCGCGCCTCCGTAGCGCGATGAGAGCTCGCGGCAGAGAGGATAGAAAAAATTTTCCTTTCCGAGCAGGAGCGCGTCGTCGTAAAAAGCTATGTCGCGCGCGCCGAGCGAGGCCTGGAACTCTATCTCCGCGAGCGCCTCGCCGACCGTCCGTCTGCGGTAGCGCGGCCACAGGAGCCGTGAGGCGCAGTAGCCGCAGGAAAAAGGACAGCCGAACGACGTCATAGAAACGCCGTAATTTATCGCGCCGTAAAGATCCATCGCGGGCCTCGCCGCCGGCGGCTCAGCGCGCCCGCGCACGATGAAGTCGGTGCCGAGGCGCGAGGCGTGCCCGGGGCAGAGCGACGCGTAAACGCCGCCGAGCGCGACAGGCGTTTCGGGGAAAAGCTCGCGCAGGAGACCGATTATCCACGCGACGCCCGGGTACCAGTAGGTCATCGCCGACGTGAGAAGCACGCAGTCGGGTTTGCCGATGCGCGAAAGAGCCGATGCGGCTTCGTCTCGTGACGGGCCGAAGTGAAAATATCTGCGCCGCACGGACGCGTAGACCTCCGGCTTTTCTGTTTCGATCTTTGCGGTCTTCTGCCGCCCGAAACTTTTTATCCCGTCGCGCGCCTCCCATACGCAGTCAAGAAGCGCGACGTCGTTGTGCCGGCGCAGGGCTTCGAGCAGATAGAGCAGACCCAGGGGCTTTGACCACAAGTCCATGAAAGCGAAGTCGCGCACAGGAGGGTTCACGCCGAGCAGCCTCGCGCCGCGAATGGCGAGCAAATCCTCCTGCGTTATGAACACAGGTTCTTTCGCGAACTTTTTGGTACGTACAGAAAAATCCACCGCGCTCTCATTCCTTCCCCGTTCCGTGCCGCGCGCGTGCGCTTTTCTCGCCCGCCGCGTTTTCATACTACACCGGCGTCTGCTCTAAATCCAGTGCAGGGCGCGAAATTCCCTCGCTTTTTGTGATTTCGTTCCGGTCTGACAAAATGTGAAAAAATGAACATCGGGGCCGAGCGTTTGTCCGCGCTAAAACGCGGCGATTTTCCAAAAAGATGATAAAATAAGTGACAGCAAGAATAATCACCATATTCACAAATAGTCGGAAGTATTGTTTCAGAGGTGCTTGAGGAATTTTCAGATACTTTAGAAATTTTATTTTTCGCTTGCAAAGGCGATTGTAAAGTAGTATACAGTATACTGGGCAACCCAGTTGAGGAGGTTTGTTCTCGATGATGGAAGCGCCGGTTTCAAAGACGACCAGAATTTACGAAAAAGTAGTTGAGAAGCTGAAAGAGGAGATAGCGGACGGACGTCTCATGCCGGGCGACCCGTTGCCCTCCGAACGCCGGCTGATGGAGATGTTCTGTGTGAGCCGCAGCTCGCTGCGCGAGGCTTTCCGCGTCATGGAGCTGCTCGGCCTCATCGAGTCGATCGCAGGCAAAGGGCGCTTCGTGCGAGAGCCGCGCCTGATGTCGCCGGAGAGCGGCAGGATACCGCTTGAGGACTCGGCAATCCTCGAACTGATGGAGGCGCGCCGCATACTTGACCCCGCCATAGCCGGAGAGAGCGCGATGCGCGCGACGCCCTCCGACCTTACGCAGCTGCTGCGTATCATCACGGCCTCCGAGGGACGGCTCGTTCTGCCGCGGGACAGAGCGCAGTCGGATTTCGACTTTCATCTGGCGCTTGCGGCGGCGACGCGCAATTTTATATTCGTCAACATCACGCGCATGAATTTCGATTTGATTTTCGCGACGCACGAGCGAATCTACCGGCTGCTTGACGACAAGGATGCTTTCTTAAACGAACACAGGGCTATGTACGACGCGGTGCTCGACCACGACGCGGAACGCGCGCGGGAGGCCGCGTCGCGTCATATCGACAGGATTTACCGCACGCTGCACAAAGGCATAGCGGCGGGCGTATAACAGGACAAAATAAACTAAACAACGCGGGAGGATGAGATCATGAAAGAGAAGATAAGAGCGCTTTTCCCCGAAATCGAATGGATAGGGGACGAAACTCTTCGCGAAAAGGTAACGGCCGCGATAGAGGACGGCCTAAGAAGCGGAGGCTGGGAGCCGGAGGATATGAAAAAAATTCCCTTCACGCTCCTGATCCCGGACTGCCCGTTCAGCTATCTCGACCACGTGCGTGGCGTGACCCGCATAGCGAAGCGCGCGACGGAGGAATTCAACGCGATTTACGCGGATAAGGACGCGCGCTTTAAGCTCGACAACGATCTCGTCGTGGCGGGAGCGCTGCTGCACGACGTCGGCAAGCTCGTCGAGTACGAGAAGACGGCCTCGGGCGCGACTGTCAAGTCACGCTGCGGCAAGAACCTGCGCCACCCCTTCTCGGGCACTGTCATCGCTTTGCGCAACGGTTTGCCGGACGAGGTGGGGCACATTATAGCGAACCACGCGCACGAGGGCGACGGCACCCTGCGCAGCCCGGAGGCTGTTGTGATAAATAAAGCCGACTTCATAAACTTCGAGGCTGTTAAGTCTTTCCTCGGCATGAAGTAGGAACGCAGAAGAATCTTCAAAGGAGAGTACGCGATGGGCAAGACTTCGATAATGAAAATAATGGAACGGGCGTCGGGACAGCCGGTAAAGGTCGGCGACCGCGTCTGGTGCGCGATAGACTGGGCGACCTGCCGCGACTTCGGCGGAGCGAACGTCGTCCTGCAGTTTGAGAAAGAGATGGGCAAAGAGGCGAAGGTCTGGAATCCCGACAAGCTCGCCTTTACCTTCGACCTTCAGGCGCCGGCTCATTCGGAGAAGGTCGCGGCGAATCAGAAGATTATCCGCGAATTCTGCAAACGTCAGGGAGTCAAGCGGCTCTTTGACATAAATCACGGCATAGGCCAGCACGTCATGCTCGAGGCGGGAATGATAAAGCCCGGCGACGTCGTGCTCGGCACGGACAGCCACATGAACCTGCTGGGAGCCGTCGGCGCTTTCGCGACGGGCGTGGGCAACTCGGACATCGCGGCCTCTTACATCGCTGGGGTGAACTGGTTCCGCGTTCCCGAGACGATGAAAATCGAGGTAACGGGCAGATTCGGGAGAGGCGTCTGCATGAGAGATCTTCTCACGAAAATTATCGGCGACTTGGGCGCGGGCGGCATGGACTTCCTCGCCGTCGAGTTCGCCGGAGAGACGATAGACAGAGCCACTCTCGCCGAAAGGCTGACGCTCTGCTCGATGATCACGGAGATGAGCGGCAAGGTACCGCTCATTATGCCGAGCGGCGAAGTGCTTGACTGGCTTGTCGGACGCGCGGGCCCCGAAGCCGCGCGCCTCGCGCGTGAGCTGAAGGCCGACCCGGATGCCGAGTACTGCCGCGTGCTTCGCTACAACGTCGACAGCCTTGAGCCGATGGCCTCCTGCCCGGACGCGCCGGACAACGTGAAGCCCGTGGCTGAGATTTTGGGCACGCACGTCGACCAGGTGCATATCGGCTCATGCTCGAACGGCCGCTACGAGGACATCAAGGCGGCTCACGAGGTGCTGATGGCGGGCGGCGGCAAGGTCAGCCCGACGGTGCGCGCGATTGTCACGCCGGCTACAACGTCGGTGCAGCTGCGCTGCGTCGAGGAGGGAATAGCGGCTGACTTCCTGAAGGCGGGAATCGTCTTTACGAACCCGACCTGTTCGCTCTGCACCGCGGAGCATTACGGGGCCATGCCTTCGGGCGACGTAGGCTGCTCGACGACGAACCGCAACTTCATCGGCAAGGTCGGCAAGGGGAGCCACACATACCTCATGAGCCCGATGACGGCGATGGCGACGGCAGTCAAAGGCTGCATCGCCGACCCGAGAGAGATACTCAAATAGAGGAGGAGAGCGTTATGGGCGAGATTCTCAAAGGCAGAGCGTGGGTATTTACCGACAACGTTGATACCGATCTCATCTATCACAATAAATATCTTGCGGAGACGGATCCGAAGAACATGCCGCAGTACGCTTTTGAATATTATCCCGGAAAAGAAAATTTCGCGAAGGAGGTAAAGCCCGGCGATTTCGTCGTCGCGGGCAAGAACTTCGGCTGCGGCTCAAGCCGCGAGCACGCCGTCTACTGTCTTGAGTACGCGGGGGTTCCATGCGTACTCGCCGAGACATGCAGCCGCATCTATTACAGAAATGCGATCAACAACGGCTACCCCGTGCTCTTTGTCAAAGGGCTATCCGACGCGATCAAAGCCGGGAAGATAAAGGACGGTGACCTGCTCGAGGTGGAGCTTTCGACAGGCGCGATAAAAGACGTGACGAACGGCGAAAGCTTCCACGGCGACGCGGTGAGTAATCTGGAGAACGACATAATGAAGGCGGGCGGCATCATGAATTATATGAAAGCCAAGATCGCGGCGGAAAAAGAGCCGAAATGAAGGAGGAAACCGGAAATGGGAAAGACATTCGCTGAAAAAGTCTTGGGACGCGCGGCCGGCTATGAGGTCAGGGCAAACGAAGTCGTCACGGTCGAGCCCGACGTCTGCATGAGCCACGACAACGGCGGCCCTATTTCGCGCGCCTTTAAGAAAATCGGCGTAGCGAAGGTAAAGTATCCGGAACGCATCTGCTTTGTCCTTGACCACGCCATTCCCGCGCCGTCGAGCGCGCACGCGGTGAACCACAAGGAGGTCCGCGAGTTCGCATCGGAGCAGAACATTCCGCACCTTTACGACATAACGAGCGGCGGCGGCGTCTGCCACCAGAAAATATGCGAGGAGGGCTACGCTCTGCCGGGCCTCGTGATGGTCGGCAGCGACAGCCACACATGTACCTACGGCGCTTATGGCGCCTTCTCGACCGGTATCGGCCGCACAGAGATGGCGGCGGTCTGGGCGACGGGGAAAATCTGGTTCAAGGTGCCGGAGAGCATGAAGGTCACAGTCACCGGCGCATTCAAGCCCGGCGTCTCGACGAAAGACTTCATACTCAAACTCATCGGCGACGTCAGAGCCGACGGCGCGGACTACATGAGCGTGGAGTTTCACGGCGGGGGCATAGAGAATATGAGCGTCGCCGAACGCATGACAATCTGCAATATGGGTGTCGAGTTCGGCGCGAAGAACGCCGTCTGCCGTCCCGACCAAAAGGTGCTCGACGCGATAAAGGGCAAAGAGAAATATCCGAACTGGGAATGTATCTGGGCCGACGACGACGCAATCTACGCGAAGGAAGTCAGCTATGACCTCGGCGGCATCGAGCCCTGCGTGGCTAAGCCGCACACGGTCGACAACTGGGCGCCCGTCGGAGAAGTCGCGGGTACGAAGATAAACGAGGCTTTCCTCGGTTCCTGCACGAACGGCCGCATCGAGGACCTGCGCCTCGCCGCCGGAATCTTAAAAGGCAATAAAGTCGCCGTGCGCACGGTCGTCATTCCCGCTTCGTGGATTGTCTACCGTCAAGCGATGAAAGAGGGAATACTCGACACTCTGCTTGACGCGGGCTGCGTCATCTGCAACCCCGGGTGCGGCCCCTGCATGGGCAACCACGAGGGAATACTCGCCCCAGGCGAAACGGCGATAAGCACAGCCAACAGAAACTTCAAAGGGCGCATGGGAGACAAAGAGAGCTTTATCTACCTCGCCAGTCCGATGACCGTCGCGGCGTCGGCGATAAAGGGCGAGATTTCCGACCCGAGGGAGGCGCTTTAATATGGGCAAGGTTTGGAAATACGGCGACGACGTGAACACCGACGTAATATTCCCCGGCAAGTACACCTACACGATAAAGGAGCGCGCTGAGATGGCGCTGCACGCCTGCGAGGACCTCGACCCCGAGTTCACGAAAAACGCGAAAGAGGGCGACCTCATAGTGGCAGGCAAGAACTGGGGCTGCGGCTCAAGCCGCGAGCAGGCCGCGACCTGCCTTAAAGAGCGCGGAATAAAGGCGATCGTGGCGAAGAGCTTTGCGCGCATCCATTACCGCAACTGCCTGAACGAAGGGCTCGCGACTATCGTCTGCCCCGAGGCGTGCGACGAGCTGAAGATGGGCGACGAGGCGGACGTCGATTTCGCGCGCGGCGTGATAATCGCGGGCGGAAAAGAATATCCCTTCCCGCCCTATCCCGAGTTTGTGCAGGGGCTCATCAACGACGGCGGTCTTATCCCGCACGTGAAAAAAGAGCTGGGACTGGCGTAAGCATGACGGCGCGCATTTCCCGAATATTAAAAACAGAGGAGGAACAGATATGTCAGAGAACATTATGAAAGTCAAGGCGAAGAAAGAACGCTACGACGTGACCTATATGGCGGGAGACGACTCCGGCTTCGACATGATGGAGGGGGCGCTTCTCGCTCTCGAGGCTCTCGATCTTCCGATCAACTGGCACCGCGCCGACCTCGGCTGGTGCATGTGGGAGAAGTCGAACAAAAAATTCGGCGAGGGCGACCCGCGCTGCAACACCGTTCCGCCCGAGACGATAAAGACGATGCAGGAGACGGACGCGACCATAATGGCGGCAATCACATCAAAGGCCGGGGTCAAGGGCTTCAAGTCCGCGATTCTCCAGATGCGCCAGCTCTTCGACCTCTACATCAACCTCCGCCCCGCGAAAACTCTGCCGGGCATCGGCACGCCTCTCGCGAAGAACCCGAAGATCGACATAGTGATGTTCCGCGAGAACACGGAGGATCTCTATTCCGCCGTCGAGTTCTATCCGCTGCCGAAGGAGATGTTCGACCTTCATAAAGGCATGGATCGCTTCCGCGAAGGCAAGGGGAACATAGCGGTGTCGTGGCGCGTCTTCTCCGAAGAGGGCTGCACGCGCATAATCCGCGCCGCCTTCGAGTACGCGAAGGAAACGGGACGCAAGACCGTTCACTGCTGCAACAAGGCGAACGTCATCCGCCAGACGGACGGCATGATGAAAAGAATATTCCTCGAAATAGCGAAGGAATACGAACAGTACGGCATCAAGAGCGTCGAGGAGAACGCAGACGCGACGGCGATGTGGCTCATCAAGAACCCGCAGGACTACAGCGTCATAATCGCCTCGAACGTATTCGGCGACATACTCTCGGACGAAGCCTCGCAGCTCACAGGCGGACTCGGTTTCGCCCCCTCCGGCAACATCGGAAAGACTACTGCGCTCTTTGAGCCTTCGAGCGGCTCCGTGCCGAAGTACGCGCACAAGTACAGGGTCAACCCGAGCGCGATGATACTCACCTGCAAGATGATGCTCGAATACCTCGGCCTTGACGAAGCGGCGCAAAGGATAGAAAAGGCACTCGGCGAAGTCTTGGTCGAAAGCAAGCCGGGCACTCTCACCTATGACGTGCTCCGCGACTTCCGCGGAGATCCCGACTGGGAGAAGAACGCGGCTTCGACAATCGACATGGCTGCGGCGGTCGCACGCAAGATAAATCCGGCGTTTACCGGCGATGTGCTCGAAGCGGCGAAGAAAAAAGTCCACAAGATGTGCGCGTGGGACGAAGCGTCGCTCATAGGCTTTGACGACTAATTCCCGAAGGGCCGCGGAGCGCGGCGTGACGGAAAAAGAGCGGCGCCTTCTCCTTGCGGCGAAGCGCGCCGCTTTTACAGAGTTAAGGGGGAATCGCGAATGAAGACAGCGCAGGCGGGAACGCTTGAATCTATGGACTGCCTTGTGACGCTTGAAGAGGCGCCTCCGGGAGCCGGAATCGCTGTAGCGATAAGCGGCGCGAGCGCGGCCCGGTTCAAAAGCGCGATGGAAAAGAAGATAAAGGAAACTCTCGCCTCTTTGGGCGTCAAAGACATGAATGTGACGGTGCAGGACAACGGCGCTCTCGACGTCGTGCTCGGCGCGCGGGTCGAAGCCGCTTGCAAACGGCTGGGAGGCGTGAAATAAATGCGCCGCACGATGCTCTACCTTCCGGGCAACAACCCGAATATGCTGACGCGCGGCTGGCTCTTCGGCGCGGACGGCCTTATCCTCGACCTTGAGGACGCGGTCGCCGTAACGGAAAAGGACGCAGCACGCGTGCTCGTCACGAAATTTCTCGAACAGGGAGAGTTCGGAGAGTGCGAGGTGACGGTGAGAATCAACGGCATCGACACGGAGTACTGGAAAGATGACCTCGCGGCGGTAGTGCCGATGAAGCGGCTTGACGGCATACGCGCGCCGAAGGTGGACGGACCCGAGACGGTGCGGATACTCGACGAGGAGCTGTCGTCGCTCGAAGAAAAGAACGGCCTTCCGCAGGGAAAGCTGAAGCTCTTCTGCCTGCTTGAAACGGCGAAGGGGATATGGAACGCCTACGACATAGCGGCGGCTTCTCCGCGCGTCGCGGCGATAATCCCAGGGGGCGAGGACTTAAGAGCCGACCTGCGCACCGAACGCTCGGAGAGCGGCACGGAGCTTGAATGGGCGCGCAGAATGCTGGTCTTCGCCGCGCGAGCCGCAGGAGTGGATCCGCTTGACACGGTCTTCGCGCGAGTGACGGACGACGCTGGCCTTCGCCGCGAGGCGGAATTTATAAAACAGCTCGGCTTCGCCGGCAAGTCCGTGATACACCCGAACCAAATTCCGATAATCCACGACGTCTTCAATCCGACCGAGGCCGAGATAGCCAAAGCGCGGAAGATAATCGAGGCGGCGAAAGAGGCAGCGGCCAGAGGGCAGGGCGCCGTCTCCGTCGACGGCAAGATGGTTGACGTTCCCGTGGTCAAGAGGGCCGAATACACCCTCGTCCGCGCGGGGCTCGCGTAGGAGGTTCCGACGATGACAGTTAACGCTGTAAAACGCGATATACCCGACTACATAGAGGGCTACGGCAAAGTACGGCACTTCGAAGGTGCCTTCGCGAGAAAGCCCGAGGGCGCGGCGGCGGGAGCCAGGATGCGCCGCGCCGAAGCGGGGCTTGTGAACAAAGTCGCGCCGTCGCTCAAAGATGCGATAAAGGCAAGCGGGCTTAAAAGCGGAATGACGGTATCCTTCCACCACCATTTGAGAAACGGCGACTACGTCGTGAACATGGTACTCGACGCCTGCGCGGATCTCGGCATCAAAGGACTGACGCTCTTTCCTACGGCGCTCTTCGGCGTCCACAGAAAAGTCATCGATCATATAAAAAGCGGAGTCGTCGCGAAAATCATGGGCTCCGTCAACGGCCCGATAGGCCGGCTCGTTTCGGAGGGCGGCATGGACGTTCCGGTCGTCTTAAGAAGCCACGGCGGACGGCCCCGCGCGGTCATGGCGGGCGACGTGAAGATCGACGTCGCTTTCATAGCGGCCCCGTCGGCGGACTGCTTCGGCAACATCTGCGGCACGGCGGGAAAATCCGCCTGCGGCTCTCTCGGCTACGCCTACACGGACGCCGACTACGCCGACGTCGTAGTAGCCGTGACGGACAACCTGACGGCATATCCCGCCTCTCCAGTCTCAATTCCGCAGACGAAAGTGGACATCGTGGCCGAGGTCCCATCAATCGGCGACCCGGCGGGCATCGTCTCCGGCACAACGAAAGTGACGCGCGACCCGCTGCGCCTTCTCATCGCGAAATATGCGGCGCGCCTCATCGAGGCCAGCCCATATTTCAAAGAGGGCATATCCTTCCAGACAGGCGCGGGCGGCATACCTCTCGCGGTAACGGCTTTCATGAAAGAGGCCATGATACGGCGGGGAATCAAAGGGAGCTTCGGCCTTGGCGGCATAACGGGCTACTTTGTCGAGCTGCTCAAAGAGGGACTGGTCGGCAAGCTCATGGACGTGCAGTCCTTCGACCTCGAGGCGGTGCGCTCAATCGCTGAAAACCCAGCGCACATGGAAATCTCGGCGGACTGGTACGCGAACCCGTGGAACTGCGGGGCCGCGGTCAATATGCTCGACGTCGTGATACTCGGCGCGACGGAAGTGGACACGGACTTTAACGCAAACGTCAACACCGAGGCCGACGGCGCGCTGCTCCACGGCACCGGCGGACATCAGGACACCGCGGCCGGCGCGAAACTCACGATAATCGCGCAGCCGCTTCTTCGCGGGCGCATACCCTGCGTCACGGAGAGAGTGCACAGCGTTACGACGCCGGGCGAAGTGATAGACGCGATAGTGACGGAGTACGGCATAACAATAAACCCGCGCCGGAAAGACCTGCTGGACGCGGTAAGCGGCATTCGCGGGCTGCCGCTGGTGCCGATGGACGAACTCGCGGCCAGGGCGGGAAAAATGTCCGGCCCGACAGACCCCGTCGCGGTTGCCGACAGAATAGTCGGAGTAATCGAGTGGCGCGACGGCACGGTAATAGACGTGGTGCGTCAGCTTAAACGATAAAGGATATAAGGCGGCGGGGCGTCCCGACACGCAGGGAATGCCCCGCTTTTTTTATTTTTACCGGCTTCTTAAAAGTTTAGCGTTTGCTCTTATTATAGAAGGCCCTTGAGGCGCCCGCTGTTCCCGCGCGCGGAGAAATTTCTGGAAAAAGGGCGGAGATTGGCGGTTTTGCGAAAGCGAGGCGTGTGTGCGGTTTATGTTTGTTGCCCGTCGCGGCATGGCCGCCACTTAGCCGGCGCCGCGCTGTCACTCCGTTTCCGCTTCGGGGCAGGAGGCGCTTACGACGCAGCTTTTGCGCACAGCGCATCCTATCGCGTCAAGCTCCGAGGCAAGAGCGGCGAGTCCTTCTTCGACAGAGCGCCACTCCGTTTCAAAGGCGCAGTCCACGATAAATAGCGCCTCTTTTGTCTTTCCGTCGACGCACGCGTCGCGCGCGTCTCTGTGATTCCACAGCCAGCAGCATATTTTTTTGCGGTCGGCGTAGACTATCTGCCCTTCGCTGCATTCCACGGTGCTGTCGCCCGCGCCCAGAGGGTAAAATTTTTCTCCCGCACGCGCGTAACGGAGGACGAGCGCCCCGCGCAGCTTTTCTATGTCGTGCGCTCCCATCGGGAGGAGATTGAGTGCCGAGACGCAGTCATAGCAGTCAACAGCCGGTGACACTTCCCAGAGGTCGCCTTTGAATACGCGGCGAAGTAGAGCCTCTATCGACGAGCGGTACTTGCTCGGCTTGACTCCCATCGCCGAGTACACCTCGCGCCAGCGTCGCACGTCGGGGTGCGACGTCACGGTCTCCGCCGAGAGGCCGATTTCCTTTAATCTTTCGGCAAGCTCCGCCTTCAGTTCGCGCAGACGCGGGGTGTCGCGCGCGCCGGATATTTCCGTGCGCAGCCACCCGATCTTCGCATGAGGGAAGTTCCTCAAAATTTCACTGTCAATCGCGATTTTTCATTTTTCGCGCTCCTTACGTTTACCGCGTGATTTGCCTGACGCGCGCGCAGATTTTGTCGGCGAGCCAGCCGACCGCCCAGCCTGCAGCGCTTCCCGCCGCGAAAAGCGGCAGGACATAGAGCCAAAGGCGGCGGTCTCCCACAAGCGCTGCCGCGACGGCAGTCTGTCCCGCGTTGAATGCCCACGCTCCCGCGACGCTGACCCAAGGCAGCGAGAGAGAATCTTTCCGCCTCCGGTAGACGAGCGTCATCGCCGAGGCCGCGGCCATGCCGCCGGAAAGAGAGCAAAGCGCAGCGAAAACATTCCCCGCGGCAAGCCATGCGAGAGCGACGCGCAGGAGCGTGACGGCGAAGGCTTCGGGCGCGCCCATCAGGACGAGCGCGGCGAGCGAAAAGACGTTCGCCGCTCCGAGCTTCATGCCCGGCGCGGGCATCGGAATGGCGCTCTCCGCCATATTCACGGCGAGGGCGCATGCTGTCAATAAAGAAGTGAGGACAAGGCGGCGCGTATTCATCACTCGCTCACCGCATCCGGTCCGCCTTTCGGCTCGCCGGTCACGCGAAGGACGAGCCTGTGCGGCAGGCAGACGGCTCCTTCGCCGGGGCGCGAAATTTCGCCGGTGCGCACGCAGACAAGGTCGGGACAGTCCGCCGACACTACGGCGGCGCGTCCCTCTCCGACGCGCACGACGTTAAAGCCGCCGCCGGCCTTTACCGTAATGTCGCGCGGCTCCGTGTCAAGCGGAATTTTCATGATGATTTTTCCGTTCACCGCTATTTCCGCGTATTCGGCCGTCTGAAAGCCGCGCGCAAACAGCGCCGCAGCGCAGAGAGCCGTTCCGGCGGCAGCGGCGAGCGCCGCCGCGCGGTCGAGCCGCCTCATTCCCCCTCTCCTCGCGCGGCAAGCGCCATGTCATCGGATGTGAGGCGGAAAATATCCCGCGCAGGGGGAGTGACCAGCACCTCGCCCTCCTCGGTTACGAGAACGGCTATTATATCCCTGTGCTTTTTAAGAAACCCGGGCGCGCGGCGCCGTCCCATGACGAAAAGCGCCGTGCAGAGCGCGTCGGCGCGGTAAGAGAGAGAGTCGGCCACAGTGACGGACGAAAGGCCGGATTGCGCCGGACGCCCGGTCGCAGGGTCGAGTATATGGTGATAACGCATCCCGTTCTTTTCAAAATAGCGTTCGTAAGGCCCCGAAGTCACGACGGAAAGCCCCTTAGACTCTATTGTGCCGAAATACTCCCCGCGGGGGCTCTCCGGGCGCTGAAGCCCCGCGCGCCACGGCCCGCCGCGCGGCGGCTCGCCGATGAAATCGAGATTGCCGCCGAGGTCGATTATCGCGCCGCGCGCGCCAGCGTCCGACAGGAAATCTTTCAGGCGATCCGCGACATAGCCCTTCGCAATCGCGCCGAGGTCAAGCGCCATGCCGCGCGGCAGTTTCGCGAAGTGCGCACCCTTTTCGCTTCGCAGTTCGATTTTTGTGTAATCCGTATGTTTCAGCGCTTCGGAGATTTCAGAGCCGGAGGGCACGCGCGCGTCCGGCGAGCCTATCTTCCACAAAGATGAAAGGCCGCCGAGCGCGGGATTGAACGCGCCGCCGGTGAAATCGGCCATCTCCACGGCGAGCGCGATAAGCCGTGTCGTCTCTTGGCTCACCGCGACCCACCCGCCGCCCGCCGCGTTGAGGCGCGCGATGTCGGAAGAGGGGATATTCATCGAAAAGAGATTTTCAAGAGAGACGATAATGTCGTCGGCGGCCTTCAGTTTTTCTTCGGCATTCCGCGCGCCGTACAGAGATAGGCGGACGTATGTGCCGAGGCGGAAATTTTCAAAGACAGCGGGCTTCGCGCCAAGGGATCCGCGCGCGGCGAAAGGCGCGGCGGCGAAAAGAAGCGCGGCGGCCGCGGTAAAAAGACAAAGCGCGCTTCTTTTCATAAAAATCCCGCCCTTTCGCGAACTGTTCGCGTCAATTATAGCAAAGGAAACGACGCAGGCGCGCTAAAAAAAGACCGGGCGGACCGCGCGTGAAAAATTTCAAAAGCACGCGCGTCCGCTCGGATAAAAAGCCGCGGGCAGGCGGCGCGATGTCGTATAAAAAAGAGCGCGAGGATGGCGCGGGCGATAAAAGATCACGCAGGCAGCGGGCCTGAAAAAGAGCCGGCGGCGCGCGGGCGGCGCGGCAGGGAACGCCCGCGGCGAACGTGATGCGGCTGCCGGGCGGGTCCCGCGCAAACGGCGCGGCATTTTTGTTTTCTTTAACGCGCTCTTGCGCTTCGCCGCGTGCCGAAAAGCCGTTGTATCGTGCGTCAGATGGAAATATATTGAAGCTCCCGCGCGTTCGTGTCCCGTCGCGCGCAGTGCAGCCTGTCCGCCGGTTTCTTTTGTCTGTGTATTGCGGGTGGTTCGCGCTTTGTCGCGCGAGGCGCGCCGTGAGGAAAACCCCCGTGTCCGCCGGTGCGAGCCGCGCTGCGTCGGCCGCGCCGGTGCACCGAAGCGTCAATGAACGCTGCGCGGTCCGCTCACACGCGCGGGGCCGGAGCGTGTATCCCGTCCTTCCAGCCGTCGCTTTGCTTCGCCAAGCCGCCGGCTTGTTGATTTTCACAACGCACCGTATAATATTTTCCGACTGCGGTTTTCGCAGACAGCGACGGAGGGGAAAATATGACAGACGGATTTGTCGCCGACGCTTTTATCTTCGACGTCGACGGCGTGCTGCTTGACGTGACTGAATCTTTCCACGAAGTCATCAGGCTGGCGGTAGAGACGGGCTGGGAAAAATTCTGTGGCGGCGCGTGCGACGCCCGCGGCTACGGCCCGGGGCACGCGTGGGTGCTGAAACGTCACGGAAGTTTTAACGACGATTACGACATCGTCTGGACGCTGCTTTCGATGGCGAAAGCGAGCGGCGAAAAAAAACTTTCGCTCGCGCTGCCTAGTCCGGAGCGTCTCGCCGAGGAGCTGCGGGATTTGCGCGCGCCGCTCGGCGAATGGCTTTCAGCCAGATACGGAGAACTTCCCCCGCGCGGCCCTGTGCGCGCCCTATGCGCGGAACTCTACGGAGACGCCGGGCGCGGGCTGAATAAGCGCGAGAAGCCGCTGCTCTCGCGGCGTTGGGACGAGCTCGGCCTGCCGGTCGCGATATACTCCGGGCGCAACGCCTTTGAATGGACCCTCGCGAAAAAGAACCTCGGCTGGGAGGATTTTCCCGACACCCTCGTTATCCACTCCGACCTCGGCATAAAAAAGCCGTCGCCCGCGGGGCTTGAAATTTTGTGCGGCCGCATGGGCGTCTCCTCTCCGGTATTCTTCGGCGACACTGCGAGCGACATGAAAGCGCAGGCGTCGTTCGGGCGCGGGCGCTTTGCCGCCATAGGGCATCTGCTGCCGGAAGCCCGGTACAGATTCGACACGACGGAAGAGGCGGTCGCGGCTTTCGCGCCGGAGCGGGCGAAACGGGCCGCGGCAAAGGCGGAGGCGCGTCCGCGAACTTGACAGCGTCCGATTTTGTAATTACAATCAGCTTGCATTCAGTCGGAATTTTTTATCGGGGAGGAACGCGAGGAATGACGGCAACGCGCGGGAAGTTCGGTTTCGTCGTGCCGCTGCGGCCGTTCGCGCACGCCGGCTCCGCCGCTCTACCGCGAAACGGCTCCGCTCGCCCGTGTCCGGGCGGAACAGATACCGCCGGCCTTTGCCGCGTAAGCAGGCCCTGCTTTTCCCTGCCGCCCAGCTTTTTTTGCGCCGCCGCGCGCGGCGTCAGCACTCTCATATAACCACGGAAGGAACTGAGAAAAAATGCAAAAGGAAAATTACTACCAGCCGGACATCGAATGCGCCCCGCGCGAGGTGATCAGGAAGTGGCAGTCCGACGGTCTTGTCCGCACGGTCAAACACGCCTACGAAAACTCAGCCTACTACCGTAAAAAGATGGACGACCACGGAGTTAAGCCGGAGGACATCAAAGGCCTTGAGGACATCACCAAGCTACCCTTCATGAGCAAAGATGACCTTCGCGAGGCATATCCTTACGGCCTCCTCTGCAAGCCTCTCCGCGATTGCGTCCGCATTCAGTCGACCAGCGGCACGACCGGGCGGCGTGTCATAGCCTTCTACACGCAGCACGACATCGACATCTGGGACATGACCTGCGCACGCGCGATAGTCGCGGCGGGCGGAACGCCCGACGACGTTGTGCAGGTCTGCTACGGCTACGGCCTCTTCACCGGCGGCCCCGGCCTCAACGGCGGCTCACATATGCTTGGCTCGCTCACCCTCCCGATGTCCTCCGGCTCGACAGACCGCCAGATACAGTTCATGCAGGACTTAGGCTCCACCATCCTCTGCTGCACTCCGTCATACGCCGCCTACATAGGAGAGACGATCGTCGAAAGAGGGCTTCAGGACACCATCAGACTCAAGGCCGGCATCTTCGGCGCGGAGGCGTGGAGCGAGGAAATGCGCCGCGACATAGAAAAAAACCTCCGCATCAAAGCATACGACATCTACGGCCTCACAGAGCTTGAAGGCCCCGGGGTCAGCTACGAGTGCTCCGACCAGCACGGCATGCATATCTGCGAGGACCAGTTCATACCGGAGCTGATAGACCCCGTGACGGGCGAGACTCTCCCCGACGGCGAGAAGGGCGAGCTCGTCTTCACCTCTCTCAACAAAGAGGCATTCCCGATGGTGCGCTACCGCACGCGCGACATCTGCATACTTTCGCACGCGCAGTGCCCGTGCGGCCGCACTCACGTCCGCATGTCCAAGCCGATGGGCCGCAGCGACGATATGCTCATCATCAAGGGAGTCAACGTCTTCCCGTCGCAGATTGAGACAGTCCTCCTCAACCACGGATACGCGCCTAACTACCAGCTCGTCGTCGACCGCGTCAACAACACCGACACTCTTGACATCAACGTCGAAATGATTCCCGAAATGTTCAGCGACAACATCGGCGAGATAACGTCGCGCGAACAGGAGCTTGTCGGTGCGCTCAAAGGCTTCCTCGGAATATACGCGAAAGTGCATCTCGTGGCGCCCAAGAGCATACAGCGCAGCGAAGGCAAGGCGGTTCGCATCATCGACAACCGCAAGCTCTACTAATCGGACAGGCAACGCCAGAAAGGGGCAGAGAGATGACAGTAAAACAGGTATCCGTCTTTCTTGAGAACAAACCGGGCAGACTAGCGGAACTTGTGGAACTTCTCCGCAGACACGGGATAGACATGAGGGCGCTCACTCTCGCGGAAGCCTCGGACTTCGGGATAGTCCGCCTGATAGCGGACGACCCCGACAAGACTCACAAGGCGCTCAAAGACGAGGGCCACATTTCTTCCGTCACGCCTGTGATAGCGGCCTCGGTCTCGGACACTCCGGGCGCGCTTTACGGGATACTCGAAGCGATGCGCGAGAACGGGATCAATATAGAATACACCTACGCCTTCACGACGCGCAAAGACAACGGCGCCTACATGGTCTTCCGCGTGGCCGACAGCAGCATAGAAGCGGCGGAAAAACTTCTCAAAGAGCGCGACATCAAAATCGTCTCGCAGGAAGATCTCTACAATCTCTAAGAAAACGGCAGAGCCCCGCGAGCGCGCGGGGCTCTGCCGTGTCAGCGCGTAGCGCCGCACGCGCGCTATTGACATTCACGCGACGAAGCGCAAAAATAACATTCGTTATTAGGCCAAATGCGATGAGGGAAAGAAGTAAGCCCGCGGACACTCCCGCAGAGAGCCGCCGGTCGGTGTAAGGCGGCGGAGAGACGGACCGAAATACATTCCAGGAGCAGCGCGCTGAACGGACGCGAAGCGTCTCAGTAGGAGGCGACGGGTTCGCCCGTAAAAGCGAAGAGGGTGCCGGCTGCGCGCCGCACCCTGCGAGGGCGTTTTCCGCGAGGGAACGCCGAACTGAGGTGGTACCACGGGATTAGTGCCCGTCCTCTGACACGGGAGGGCGGGCTTTTCTGTCGCCGCCGCTCCTTGGAAGAACGGCGAAATTTTCAGGAGGAGATCAGAAATGCCCATTACCGACCTGCTTGAGCGCAACGCGCACGAGTTCTGCCACGAGACCGCTCTTGTCGAAATCAATCCGGAAGTCAAAGAAATCCGCCGCGTCACATGGAAGGAATACGAGCTGATAGAGTCGAGTCCCACGGAAAGCTACCGCCGCGAGATAACATGGGGCGTCTTTGACGAGAAAGCGAACCGCTGCGCGAACCTGTTGCTCTCGCGCGGCATCAAAAAGGGCGACAAAGTCGCCATACTTATGATGAACTGCCTCGAATGGCTGCCGCTCTATTTCGGAATACTGAAAACCGGCGCCATCGCCGTCCCTCTGAACTTCCGCTACACAGCGGAGGAGATAAAATACTGCCTTGACCTCGCGGAAGTGGACGCGATCTTCTTCGGCGCCGAATTCATCGGAAGAATCGAGAACATCTGCGACCAGATACCGCGCGTCAAACTGCGGTTTTTCATCGGAGACGGCTGCCCGCGCTTCGCTGAGAACTACGTTCACCTGGCGGCGAACCTTTCGAGCTTCTCGCCGCGCATACTGCTCTCCGACGACGACGACGCGGCGATATACTTCTCGTCGGGCACGACGGGGTTCCCGAAAGCCATTCTTCACGCGCACCGCGCCCTCATGCACTCGGCGAAGGTGGAGCAAAGCCACCACGGCCAGTGCCACGACGACATCTTCCTCTGCATTCCCCCGCTCTACCATACTGGAGCTAAAATGCACTGGTTCGGCAGCCTGATTTCCGGAAGCAAAGGCATACTGCTGAAAGGTACGGATCCAAGGACTGTCATCGAAACGGTGTCGAACGAGAAATGCACAATCGTCTGGCTGCTCGTGCCGTGGGTGCAGGATATTCTCGACGCCATTGACGACGGCAGGATAAACCTCAACGATTACGAGCTGTCTCAGTGGCGCCTCATGCACATAGGCGCGCAGCCCGTGCCGCCGAGCCTGATTACCAGGTGGAAACGCGTATTCCCGAGCCATTTGTACGACACGAACTACGGCCTGTCGGAATCCATCGGCCCGGGCTGCGTACACCTGGGCGTCGGCAATCTCCATAAGGTCGGAGCGATCGGAATCCCAGGCTACGGATGGGAGGCCAAAATAGTCGACACGGCTGGCGCCACGGTTACCGACGGCAGCGTCGGCGAGCTTGCCGTGAAAGGGCCCGGCGTCATGAAATGCTACTACAACGACCCGCGCGCGACAGACGAGGTGCTCCGCGACGGCTGGCTGCTCACGGGAGACATGGCGCGCCAGGACGAGGACGGCTTCATCTTCCTTGTAGACCGCAAGAAAGACGTGATAATAAGCGGCGGAGAAAATCTCTACCCTGTGCAGATAGAGGACTTCCTCCGCGAAAACGACGCGATAAAGGACGCCGCTGTCATCGGTCTGCCGGACAAGCGGCTGGGCGAGATAGCGGCGGCGATAATCGAGCTCAAGCCCGGCGTGAAATGCACGGAGCAGGACATCGAAGAGTTCTGCAAAGAGCTGCCGCGCTACAAACGTCCGCGCCGCATAATCTTCGCCGACATACCGCGCAACCCGACAGGGAAGATAGAAAAGCCGAAGCTGCGCCAGATCTACCGCGCGGACAACCTGGTCGCGCAGCAGACCAACGGATAGAGGCGCGGGCGAGTTTGACAAGCATTTGAAATAAGATATAATATTTCGCGGCGCTTACGCGAGCCGCGCCGGTGTAGCTCAGTTGGTAGAGCAACTGACTTGTAATCAGTAGGTCGGAGGTTCGAATCCCCTCGCCGGCTCCAGAAAGTCCAAGGGCCTTCGGAAAATTCCCCGAGGCTCTTTTTTTGTGCGGCCGCGGGGTTGCGCCGAAGCATTTGAGACTTCGCCGCGAAAACCCGCGCGCCCTCCCCTTCGGCCTCCGCTCCTGTAACGGACTATAGACGAACCTGCAAAATAATAATTATGCTGTTTTTTTATAAAAAACTATTGATTGAAGGAATTTTTAGTGGTAAAATTTAAAAATTAAAGTTATAAAAAATATAACTGAATGGAGGAACAGCAATGGCATCAACCGAAAAGCAGCCCAGTTTCGCGGTAGCGCTGGGTACTTTTGTAATCATCGCCGCAATTATCTCATACGGCCTTCTCAAATTGAAGCTTGACGCTCACGTGCCTATCGCGATGGCGGCTACGGTCGCCGCTCTCATCGGCAAATTCGTCGTAGGCGTGTCCTGGGAGGATATGGAGGTTTCAGCCTCAAACGCCATCACATCGGCGATCGGCGCCTGTCTTATTCTCATAACGATAGGCATGCTGGTCGGCTCGTGGGTGCAGGCCGGAGTTGTTCCTGGGCTTATCTATTACGGCTTTAATCTGCTTTCGCCCGGGATATTTCTGTTAGCTTCCATGCTTATCTGCTCCGTCGTCTCTGTCGCGATAGGAGCATCCTGGGGCGTGGGCGCGACGGTCGGCGTCGCTCTTATAGGCATAGCCGCCGGTCTTGACATTCCCGCTCCTCTTACGGCCGGCTTTATAATTTCCGGCGCTTACTTCGGGGACAAGATGTCGCCGCTCTCCGACACGACGAACCTGGCTCCTGCCGTTTCGGGCTCCAACCTCTTCGACCACATCCGCGCGATGATCTGGACGACGGGGCCTTCCTACGTTATCGTCTGCCTGCTGGCAATAGTCATCGGGATGCGGTACGCGGGCGGCGGAGAGAATTTCGACACAAGCCGCATCATCGCCTTCCAGCAGATAATCGAGGCCGAGTTCCATCCCAACGCGCTGCTTGTCGCTCTGCCACCGGTCATCGTCATGGGGCTTGTAATCTTCAAATGCCCCGCTCTGCCCGGCATGATCGCGGGGACGCTTTCCGCCTCCGCCATAGCTATGTGCCGCGGCGTGAGCCTCGGCGACGCGATGTCGGCTATCCACTACGGCTATACGTCCACCGTCGCGACGAAACTCGGAGAGGCGGCAGTCGAGGAGATCCCCGCTCTTATGAGCGAATACGGCATCACGGGCGTGGCGCCCGAAATGGCGCACGAAGTCGGCGGGATGGTAGCCGAGCTCCTTAACCGCGGCGGCCTTGACAGCATGATGTGGTCGCTCTCGATGATTATCATCGCTCTCGTCCTTGGCGGCATAATGGAGCGCTGCGGCTATCTCAGCGTGCTTCTCAACCCTATGCTTTACAAAGTCCGCCGCGTCGGCGACTTTATCACGCTCGTTGTCGTTTCCAGCTTCCTCGGCAACTTCTTCCTCGGCGACCAGTATCTCGGGATCGTCGTTCCGGGGCGTATGTACCGCGAAGCCGTCGAGAAGAGCGACCTGTCGCCGCGTATGCTCTCCCGCACTCTGGAAGACAGCGGAACTCTCACGGCGGTTCTTATCCCGTGGACAGGATGCGGCTCCTTCCAGTCAAACGCGCTCGGCGTGCCTACGCTTGAGTACGCGCCCTACTGTTTCCTGAATATCATCAACCCGATATTCGCGATAATAATCTCCTATCTCGGCATCGGCAACTACTGGGGCAAAGATAAGGACGACCGCGTCGAAAAACGGACCGCTCTCTCTTTCACAAAAGGAGCGTAACGCTCTCCGACCAGCATGACGCATTACGGGACGAAGCCGCCGCGACGGCGCTTCGTCCCTTTTTTTAGAAACGCAAGCGGATGCCGCGTCGCTTTTTGCTTTGCGTTCAGCCGTTAAAAATCCTGCAAACGGAGGCAGCATAATGAGAGATGTAAGAAAATCGCTTGATATAGTCGCGCGCGACGAGGCCGCGGTCTCGCCCGCGTCGCGCTCGCCCTACTACCCGTTCGTGGTCGAGTCGGGATCGGGCGCTCTCCTGCGCGACGCCGACGGCAACGAATATATAGATTTCGCCGCAGCCGCAGCGTCGCTCAACACGGGAGTCTGCCACCCGCGCGTCGTGGCCGCGGTACGCGCCCAGGCGGAGAAACTGCTCTGCTACACTACGAGCTATATGTACGAAGAGTCTTCGGTGGAGCTTGCGGAAAAGCTCGCTTCGCTGACGCCGGGCGGTTTCGCGAAAAAGACCGCGTACGGCCTTTCAGGCTCCGACGCGATCGACGGCGCGATAAAGTTCGCGCGCAAGTACACGGGCCGCGCCGGGATAATATCTTTCAACACAGCCTATCACGGCACCACTTACGGCGCTCTTTCCGCCTCCGCCATATCGCTTAACATGAGGCGGGGCGTCGGGCCCATGCTCCCCGGGTTTCACCATTTCAGCTACCCCGACTGCGCGCACTGCCCCTGCCGCGAAAAGCCCGAGGATTGTTCTCTTTCCTGTCTGCGCGAGATAGAGAGAGCCTTTTCGCTTTATCTTCCGCCCGAGGAGGTCGCGGCGGTGCTCTTCGAGCCGATAGGCGGCGACATCGGGCTCGTCGTTCCTCCCGCGCGTTACGTGCGCGCGCTCGCCGCCCTCTGCCGCAGGCACGGCATTCTGCTTGTTTCAGACGAAGTTCAGCAGGGCATGGGACGCACCGGGAAATGGTTTGCCATCGAGCATTTCGGCGTCGTGCCGGACATTGTAACAATCGCAAAGGCTCTCGCCTCCGGCATGCCTCTTTCCGCAATCGTCATGCGGTCGGAGATAGCCGACTCTCTGCGCGACCCCGGCCACTGTCTGACGCTCGCGGCGAACGCGGTCTGCTGCCGCGCCGCCATCGAAACGATAAAAATTATCGGAGATGAACATCTGATTGAAAAAAGCGTCATAACGGGCGAAAATATAAAAAGAGCGCTTGCCGCGATGAAAGAGACGCTCCCGCAGCTGGGAGCGACGCGCGGCCTCGGCCTCTCGATCGCGCAGGAAATCGTGGACGTGAGCGGAAAGCCCGACCGCGCGGCCTGCGCCAAGATTTGCTACCGCTGCTGGGAGCGCGGGCTTATCCTGACCTTCCTGGGGGACAACGTGCTTCGGGTGCAGCCGCCGCTTATCATTACGGAGGACGAAGTCACGCGCGGCCTTGAAATACTGCGCGACGCGATAAACGATTACAGAGAGGGCAGGATAAGCGACGAGGTCCTGGCTTTTGCGAGAGGTTGGAGTTGATGGGAGAAGAAATCTGCGAGATAACCTTCCTGCCAGAGGGCGTCAGGGCGAGGGTGGCGCGCGGCACGCCGCTTGCCGCAGCCGCCGACGCGGCTGATGTGAGGATCGGGCGCCACTGCGGCGGCGCGGGCCTCTGTGGCAAATGCCGCGTCATGGAAGGCGCGGACACTCCTCTCGCCCCGCTCGGCGAAACGGAGAAAAAGTCGCTGAGCGCCGCGGACATCGCCGCCGGAATGAGGCTTTCCTGCTGCGCGCGGATAGTCCGCGACGGAGCTGTAACTGTCGTGGATCGCGCGGAATCGGAAGGACAGAGCATACTGGAGGACTTTTCCGGAATTATCAAAGAGTGGGCGCCTGACGCGGACGGCTTCGGGGTTTCCGTGGATATAGGCACGACGACCGTCGTTTGCTATCTTTTCGACATGACGGCGCGGCGCGAACTGGACAGGATTTCATTCCTCAACCCGCAGGCGGCTTTCGGAGACGACGTGATTTCAAGAATCGCCTACGCCTCCGCCTCCGGCGCGGCGCTTTCAAAAATGCGGAGAACGCTGACAGAGGAGCTGGACAAAAGCATTGCGGTTCTCGCGGAACGCTGCGGCGTCAAAAAAAGCGAGATCACTGAAATCACGGCGGCGGGCAACACCGTGATGGAACATCTTTTCGCCGGCGTCTCGCCCGAGAGCATCGGGCGAAGCCCTTACACCCCGAATTTTCTGCTCTGTCCGCCATTTCCCGCCGCCGATGCCGGCATAAACATAGCGCCCGGCGGCGTCATAAAAATGCTGCCGAACGTCGCGGGCTACGTCGGCGCGGATATTGTGGCGGGGGTCGCGGCTCTTTCCCTGGAAGAGGCCAGCGGCGTGAATCTGCTCGTCGACATAGGGACAAACAACGAAATCGTGGCGGGAGGCCGCGACGGCCTTTTCTGCTGCGCTACGGCGGCCGGCCCCGCCTTCGAGGGAGCGCGCATAGAGTACGGGATGCGCGCGAGCGCGGGCGCCGTCGACAAAATTCGCGCGGAAAACGGCGAGCTTAAATACAGCACGATAGGCGGAGTGAGGCCGGTCGGCATCTGCGGCTCGGGGCTTGTCGCCGCCGTAACGGCCGCGCTTCGCGAGGGGCTTATAGACAGAGCCGGGCGCTTCGCCTCGCCTGAGAAAGCAAACGGGAAAAGCCTCGCGCGCCGCCTTTCCAGAAACGAGAACGGCATGGCGCGGCTGCTTCTGACAGACGAAGAGAACCCCGTCTGGCTGACGCAGAAAGATATACGCGAGGTGCAGCTCGCGGCTGGCGCGGTCAAGGCAGGCACGGAGGTTATGCTCGAACGCGCCGGCATAACAAAGGACGGGATTTCCGGAGTTTACCTCGCGGGAGCTTTCGGCAACAACATGGACATAGAGAGCGCCGTCGCGGTCGGGCTGATACCGGACATATCGCGCGAAAAGATCCGCGGGGTCAAAAATTCCTCCGGCCTCGGCGCGAGCATGGCTCTCGCCTCCGCGGACTTCTACGAAAAAACGAAAGCCGTCGCGGGAAAGATGCGCTACGTCGAGCTTTCGACTCTCCCCGATTTTCAGAAGCGTTTCATAAAGGCTCTGACCTTTTAGACGGCGCCCGGCGATGAGGAAAAAGATAAAGATATTGTATTCGGACTACGAGGAGCCGGAGAAGCCCGGCGAGAGGGAAAGCGCGCCCGTCGCGGTCGATCTGTCGGCGATAAGAGACTTCTACGCCGCGCTGGGAGATAAACAGAAAAAAAGCTTTGAGAAATTCGCAGCCTACTGGGAGAGCGAAGGCTTTGAAAAACTTTTTAATCCCGCGGCGCGCGTCGTTTCCATGCCCCTTGCAGTCGCAGAGGAGAACTTCGGCGCGGAGCTTCTCCGCGTCAACGACTCCGTGGAGCGCGTTGTGATGTCCGTCTGGACGATAGGGACGGCGCTTGAGAAAAAATGCGGCGAGATGATGTCAGCGGGAGGGAGCCTGATGACCGGCCTCATCCTCGACGCGGCCGGCTCAATCGCCCTTTACGAAATGCACGGGGCGCTCTGCGGCTGGATAAAAGAAAATTCAGGCGGAGCGAGCGGCCTCTGCATCAACGGCGAGTTTTACCCCGGCATCGGCAGCATGAGGCAGGACCTCATGGAAAAGATCGTCGCGATCGGAGGCACAGAGGCGGCGATAGGCGTCGGCGCGAGCGGTCATTCTCTGCTTCGTCCCAGAAAATCGCAGTGTTCGTTCGTGGCGCTCGGCTCCGCCGAACACGAAAGCGTGCTGAAGGCAAAGCCGTGCAGGCCCTGCGCCGGGAAGAGATGCCTCTACTACCAGCTGGGCGGCTGTCATATGCAGGAGGCGATGCGGCGCTCCGTCAATTAAATTCAAAAACGCTCCCGACGCAGGTCTCGTCCGGCGCGAAGCAGGAGGCAAGAGCAGCGCGCGCGGCAAGGCAGGTGCAGTGGCAGGCGTGTACGCGGCGCGGCGCGGCCTCTTTCAGGTATGAGAGCACGGAAGCCGTCATTTCTTCATCCCCGCCGCGCAGATGAAAGCCGCCTATTATCGCAGCTATATCGCCGCGTCCGGTCACGCGCCGCGCCTGCTCGACGATGTTGCAAATCCCGGAATGCGAACAGCCCGTGATGACTACCAGCCCCTCTTCCCCGCTGTACGCGAGAGCCGAATCGTCAAGGCACAGGTCGGGCGTCCACTCGTTCCCATCAAGCCTCTCGCCCAGCGGGACGCGCGGCGTCACGCGAGGCTCTATCTCTCCGAGCCAGAGAAGCCTCTCCGCGATTTCGACAGGCCCGCGCGACGGGGCGAGCGCGAAGAAGGAGCCAAGGATTTCCGGCGCGACGAGTATCCCCGCATCTTCCCCGTCTATCCTCTTGCGCGCGAGAGCCTGCGGGTGACAGACAAGCGCGGGCGCGCCCTCTGTGCCGCGCGCGGCGCGTTCCCGTATCAGAGCGCCCAGCCCCCACGTGTGGTCGCTGTGGCCGTGCGAGAGCGCGACAATATCCGGCGTCGCCGCGTCTATACCCATAAGGCGCGCGTTTCCGAGAAAAATACCCGAAAAGCCCGTGTCAAAAAGAATTTTTTTGCCGCCGCATTCAATCCAGAGCGACAGCCCCTGCTCCGCGAGGAAATAACGCCCGAACGGAGCGGTGTTTTCGACAAGCACGGTTATCTTAAGCAAAGCAATCCCCTCCTTAGGATATTTTAGCGTCGGAGGCCGCGCCGCGATAGACAAAGAGAAGCGCGGGCGCTATGATTTTATTGTTTTCGCGCTCACGCGGAAGCGGCACGGAGGTTTGAGAATGCGCATATACCTGATACGCCACGCCCGGTCTACCGCGAACGCCATGAAAGTCTGGACCGGGCAGAGCGACGCGGGGCTGTCGCAGGAGGGCGAGGCCGAGCTTCGCGAGATATGCCGCCGCTTTGAGTACCCGCGCTGCGATTTATATTTTTCCTCGCCTCTGCTTCGCTGCACGGAATCTATGAGGATAATCTACGGGCGCGGCGCCGACTGCGAGCTGGCGGAGCTTGCCGAATGCGACATGGGCGGGCTTGCGGGCACTCGCTACACAAGCCTTGACGACGACCCGAACTATCTGACATGGATTGGCAATCCCGATAAGACTCCGCCGTGGAAGGGTGAGAGCTTCGGCGCCTTTTGCCGCCGCGCCGAGAGAGGTTTTGTCAGAATGATTGAAATCTGCCGCGAGCGCGGCGCGCGAAGCGCGGCTGCCGTGACCCACGGCGACGTTATGCGCGCCGTGCTCCGCCGTTTCGCCGACTCCGCGGTTGCGCACGGCGAATGGAAGATACCGAACTGCGGCCTCTATACGCTTGAATGCGATGAAAAGGGCGCCGCGCGCGAATGCGGACGCTTGCCGGAATTTCTCTTCGGGCCGGGGAAATGACGCGGCTTCCCCGCGGCCGGACGGCAAAACGGAATTCCGGCCGTATATACAAAAACCGGCTTTTATTTTAGAATTAAGAGAGCGCTTCAAAAAAGGGGAAGATTACGCGGTATGGACGACACGGACAGTTGCTCCGGCAGCAACCGGTCATCTGAACAGCCTGCAAAGAAAATAAAAGGCCTTTTTTAAGGACAGGCCGGTATCAAAGCTGCGTGGTACCGGCGTGTCCTTTTTTCTTTCTTTGACGAAGCCGCGCGCGGAAGCGGCGGTTCTTATCCGGGAGGAATGATTTTGGAAGAAAGCATATTGTGGCAGATACTTCTGCAGGCGGCGCTGATTATCTCAAACGCGATATTCGCCTGCGCCGAGATAGCCGTCATCTCCGTCAACGGCGCGAAGCTGGAACAGCTTGCCTCACAGGGCGACAGGCGCGCGGGGCGTCTCAAGAAGCTCACCGGCGACCCGGCCGCCTTCCTCGCCACGATACAGGTCGCGATAACTCTTTCGGGCTTTCTGGCGAGCGCCTTCGCCGCAGACAATTTCGCGGGGCGCCTCGCGGCGTTCTTCGTTTCGGCTGGCGTCCCGCTGCCAGCGAAAACTCTCGGCACCGTATCCGTCGTCGCAATCACTCTCGTCCTTTCCTATGTCACGCTGATTTTCGGCGAGCTTGTGCCGAAACGTCTCGCGATGAAAAAGGCCGAGGAGCTCGCCTTCGCGATGTCCGCTCTGATTGCTTTCATCGCGAAAATCTGCGCGCCCATCGTCTGGCTGCTCACAGTCTCTTCAAACGCAGTTCTGCGGCTCCTTGGCGTAGACCCCGCGGCGGAGAGCGGCGAGGTGCGCGAGGAGGACATCAGGCTGATGGTGGACGCGGGCAGCCGCAGCGGCACAATTGACGAAGAGGACAAAGAGATGATTCAGAACATCTTTGAGTTCGACGATCTGCCCGTCGGCGAGTTCGCCACGCACCGCCGCGACGTCGCGATGCTCTGGATGGAGGACAGCGCCGAAGTCTGGAGGAAAACGATAAACGACACGCGCTTCTCAAACTATCCGATATGCGACGAAAGCGTCGACAACGTAATCGGCGTGCTCAAAGCGAAGGAATATTTCCGTCTGCGCGACAAGACGCGCGAGAGCGTGATGAAAAACGCCGTCGCGCCTCCCTGCTTCGTCCCCGAGGGAGTGCGCGCCGACGTGCTTTTCAAGCGCATGAAGCGGACGCGCGACCATTTCGCGATCGTCCTTGACGAACAGGGCGGAGTGTCGGGCATCGTAACGATGAACGACCTTTTGGAGCAGCTTGTCGGCGACCTCGACGACGAGAACAGCGTCGGCGCGGAGACGCCGGAGATTGAGAAGATCGACGAAAACAAATGGGAGATAAAGGGCAGCGCCCCGCTCGAGGATGTCTCGGAGGAGCTCGGCGTCGCTCTCCCTGTGGGCGAGTACGACACGTTCGGAGGATTTGTCTTCGCGAACTACGGCTCCGTGCCGGACGACGGCGCCACGTTTGAGATCGAGGCGGGAGGGCTGTCCGTCAGAGTCACGGAAATAAGCGACCACAGAATAGAAAAGGCGAGCGTCTCGGTGGTGAAAGCGGACGGGGAGGAAGGCGAAGAGCGGGACGGCGGGCAGAGTCCTTAATGTTGACAAAGGGCGCGCCGCGCGATATGCTTTAGACATACGCCCGTCGCGTTTCCCCGGCCATGAAGGTGCGGGAGGGAGCGGTAGACTCCGCCGGTAAAGACGGGGCGCAAAAGTTTTATCTGGACAAAGAGGATCACGAAGGTCTCAGGCATCAGCCGAAGAGCGCTTCGTGATTTTTTTCGGCGAGTGACAGCCGGGAAAGGCGGCGCGCATGGAGAATAAAAAAAGTTTTTTGATAGACGGGCGTGGCGTGCCGCTTTTTCTCGCAGCGCTTGCCGCGGCGGCTCTTTTGTCCGTCGCGCTCGCTTCGGGACTCGGCCCCGTTTTCGTCGCGCCGGGCAAGACTCTTGCCATCATACTCTCGCGCCTGGCCGGCGCGGGCAGGCAGGCCGCGTGGAGCGCGACGGACGAGAGGATAGTCCTGAGTCTGCGCCTGCCGCGCGTGCTGCTCGGCATGACTGTCGGCGCGTCGCTTGCCGTTACGGGGGTGACAATGCAGGCCCTTGTGCGCAATCAGCTGGCGGACCCCTTCATACTGGGCGTCTCGTCGGGCGCCGCCGCGGCCGCGACTCTCGGAATGCTGTTCGGCCTTTTCTCTTTTCTCGGGACGTATTCGCTTTCGCTCAGCGCCTTTATCGGCGCCGCCGCGACGATAGCGGCGGTCTACGCTCTGTCGCGGGTAAACGGGCGGATAAATATCCCGCAGCTGCTGCTTTCGGGCGTAGCGGTATCGATGATAATGGACGGCGTCACGCGGATAATCACTCTTTCCGCGCCGAACGCGCTGGGCCTGCACAACGCGAGCTTCTGGATGGCGGGGAGCCTCGCCGGTGCGCGCTGGAGCTATCTTACCCTGCCCTTCGCCGTGCTTCTCTGCTGTATGGGCGCTCTCATGCTGAACTTCAGAACGCTGAACCTGCTTCTGCTCGGCGAAGAGAGCGCCGGCGCCCTAGGTGTCGATGTGCGGCGGGCGCACAAACAGCTTATATTGCTGGCCTCGCTCATGGCGGGAACGACTATCGCGGTGAGCGGGACGATAGGCTTCGTCGGGCTGATGGTGCCGCATTTCACGCGGCTTCTGGTCGGCTCCGATCACAAAAAAGTCCTGCCAGCCGCTGCGCTGCTCGGCGGGATTTTAGTGGTGTGGACGGACGTCGCGGCGCGCCTCGTCATCGCGCCGGAAGAACTGCCTGTCGGAGTCCTCACGGCGATAGCCGGCGGCCCGACCTTTATCTGGCTGCTCAAACGGCGCGGGAGGCGCGGCGAATGAAGCGCATCGAAGCGCGCGGACTCTGCTATTCCTACGGGCGCGGCCTCGCGATAGAGGATGTATCCATCTGCGCCGGACGCGGCGAGTTTATCGGCCTGATAGGGCCTAACGGCAGCGGCAAGTCGACTCTGCTCAAATGCCTTTGCCGCGCCGTGAGGCCGAAACGCGGGGCAGTTCTCATCGACGGGAAAGACATCTCGGAAATGACATGCCGCGAAAGGGCCTTGCGCGCGGCCGTCGTCGGGCAGGAGAACGAACTTCTCTTTGATTTCAGCGTGCGCGACATAGTTGCGATGGGGCGCAGCCCGCACAAGCGCCTTTTTGACAGAGACACGGCCGGGGACGAAAGAATCATAGCCCACGCGCTCGAACACGTCGGAATGGAGCGCGACGCGCACCGCCGCTATTCCTGCCTCTCCGGCGGCGAGAAACAGCGCGTGCTTATAGCGCGGGCGATCGCGCAGGAGACGGACTCGCTTATCCTCGACGAGCCGACCAACCATCTGGATGTCGCCTGCCAGCTCGATATTTTTAATTTCGTCAAACGGCTCAGCCTCACCGTCGTCGCGGCGATACACGATCTGAACATGGCCTCTCTCTGCTGCGACAGGATATATGTGATGAAAGAGGGAAAAATTTTCCGCGAAGGAAAGCCCGAGGAGATAATAACCTCAGCCCTTATCCGCGAGGTATACGGCGTGACCGCCGAAGCCGCGCCGCACCCCGCGACGGGGAAGCCAGCCGTCGTCTATCTGCCGGAATGGACGCTCAAAAAAAAGAATGAATCTCAAAACGGAGGAATATAGATGAAAAAAACTGTTCTTCTCGCCGCCGCGGCTCTTGTCCTTGCCGCGTCCCCGCATGCGGCGTGCGCAGATTTCGCGCCCGTGACAGTCGGCAACTACGGGCGGAAGGTCACGGTGGACGCCGTGCCGGAGCGCGTTCTTACCCTCGGGCCGAACTGCACGGAGCTCATGGTCGCGCTCGGCCTCGGCGATAAAATCGTCGGCAGCACGCTTAGCAACCACAGCCGGGGCCCTCTGCCCGAATACGCCGAAGCTTTCGCGAAGGTGCCCGAGCTGAACCGCGGGAGCGCGACGCGCGAAGCCGTGCTCACAAGCGGCGCCGATTTCGTCTACGGCATAGACTGGGAGTTCGGAGGGAGCGGCCTCGACATAAGAGAGCTTGAGGAAAACGGAATGAAGGTCTACATGGAGCACGCCTCGAATTTTGAGGAGATTTTCGCCGAGATAGCCGACCTCGGGAAAATTTTCAACGTCGAAGCGCGGGCCGCAGAATTTGTAAAAGATCAAAAAAAACGCCTTGACGCCGTCGCGGAAAAGGTTAAGGGAAGCGAGCCGCTCCGCGTTCTCGTCTACGACAGCGGTTCAAGCGGCGTCTTCACCTGCTCCGGAAACAATTTTGAAAGCCTTCTCATCGCAAGCGCGGGCGGTAAAAACATCTTCTCCGGCCTTACCGGTAAAGAGTGGATAACCGTGAGCTTCGAGGAAGTTCTCGCGCGCGACCCGCAGGTCATAGTGATACACGACTACGACTCGCCCTCCGCGGAAGAAAAAATCGCGGAGATTAAGGCAAACAGCGCGCTGTCGCGCCTTGACTGCGTGAAAAACGAAAGGTTCGTGACGATAACGCTCGAAAGCGTCCTCCCGGGCTGCCGCGCTGCCTACGCTGCGGAGCGTCTTGCCGCGGGATTCCGCCCCGGGCTTTTCGAGTGAAGGACAACTTAGCGGCAAAAGCAGAAAAAGCCCCTCGCCGAAGCGGGGGCTTTTTTGCTTAAATTTCCGTAAAGAGGGCGCGCGTTGACGGTCATTCCGCCGCTTCAAGCGCGGCGGCCACCTCTTTCAGTCCCTTTATGATTTTGATGTGCTGCGGGCAGGCGCGCTCGCACTGTCCGCACGCTACGCACTCAGACGCCTTGGCGTGGCGTTCCGCGAGGTTGGCATAGTAGATCGTCTGCACGTCGAAGATGCCGGCCTTTGTATGCTTGTGCGCGTTGTAAAGGGCGAAGTAATCGGGGATCGGTATTCCCATCGGGCAGCCCTCGACGCAGTAGCGGCATGCCGTGCAGGGAATGTCCTGCGCGGCGGCGATTATCTTCTTCGCCTTGTCAAGGGTCTTTTTCTCGCGTTCCGAGAGCGGCTCGAAATCGCTCATAAGCGCGGTGTTCTCGTCAAGCTGCGCGAAGCTCGACATTCCGCTAAGCACCATCGCAACGCCGTCAAGCCCAGCCGCGAAGCGCAGCGCCCACGAGGCGGGCGACATATCCGGGCGGCATCCGGCCAGGACTTTCTTCGCCTCGTCGGGAATCTCGACCAAAGAGCCGCCTTTGACCGGCTCCATGACAGTCACGGGCTTTCCGTGGCGGCGCGCCGTTTCGAGACACTTGCGCGACTGTATGCCTTCGTTGTCCCAGTCGAGGTAATTTATCTGAAGCTGCACAAATTCCATCTCGGGGTGCGAGGTGAGCACGCTGTCCAGCATATCGGCTCTGTCGTGGAAGGAAAAGCCGACGCGGCGGATTTTTCCCGCGTCGCGCATTTTGAGGACGAAGCCGAAGCTGTCGAATTTTTGCGCGGTCTCGTAACTGTTCGCGTTGACGTTGTGCAGGAGATAATAGTCAAAGCAATCCACGCCGCATTTGCGCAGCTGTTCGTCGAAAATGCGCTCCTGGTCTCCCTCTTTTTCGAGGAACATGAGAGGAAGTTTAGAGGCGACCGTGAAAGAGCCGCGCGGATGGCGCTCGACGAGAGCCTCGCGCAGGACATCCTCGCTCGTGTGGTCGTGGTACATATATGCCGTGTCGAAATATGTAAAGCCGCGCGCGAGGAAGAGGTCGACCATTCTCTTTACCTGTTCGCGGTCTACGTCGCTCACGTTGCCTCCTTCGTTAAGAGGCAGGCGCATGAAACCGAATCCGAATTTTTTCATTTGACGTACCCCCTTCTGAATTTCGCGTCCCGCTATATATTACATCATCCCGCGCCGTTGCGCGCGCGGCAAAAGAAAAAGCCGCGACCGACGCGGGGCTTCTCTGTTTTTAGAAACCCGTAACGGCATGCCGCGGCGCAGTTTCGCCGCCTGCTTTCGCGACGCGTCCGCCGGATAAAGCGAACGCTGCGGGAGCGGCAAACTCCGGCCTTAATAACTTTCGCCGGTTTTATAAAAATCGTCCCCCGCGGGTCTTTTAACTTTTTTCGCCTCCTGCCGGCGGCGCCTTTTGTTTCATACCGCCGTTTAATCCGCGTCCGGTGCCTCGCCAATCATCACGCGCAGACAGTTCGCGCGCTCCGCGAAATCTTTCGCGCCCATGCCGCAGCCAGTTTTTTCAAGGCGCATAGGCGGCATCGGGCCGAAGGACGAAGCGTAACGGCGCAGCAGCGCGGCGCCCGTCGGCGTGCATAGCTCGCCTTTTATCTCACCGCCGTAAACCGGCACGCCGCGAAGAATAATCTCCGTGGCGGGAGCGGGAACGGGCAGGACTCCGTGAGCGCATCTCACGCTGCCGCTCCCCACGTGAACCGGCGAGGCGGCGACAAGCCCCGGCGACAGTTCGCGCATCAGCGTGGCGACCGCTGCGACGTCCGCCACCGCGTCTGTCGCGCCGACCTCATGGAAATGCACCTCCGCGACGGGCAGGCCGTGGACTTCGCTCTCAGCTTCCGCGATTACCCTGTACACCGAAAGAGCCTCAGCCTTCGTCTCCTCCGGCATATTAAGACCCTCGAAAATCCGCCGGATATCCGTCATGCTCGTGCTTCCGTGACGGTGCCCGGAGCTGTCGTGAGGCGCGGCGCCTTCCTCTTCGCCATTTACGAGAACCTGCACGCGCGTGCCCTTTATGCCGTGTCTCACGACGCTCGCGGCTCTGTACTCCGCGCCGGGAACACCCAGCGCGTTCAGCCTCGCCAGGGATTGTCCGGCGTCGGGCACCAGTTCGAGCAGCGCCGCCGTCAGCATATCGCCCGCAGCTCCCATGCCGCAGTCTATGTACAGTATCCTCATTTCATTCCACTCCTATATGATTTATCATGCTCGCGAGGTAGCCCGCGCCGAAGCCGTTATCTATGTTGACGACCGATACGCCGCTCGCGCAGCTGTTAAGCATGGAAAGCAAAGCCGAAAGACCTCCGAACGAGGCGCCGTAGCCGACGCTCGTCGGCACGGCGATAACGGGACAGTCAGCAAGGCCGCCTATGACGCTGGCAAGCGCCCCTTCCATTCCGGCAATCGCCACGATGACGGAGGCTTCCATAATCTCCTCTGTGTGGGCAAGAAGCCTGTGAAGCCCCGCGACGCCGACGTCGTAAATGCGCGTGACTCTGTTGCCGAGAGCCTCGGCCGTGAGCGCCGCCTCTTCCGCCACCGGCATATCGCTTGTGCCGCCTGTCGCGACAACTATCACGCCGCGCCCGTCGGGAGCCGGCATCTCGCCCGCTATGCCGACGCGCCCCGTCTCGTAATAACGGAGCGGCACGGAAAGAGCCGCGACGCGCGAGGCCTCCTCGCTCATGCGCGTTATCAGCACCGTTTTCTGCCCGCCCTCGAGCAGCGCCTTCGCTATCTCCGCTATCTGATCCGGTCTTTTGCCAGCGCCGTATATGACCTCAGCTATTCCCTGCCGAAGCGCGCGGTGGCAGTCCAGCTTCGCGAAGCCCAGGTCGCGGAATGGTTCTTCCCTCAGCCGCTCCATCACCTCGTCTACCGTGACCCCGCCGGAGGCAAGGCGCGTGAGGAGCTCTCGCGTTTCTTTTCTATCCATCACCGCATGCCCTCCATGTCGGGAAGCACGACGCCGAAATGCGGCGAAAGAGCCGGTTTCATCGCAACTGGCGCTGTGCCGCCTCCGCCTGCGCGGCAGACGCGGGAATCCGCGCGGCCCTGCGAAGCGGCATACAAAAGCAAAGCCGAACCCGCGCCGTCGAAAAACGCGGGTGCAAAACGCGAGTATTCGGCGAAAAATTTTTTAAGCGATGTCATACAAAACCTCCATGAGGCGCCGGCAAAGGGCGGCGCTTTTTCGCGCGGACGTTTCAATCCGCGGCAGGCGCCTTCATGACGCGAAAAAACCGGGAAAAGAACAGCAAACGGCGAAAGCCGCGAAAAGCCGCTTCAGCGGCGGCAGCCCCTCCGCGCGGGCCGCGGCGCGCATGGTCCGCGCCGGATACCGCGATAAACGCGTCTGTGCGAGCGGACCCCGCGTCAGACTTATTTTAATATCCGCCGGGAAATTTTTCCAGCTCGCAAGCCCGTAGCGTGCGAGTGAAAAAATTTTCGCAAGGACGCAGAAAGTCTGCCTTTGCCGTAAATCCGCGACACAAAAAAGGCGGCCCCGGCAGGAGCCGCCGTAACCGTCTTTATCTCTTCCCAGCCAGATATTTCGCCCGGTCTGCGCTGAACTGTTCTATGCCCTTCGCGGTAAGCGGGCGGCTGAAAAGCATTTTCAAAACTTTGAAAGGAACCGCGGCGAAGTCCGCGCCAGCCCTCGCGCATTCGAGGAGATGAGCCGGATGACGCGGGCCCGCCACGATAAATTTTCGTTTCTATTGAATATGTTTCAAAGATGTCCACGATATCATAGACGAGCTTGATTCCGTCCTCGCCGATGTCGTAAGGCGACCGACAAACGGGCTGACGCAAGCCACTCCGGCAGCCGCCGCGAGGATTGCCTGACCCGCCGGGAAAACAAGCGTGACGTTTGTTTTTATGCCGTGCGCTGAAAGCTCTTTAACCGCGCCGAGGCCGTCGGAACAGAGAGGAATTTTCACCGCCGCATGTGGGTGAATTTTCGCTATGACCTTCGCCTCTTCGATGAGTCTGTTCTTCTCGAGCAATACTGCATCGGCGCTAACAGGGCCGTGTACGGCTCCGGTTATCTCGTGCACGCGGGTATGAAAGCCAACAGCGCCCTCTTTCGATATCGGAGCGGGATTTGCGGTCACTCCGGCGATGACGCGCCAAGAGCAGGCTTCTTTGATTTCATCGAGATTTGCCGTGTCGAGGAAGAATTTCATGTACACTCTCCCCTTTCGGGTATAAAGCAGATTCCCGGCGGAAGAGCCCCGCGCCTATTTCGTCAGTATCCCGCAGACCAGCATGAAATATCCCGGCAGTTTCCCGTCCGCCGCCCATTTTATCTCGACGCCGAGCAGTTTCTCCGCCGTCTTGCCGACGTTGCCTCCGAGAGCCTCTATCGAGTAGCGCATCTTCTCGGAGCGGCGGCAGGGCTCGCCCGATTTTTTCGCGCATTCGCGGCAGATGTCGCAGCTCCCTGCGGAGAGAGCTCTTGAGCCGGCGTTTTTTTTTCAAGGGCGAGGACGCGGCCAAGCAGCTTTTTCTTTTCTGCGACAAACATCCCGCGGAGGCTTTCGCGTGTTTCGGGGTCGTCGTAGTTTTTCAGCCGCGACTTTTCCCCAAGAGTTATCTTTGTGCCGAAGAGACGGAGAGTTTTATATTCCGCCCACAGGTCGAGCGGGTTGAAATCATAGGGCGGACAAGACCATTTATTCCCGTAGTTCGGGCAGGCCTTGCAGCATTCCAGAAAACGGGGCACGTCGACATAATCCCTGACGTAGTCGCCGACGCTTATTTGATTTTCAAGCTGCTCTGTTTCGTATTGAAGCATGGCCAGCGTCAATTCCTTTCTATCTCCGCTTTTGTACATTTTACCATGCGGGCACGAAACTTCAACGGGCGCGCAAAACAGTGCCGACCCGCCTCGGCGGGCCGGTCATTTCCGAGTTTTAGCGATGCGGACAGGCTAAAAGCAGCTTCGACGCGCGCGTCATACAGAAAACGGCGGCGGCTAACTCCTCTCGCGCATAAAAGCCCCGCCGCGAAACAGCCCGATTGCCCCCGCGTCGCTGAAGTGTGTTCTACTGTTTCGTCTCGTCCGGTTCTCCTTTAATCAGGCGCGTCAGCATTACCGCCACGTCACGCAGGGCGTAGATCAGTATCAGGGCGCTGCCGATTAAGATGCTGGCATAGGGAATCTGCTTCGGCACCCTCAAAATGATGGTCAGAGCGGTGGCTTTGTTGAAGAGGTCCCACGCGTAATAGAGGAATACGGCGAAGAAAGCCACATCAATCAGAGAGATCGCGAAATTCAGCAGGCGGATGGAGAAGGTGCCATGATAGCGCTGCTGCAGCAGATCAACCTTGAAATGAGCGGACTCCCGCATTATGAGCGCGCTTGTAAAGAAAATCATATAGGCCATGCACCACTCCACAATTTCATCCGTCCAGGAGAGACTGAGGTTGATGGGAGTGAAGCGGATGAGCACGCGCATAATCAGAATCAGCGCGATCATCGAACAGCAGAAAACCACGACGGCCTTAAGCAATGCAGCCACAGCCGCGTCCAGTTTCTTTAAGAATTTCGACATTGCTGCGCGCCTCCCCTCAGGCCAGAATCGACGGCAGCCATGTGCAGAGAGGCTCGATAAAGGCGCACATCAGCAGCACGATTATAATTCCCACGACGTAGGGGATTACCTCTTTCGACAGCCGTGTCATAGGCACGTCCGTCACCGACGAAACGGCGTAGAGGCTCATGCCGACAGGCGGTGTCAGCAGCCCGATCATTACGGCCAGCACAATGACCACGCCGAACTGCAGCTGACTGACGCCCATCATAGCGATGATCGGCAGAAAGATGGGCGACACTATCAGAATTATAGCGGTACCCTCGAGGAACATGCCGAGGACGATCAGGATAAAGATGATCAGGAGCATCAGTATCGTGGGGTTGCTGGAGATGTTCAGCATCCCTTCGATTACTTGATTCGGCACGCGCTGATGGGTCATATAGTAAGCAAGGAAATTAGCGATGGCGATGATGAAGAGCGTCTTGCAGCTTGTCACGATGCTGCTGTACATAATATT
The DNA here is from genome assembly GCA_964450835.1 of uncultured Synergistaceae bacterium. GTDB lineage: Bacteria > Synergistota > Synergistia > Synergistales > Synergistaceae > Caccocola. The sequence continues at coordinate 45,852 of CAYVEQ010000002.1, forward strand.
GTACAAATCCTTCAGCTTGATTTTCTTATAGACGACGCCGGAGAGAAAGAGGGCGTAGAAACAGGCCACGACCGAGGCTTCCGTCGCGGTAAAAAAGCCCGTCCAGATTCCGCCGATGATAATGACGACCGTCATAAGGCTGGGAATGGCCTCTACGAAATATTTCCAGCGCAGTCTCATCGGCATCCGATGTTCGAGGGGGAAATTTTTCTTCTTGCTGACATAGTAGACCCAGATGGCCATAGCCCCCGCCATCATGAATCCGGGTATAAATCCGGCGGCGAAGAGTTTGCTGACCGATGTTTCCGCGGCGCAGGACGAATAGACCACGAAAGCGATGGAAGGCGGAATTACCGGCCCGATGGTGGATGAAGCTGCGGTAATGCCCGCGCTGAACTCATGCGGGAAGCCGGCGTCGTCCATGGCCTTCATCTCAACCAGTCCGAGTCCCGCCGCGTCGGCGACGGCGGCGCCGGACATGCCGGAGAAAATGACGGAGGAAACGATATTGACCTGCGCCAGCCCTCCCGGCCAGTGGCCCACGCAGGCTTTAGCGAAGTTGAAAATCCTGTCGGTAATGCTGCCGGTGTTCATCAAATTGCCGGCAAGGATAAAGAACGGGATTGCCAGCATTGTGAAGCTGGTGGTTCCGTTGTAAACACGCTGCGCCATAACCGCCATAATGTCGCTGTAGCCAAGATAGGCGAACATCGCCGCAGCGGTGGTGCCCATGGCGGCGCAGACCGGCACGCCCAGCAGCATCATGACGATCAGCACAATACACGTAGTTAAAGCGATCATTGAAAAGCCCTCCAGTATAAAAAATTTGCCTTCACAAAGAAGGCAGCTTCCGCCGGTTTCCAAGGCGACTGAATCCGGCGGAGGCTGCCGTTTGCCGTGACGGGACTCTGTAAATTATTTTTTAATAATTTTTTTCACCCTTCACGCCTTTGGGCGGGCTCTCTCGGCAATCTCCAGCATCCTGTCTATCTCTTCCTGGGTTACGAGGCCGATCTCAACCATTTTTTTGTACGCGTAATCCATCTTCGCGCGGAATTCGGCGAGATCCACTTCGTTGACTTCAACGCCTTTTTCTTTCAGTTTCTGGATGTATTCGACTTCGCTTTCCTGCACTTCCTTGCGCATCGAGGCAGAGGCCTCTTTGGAAGCTTTCTCAATTGCTTCGCGCTGCGCGTCGGTCAGATTTTCCCAGAACTTATTGTTGACAATCAGACGCATGCCTTCCCAGTCATGCTTTGTCAGGGAGAGGTACTTCTGCTCGCATTCCCACATAGCGTTGTTGTAAATGGTGGAGATGGGGTTCTCCTGGCCGTCGACGGTCTTCTGCTTGAGGGCGGGAATCAGCTCGGCAAAGGCCACCTGCTGCACATTGGCGCCCAGGGCTTCCATGCAGAAAATCAGCTGGTGCTCGGAGGGTGTGCGGATCAAAAGGCCCTTGACGTCATCGGGATGCTTCACCGGCCTCTTGGAGTTGGTCATGCTGCGGAAACCGTATTCCCAGCTTCCTACGTCGTGCAGGCCCTTGCTCTCCAGTCTGCCGTCGCTGATCCATTCCTTGAATTCGCCGTCCACTACGGCGTAGGCGTGCTCGTAGCTGTCATACAGGTAGGGCAGGCAGGCCAGAAGATAGCGGGAATCGTACTCGACCAGCGGGGCCTCGCAGGCCAGAGTGGCCTCGATGGCGCCGATGGAGGTCTGTTCAAGCATCTCGGGCGAGTTGCCGAACTCGGAATTGTTGTGCACCTCAACGGTAACAGAGCCGCCGGAATACTCGTTCGCCAGCTTCGCGAAGAGAACCGAAGCGTGATATCCCGGCTCGCCGTCCGCGTTGTAGGTTCCCAGACGGATGGTAACGGACGGGTCGGCCGCGAAGGAGGCGCCGCAGAAAGCAAGCATACTGGCGACAAGGATCAACGTGAATATTTTTTTCAAGTGAATTTCCTCCCTGATTGAATAAATTGACCGCGGGCATTCATGACGGATAAAGCCGTCAGACGCCGCTCCTCATCTGAAAAATATGCCATATTTTCACGGGGCGCAGTCTGCCGGGCCAACCGGACGGGCAAAACCGAAAACCACAGCGCAGGCACGAAACGGAAACCCGCGGCGCCGCGCCTCCGGCGCGCTCCGAATACTGTCAGGCCTCTCACAACTCGCGCTTTCTTATCCCTCCCCTCAAAGCTCTTATTCTTCCGAGACCTGTTAATTGTACTTTTTCGCTTATGGCACATTTTTAGCGCATATGTCTTTTTTATCACAATGCCGCAAGAAAATCAACGATTTTTCTAAAATTTCACTGCATTTCAGCGCAACGGAAAGAGGTCCGAGTTTTGCCGGATTTCCCTCCCGGACGCGCCCCGCGAAGCGTCATATTTTCGTCGCGCTTCCCAGCGCGACGGCCCGGTCTGCACGCCGTTGCAGGTACGATCGCCGCAGAATCCGTGTGCGGGGAAACGACCGGAAAAGGCTTAATTTCAGCGCTTTTCTGCTTTTGCCGCAAATGACACGAAACTTTTCCCGCCCCGTAACGGGGCGCTTTAGGCATCAGTGCGGCAGCCGGCCTGCCCCCCCCCGAGCATCTGAAAGGAATAAATAAAAAGCGCCGGTAATTAAGAAATGTCAATTCTCGCATTTCCCGCAGTCCGAACATCCGTTGCATGTGAGCCTGCTCGCGCATTCTCTGCATGTGACCGGATGAAAGCGCGGCGTATAAAGCAGGCCCGCCGGTATTTCATTGCCCAGGTTGTCGTAAAGCTTAAACTCTATCGGTTTGCCCTTGTGCTGCAAACCGCTGCGGAATGCCTGCCGGGCCTGTATCCGCTTATCCGGTATCCTGTAAAATTTGCCGTCTTTTACAAACACGGTGCCTGTTTCAATAAAGTTGAAAGTGACATCATGCGCCCTGCATTGATCATAGAGGAGTTTTACCCACTCATAACGGCACGGACGGCTGCCGTCGTAATTTTCTCCGCCGCAGAGCACCTGCTCAATCTGCCCTTCGTCAAGATATCCGTCAATATCAACCGAACCGATCAGCGGCGCGCACATAATGCCTTTGTGCTTAAACGGCAGCGAACGGAGAAACGGTATGCGTTCGTCGGCTCTGCGCTGGTTTTCACATGTCACGTTAAAAAACACGTTTTCCCAACCGTCATTCCAGTCGTGCGGCAGACAAGACGCGACTCTCTGAGGGCGTTTGGTAAGCAGGAAAAACTTCACGTCCGGTCTCTGACGGATAATATTCCATGCGTCATGCCGCCATGCGTCCGCCTGTTCCAGAAAAAAATCTGACGTCATGCAGACGCGGATCATTTCCCCGCTTTGCACCTTGTATCCGCCGTGACGCTTCTTTTGGAGAGGATAGCGGAATCCGCTGCGTGTTTTGAAAATCTCCGCTCCGTCCTTATCCCGGGTGCGGTCAAGAAAATACATATAACAGTTTTGGCAGCCTTCGCTGCACTTCACACAGCCGTGCCACGGATTCCAAATATCGTGCAACGTACCGCATCCTTTCTCTTAAAAGGTGTCGCAAGGACATCACCGTCAAGGGCTATGTTTATTATTGTTAAAAGGGACAGTGTGCCCGCCCGTAAACGGATATTATTTCTCTCTGTGCAGACTGCCCCAGTCACACATCCGGTCCAGAATCGGGATCAGTGACTTCCCCTTCTCCGTCAGGCTGTATTCAACCTTCGGCGGTATCTGCGGATATTCTTTCCGGTTCACAAGCCCGTCCGATTCCAGCGACTTCAGCGTGGAGCTTAATGTCTTGCAGGTAATGCCGCCGATATATTTCCGCATCTCGTTGAAGCGGACGGTTTCAAATTCCATCAGGGTGTAGAGGATAAACATTTTATATTTCCCCTGGATCAGCGACATGGTGTAATTGAAGCCCGTGTCCTCCAGTTTGCAGTTCGCGATGCATTCTTTGCTCATACCGCTTTCCTCCGGGATAGTATATATCTTAAATGTGCGTACTTGTTTTCATCTGCCGCTCTGATTATATTTATAGTGTCAAGACTCGTAAAAGTCAATATGACAAGGATCGGAGGGCAGAAAATGGGCAGACGAATCGTGATACTGAACGGCAGCCCGCGGAAAAACGGAAACACTTCCGAACTGGCCAGGGCATTTTCAGAGGGGGCCGAGCAGGCGGGAAACGAAGTCGTAACTTTTCATCTGGACAGCATGGACATTCACGGCTGCAAGGGCTGTTTCGGAGGTCACAACGGCAGGGAATGCCCCTGCGTCCAGAAGGACGATATGGCGAAAATCTATCCGGCTGTCAGGGAATCGGATGTGGTTGTGCTGGCTACGCCGCTCTATTACTGGAACATGAGCGGCCAGCTTCGGACAGTGTTTGACAGGCTGTTCGCTCTCGAAGAAGGAGACGGAAACCTGCTCCGAGGGCACGGCCGCTCGTCCGCGCTGCTGATGGCGGCGGAGGGACACGGTTTTGAAGACGCGGTGACATATTACGACCATCTGGTCGAACACCTGAAATGGAAAAATCTCGGCCATGTTCTTGCCGGAGGCAACATGAACGCGGGTGATATCAAAGGCAAAGCGGAAATTCGGCAGGCATTCGAACTCGGAAAATCAATTCAATAAGAAGAAGGGGTATCAAAGTCATGAAAGAAATCACTTTACCGCAGGCGTCAGCACTGACGTCTCCCAATCCCGTAACCCTGGTTTGCACGGCAAAGCCGGACGGAAGCACGAACCTTGCCGCCGTCTCATGGTGGACATATCTTTCCTACAACCCGGGAATGATTGCCTATGCGATGGCAAAGACGTCTTACAGCGGCGAGATGATGAGAAAAAACAAAGAGGCTATCGTTACAATACCGGGTGCGGAGATTGCCGGTGCCGTGCTCGGATGCGGCAGCACTACGGGACGGGACACGGACAAATCGCGGCGGTTTGGCATTGAGCTTGCCGATGTTGAGGGAAGCGGCATTAAAATCCCAGTTCACAGCCGCGCGGCGATCCTGTGCGGCCTAAAGGAATACCGCGAAGTCGGCGACCATTACCTGTATATCTGCGATGTGAAGCGGGTGTACGGAAACGAATCCGAAGAAGCGCTGTTTGCGTGGAACGGCTACGGAAAGATCGCCCCTGCGAAGCAGGCAGATTAAAACACGACAAAGGAGAAGATCCCATGAAAAAAGATTTTGGTGTAAAGCCGTATTTGTTTCCCATGCCGACTTATATGATCGGCACATACAACGAGGACGGCACTGTGGACGTGATGATGATGGCGTGGGGAGGCATCTGCGCTGAGGACATGGTGGCACTGAATCTGGAAGCAGACCACAAGACAGTCGCAAATATCAGGGCGCGGGGCGCTTTCACGCTCGCCGTTCCGGGAACGGATACATTGGAGGCGTCGGATTTCTTTGGCACCGCGACGGCGAATAAGACGGCGGATAAATTCGAGCGCTCCGGTCTGCACGCCGTTAAAAGCAGCCGTGTTGACGCGCCTGTGATCGAGGAATATCCCGTCACGCTCGAATGCGTTGCCGAGAAAATGGAAGACGAACCATACGGCCTGCGGATACTCGGCAGAATCGTCAATGTGCTTGCGGACGAAAAGGTATTGGATGATAAAGGCGAAATCGACGCCGGCAAGCTGGATGCCTTTATCTTTGACCAGATGCGAAACGGTTATTACGCCGTCGGTGAAAAAGTCGGCCTCGCGTGGCAAAGCGGCGCCGGCCTTATGAAGAAATAGATGCAAAAACCTCCTCGCCGATAAAAACGACGGCGGGGAGGTTTTTGCTTTTTATGTTTATCCGAACCGGATCACCGCGTTCATTTTGAACGGCAATTTTATCCTTCGGGTTTCAACGCTTCACACTGTCTGCATATTGTAGGCTTATGCAAAAAGATTCTCAGTCCGCAAAAACATAAACACCGATATAGAGCGCTGCGAAGGTTCCGTTTCGTCCGGTTTGTGTCATGCTTTTATCTTCTCCTCGCGTGTAAAAGCAAATCGCGTGTCATCTTTGCCGTGGAGGCAGCCGGCAATTCGGTCCGCGGCAAGCATGTCGCAGAAGAGATTCAAGAGAGACGGAACATCGGGCCGGCCGAGAGGCCGAAGCGGCAAGCAGCGGCTTTCCGTCTCCGCAGCAGTATTCCGGCGACTGAAAGAACGCGGAACGGGCATGCTTGGCCGGCGGTGCCAGACGCGTACGGCAGGTCGGCGTCACCCGTGCGGCGTCAGCCGCCGGCCTAAAAGAAATGCGGAACCAGGGCACCGTGTTGAAGCGTTCACAGCGGAAACGGCTCAGCATGGAGACGGGGCGAAGGAACAGAGCCGCCGAGATATTCCACGGCAAAGACCGTACACACGACTCGCCGCCATGCGCTTGACCGAGCGCACGGAGAACCCCGGCAAACAAAGACGGATACTGCAGCAGCAAATGCCGCCTGCCGGCGGGCATCACCGGACCGCCTCGGATTCGTCCGTGCAAACTCGTATCGGCACGGGCGGACTGTCATTCGCGAAAATCGGCGTTCCGCGTGAAAAGACAAAAAAACAAGGCGCCCGGCGAACGGGACGCCTTGTTGTCCTTTCCGGTTGTTTTCTTATATCGCGTAGGCTTCGGGGGCTTCCTGCTTTTCTTCTCCGATGTCTACCATGTTCACCTTCGCGAACTTCGCAGGGAGGAAGTCCTTCGCGACCTGCGGGAAGAGTATGTATGAGATCACATCTTCTGGCTGCGTGCACCATACGCCGATTTCTTTCTTCGCCTGCTCGATCTCCGGCTCTATTTTTTCGCCGGGGCGGCAGGTGATCGGCTGTTCGTCGCCGAGAACCAGCTTTTGTATCTCCGGGTCGACAGGCGCCGGGGTCTTCCCGTAGTAGCCGCGGAAATACTGGCGCACCTCGTTCGGTATCATCTTCCAGCTTTTGCCGGAGATGACGTTCATCGCGGCCTGTGTGCCGACGATCTGGCTGGTCGGCGTGACGAGGGGCGGATAACCCATGGCCTTGCGGACGCGCGGAACTTCCTCGAGAACTTCGTTGAACTTCTCAAGGCAGCCGCCCTCTTTAAGCTGGCTCTGGAGGTTCGAGTACATTCCGCCCGGTATCTGGTAGAGCAGGATGTTGACGTTTACGCCGCTGACGCCCATGATGATGTTTTTGTATTTCTCTTTCAGCTTCTCATAGTACTTCGCTATCGGGAGGAGCTTATCAAGCGAGAGTCCCGTGTCAAGCGGGCCGCCAGCGAGAGAGGCGACGATCGTTTCCGTGGCGGGCTGACTCGTTCCCATCGCGAAGGGCGAGATGGCGCAGTCCACGACGTCCGCTCCGGCTTCGAGAGCCGCGAGGTAGGTCATGGCCGCCATTCCGCTCGTGTAGTGGCTGTGTATCTGGACGGGGATGTTTACTTTTTTCTTGATTGCCTTGACGAGGGCCGAGGCGGCGACCGGCGACAGGAGGCCCGCCATGTCTTTGATGCATATCGAGTCGGCGCCCATGTCGGCCATGTCCTTTGCCTGCTGTGCGAAGCGGTCGAGCGTGTGGACGGGCGACACCGTGTAGGAGATCGTCATCTGCAGCTCCCCGCCCTCTTTTTTGACGGCTTCGGCCGCTATCGACATATTGCGGAGGTCGTTGAGCGCGTCGAAGACGCGGATAATGTCAATCCCGTTGCCGACGGCGCGTTTGATAAACTCGCGGACGACCTCGTCCGAGTAGTGACGGTAGCCGACGAGGTTTTGCCCGCGAAGGAGCATCTGAGTCTTTGTTTTCTTCAGGCGCTTTCTGATCTGGCGAAGCCTCTCCCATGGGTCTTCGTTCAGGAAGCGCATCGCGGCGTCGAAGGTGGCGCCGCCCCAGCATTCTATCGAATGATAGCCGACTTCGTCCACGGCCTCGCATATCGGCAGCATATCGTCCGTGCGGAGCCTTGTCGCCATTATCGACTGGTGCGCGTCGCGGAATGCCGTCTCGGTGATTCCCACACGGGCTTTCTTCTTCGCCTTGTCCGGCTCTTTCACATCTTTCACCGAAACGGACTTGGCCTCTGCCGCCGCCCTTTCGGTCCGCGCGGCTTCAGCCGTCACTATTTTCGTGGCTATCACGTTTCCGTTGGCGTCTCTTATTTCCTGCTTCACCACTGTTTCCGACATGGATAACCTACCCTTCCTCTTAAATTCCGATTTGTAACCGCCGCCGCGAAACTGCGGCATACCCCGCGCCCTTTTCGCTTCGTGCTGCGGTCGTCAGTCCGCTTTATATTACTTCGTTATGAGGGTTTTATTCAAGTGTGAATGTCGTTTTTTTCAGTCAATTGTGCCGTCGCGCGGGCGCGTATCGGCGAAGCGCCGTAATCCCGTAAAAAAGAGAGCTTCCGCGGGGAAGCTCTCTTTGCCGTTTCTCTGGCCGTTATCAGTCGTCCATTTTCATTTCGGCCATGTGCTTGTAGAAGCGCCATTTGTCTTTGATTGACTGCTTTTCTTCCGCGAGCAGCGCCGATGCCTCTTCGGCGTTGATGGTCTTGAGGCTCTTGTAGCGCACTTCGTTGTAGATGTAGTCTTCAAGCGGGAGCGTCGGCTCTTTGCTGTCTATTATGAGCGGATTCTTGCCCTCTTTCGCGAGGTCCGGGTTGTAGCGCATGAGCATCCAGTGGCCGGAATCCACCGCGCGTTTCTGCTGGTCAAGCCCGTTTACCATGTCTATCCCGTGGGCTATGCAGTGGCAGTAGGCTATGATTATCGAGGGGCCGTTGTATGCCTCCGCTTCCTTGAACACCTTGACCGTGTGGGCGTCGTTGGCTCCTATCGATACTTTGCCGACGTAGACGTTGCCGTAGCTCATGGCCATGAGGGCAAGGTCTTTTTTGCCCATTTTTTTGCCGGCGGCGGCGAATTTGGCAACCGCTCCGCGCGGGGTCGATTTGGAGGCCTGTCCGCCTGTGTTTGAGTAGACTTCCGTGTCGAGCACGAGTATGTTGACGTTGCGGCCCGACGCTATCACGTGGTCAAGCCCGCCGTAGCCGATGTCGTATGCCCAGCCGTCTCCGCCTATGCTCCAGACGGATTTTTTGGCGAGGTTGTCTATTACAGACTCGAGTTCCTCGGCTTTGTCCGTTTCCATGTAGTGAAGCTGCGCTTTAACCTCGTCTATTTTTTCTTCGACCGCTTTAATCTCCGCCTCTGTCGTCTGCGGCGCCTCGAGTATCGCCTTTACCGTTTCCTCGCCGAGTTCCGGCTCCATCCGTTTGAGGAGTTCGGCCGCGTATTCCGCATGTTTGTCTATCGCGAGGCGGAAGCCGAGGCCGAATTCGGCGGCGTCTTCAAAGAGCGAGTTGCTCCACGCAGGGCCTCTTCCTTCGTCGTTGACGCACCACGGCGTCGTCGGGAGGTTGCCTCCGTAGATTGAGGAGCAGCCCGTGGCATTGGCTATTATGGCTCTGTCTCCGAAGAGCTGCGAGAGGAGTTTGAGGTAGGGCGTTTCTCCGCATCCTGCGCAGGCTCCCGAGAATTCAAAGAGCGGGCGAAGCAACTGGACGTCTTTTACCGTTGATGTGTTGAGCAGGTTTCTGTCTGTCTCCGGTATGTCGAGGAAATAGTTCCAGTTGGCGCGCTCCGCCTCGCGAAGCGGCATCTGTGTGCGCATTGTAAGCGGACGCGGCCCGTTCTGCTCTTTCGCTTTGACGGGGCAGTTGTGGGCGCAGAGGCCGCAGCCGGTGCAGTCTTCCGGCGCTATCTGAACCGTGAAGGCTTTGTCGGCGAAGTTTTTCCATTTGGCGCCGGCGTGTTTGAAAGTTTCGGGAGCTTCCTCGAGGAGCTGCTTATCGTAGACTTTCGAGCGTATCGCCGCGTGCGGGCAGACCAGAACGCATTTGCCGCACTGGATGCAGAGCGAAGGATCCCATACCGGGATGTCTATCGCGATGTTTCTTTTTTCGTATTGGGTCGTGGCTGTCGGGAATGTCCCGTCGTCAGGCAGCGCCGATACCGGGAGGTTGTCGCCTTCCTGTACCATCATCGGCCCCAGGACGTTTTTGACAAAGTCGGGGGCGTCGTCCGCCACCGGCGGGAGAATGTCGAATGTGCTTGTCGCCTCGGCCGGTATTTTGACTTCGTAGAGGTTGGCCAGGGTTTCGTCAACGGCTTTGATGTTTTTCTCGACTATCGCCTGGCCCTTTCTGCCGTAGCTTTTGACTATCGAGTCTTTGATGGCTTTTATCGCCTCGTCCTGCGGGAGTATGCCGCTTATGGCGAAGAAGCAGGTCTGCATTATCGTGTTGGTGCGGGAGCCCATGCCTGTTTCTTTCGCTATTTTGACCGCGTCTATCACGTAGAATTTGAGGTGTTTGTCTATTATCTGTTTCTGGTAGCGGTATGGTAGCTTGTCCCATATCTCTTCGGGGCCGAAGGGCGAGTTGAGGAGGAATGTGCCTCCCTCCGCCGCGTTTTTGAGGACGTCGAGCTTTTCAAGGAATGAGTATACGTGGCAGGCGAGGAAGTTGGCCTTGTTGATGAGGTAGCTCGCGTATATCGGGTCGGGGCCGAAGCGCAGATGGCTCACTGTTATTCCTCCGGATTTTTTGGAGTCGTAGCTGTAGTAGCCCTGGGCGTATAGGTCTGTCCCCTGACCTATTATTTTTATTGAGTTTTTGTTGGCTCCCACCGTGCCGTCCGAGCCGAGCCCGTAGAAGAGGCAGCGAACCGTGCGTTCGTTTTCAGTGTTGAACGAGGGGTCGTAAGGCAGGCTGGTGAATGTCACGTCGTCCTCTATGCCTATTGTGAAGCCGTCTTTGGGTTCGAGTTTATTGAGTTCGTCGTAGACTCCTTTGACCATGGCGGGGGTGAAGTCTTTGGATGAGAGTCCGTAGCGTCCTCCTATCACCGTTATCCCGCTTCCGTTCAGCGCCTCGCGCACATCGGCGCAGAGCGGCTCGCAGATGGCAGCAGGGTCTTTGCTGCGGTCGAGTACCGCTATCGCCTTGACTGTCGCGGGGAGAGCGTTCGTGAAGCGTTTGACGTCGAAGGGGCGGTAAAGGTGGACGTTTATCACTCCGACTTTTTCCCCCCTCTTTAGCATGTAGTCTGCCGTCTCGCGGGCGACTGCGGCTCCGGAGCCCATGATCACTATCACGCGCTCTGCGTCCGCAGCACCGTAGTAGTCGAAGAGATGATACCGGCGGCCTGTGATCGCGGCGAATTTATCCATCGCGCTCTGGAAGATGTCGGGCATCGCCGCGTAGTAGCTGTTGACTCCCTCTCTTGCCTGGAAGAATACGTCGGGGTTCTGCGCCGTGCCGCGGACAAGAGGCGCGTCGGGCGTCAGGCGGTTGTAGCGGTGTTCGCGCACGAGTTCGTCGTCTATGCAGGCGCGCATTGTCTCCTGCGATATCTCTTCTATTTTCATCTCCTCGTGGCTTGTGCGGAATCCGTCGAAGAAGTGGAGGACGGGAACGTGTCCTTCGAGCGTCGCCATCTGCGCAATCAGCGCGTTGTCCGTCGTTTCCTGTACCGTGGCGGAGCAGAGCATTGCCCAGCCTGTGTTGCGCACCGCCATTACGTCCGAGTGGTCGCCGAATATGGAGAGCGCGTGGGTCGCGACGCTTCTTGCCGTTACATGCATTACGGTGCTGGTGAGTTCTCCCGCTATTTTGTACATGTTGGGGATCATGAGCAGGAGTCCCTGCGAGGCCGTGAAGGTCGTGCCGAGTGCCCCAGCCTGTACCGCTCCGTGGTAGGCCGCGGAAGCCCCCGCCTCGCTTTGCATCTCTTCAACGAGCGGAACCGTTCCCCATATGTTGGGACGGTTTTCAGCCGACCACTGATCCGACCATTCTCCCATCGGCGACGACGGCGTTATCGGGTATATCGATATTACCTCGTTTACGGCGTGTGCTACGTGCGCCGCCGCCTCGTTGCCGTCAACCGTTACCATTTTTCTCTCTGACATTTTTTTACCTCCCGTTTGCTTCCCACACATCTGGGTATTGTTTCCGATATTGTCAAACAGCTTATTATTGCACAATTTTCTGCAAATTTCCAGTGCCCGCCGCAGAGAGGCAAAGAACAGCAAATCCAAATAAATATTAGCAACAGCTCGGCTTTATTGCAACAGGCAGCGGTTTCGGCCCGCGCGTATCGTGCGGCGGTTTCTTCGCCCTCGTGAAGCCGCGCTAATAAAACGCGCCGCCCTGTGCCTTACAGACGGACGGCGCGCCGGCTTTTTTATTTTGTCACGCGAAGACCGCGCCCGTCCTGGAGAAGAAACCGGGTTCGAGTTTTATTCCCCGAGGCCGCAGATGCTGCGAAGGACGCCTATCGGTTCTATTTCAACTTCGACTAAGTCGCCGGGCCGGATTTCGCCGACTCCCTGCGGTGTTCCCGTTGAGATGAGGTCGCCCTCCTCAAGCGTCGCGAAGCGGCTTATGTGCGATATTATGCGGGGAATGGAGAATATCATCTGCTCTATCGCGCCGTTTTGCACGACGCGCCCGTTGACGCGGGTCACGACGCGCGTCTCTTTCGGCAGTTCGGAAACGAGCAGTATCGCGGGGCCCAGAGGCGCGAATGTGTCGAAGCTCTTCGCGCGCGTCCACTGCCCGTCTTTGTTCTGGATGGCGCGGGCCGTCACGTCGTTCATTATCGTGTAGCCGAGAATGTGGCCGTAAACATCTTCTTCCGGGATGTTTTTCCCGCTTTTGCCTATCACGGCCGCCAGCTCGCCCTCGTAATGTATCGGCCCCGCCCACGAGGGTATGCGTATGAACTCTCCCGAGCCTGTGACCGCCGATGTCGCTTTGAGGAATATCATCGGCTCTTCCGGTATGTCGTGGTCAAGCTCCTTTACATGGCCCACGTAGTTGCGCCCTACGCACCAGATTTTTTTCGGGATGAAGGGCGGCAGGAATTTCACGCGGTCTACGGGGTAGCTTAACCGCATCTGCGACGTGATGCCGGAGAAAGGGTCGCCGTTGACAATGTCGATTGAGTTGCCGCGAAGCTGTCCGCTGTATGAGCGTCCGTCCAGCGTGAAACGGCAGTAGCGCGCCGGGGCTTCATTTTTCATGGCAGACATTTTTATTTCCCCTCTCTTTTGTCAAGGGCCGCCGCTATGCGTTCGAGCCCTTCTTTCAGCTGCGCGCGGGTAGTGCCTATGTTTATGCGCGCAAAGCCGTCGCCCGCTCTCCCGAACCAGACGCCGGGGTCGAGAGCGACTTTCGCCTCTTTCACAAGGAATTCCTGCAGCGTTCTGTTGTTAAAGCCGTAGCCGCGGAAGTCTATCCAGAATATGAAAGTCCCCTCAGGGTGATCCATGCGGGCTTTCGGCATTCTTTCCCTGACGAATTTCTCCGTGTAGTCGCGGTTGGCCTCAAGGTATTCCATGAGCTGTCTGTGCCACTCGCCGCATTTGGTGTAGGCCGTCTCCATGGCGACGATGCCGATGACGTTAATCGAGTTCAGGTGGAAGCGCTCAAGCACGGAGATGTATATGGCGCGCAACCGCTCGTCAGGGATTATCCCGACAGAGGTTTTCAGTCCGGCGAGGTTGAATGTTTTGCTCGGCGCAAAGAACGTCATTACGTGTTTTTCCATCCCGGGCAGCGATGCTAGACAGGTGTGCTTCGCGTCGCTGTACACGAGGTCCTGGTGTATTTCGTCCGATAATACGATCATGTTTTTGCGCCGCACGATGTCGGCTAATTTTTCCAGCTCTTCGCGGCTCCATACGCGCGCTACGGGGTTGTGCGGGCTGCATAAAATCAGCGTGCGGCAGGTCGGCGTCACAAGTTTCTCGAGTTCCGCAAAATTCATCTCATATCGCCCGTCTTTGTAAACGAGCGGGTTTTCGACGATTATGCGTCCCGCTTCGCGCACCGTGCGGTAGAAGGGTTTATAGACTGGCGTCTGTATAATTATCCCGTCGCCGGGTTTGGTCACTCCCATGACGGCGAAGGAAAGTCCGGCGATTACGCCGGTGGCCCAGCAGACAGCCTCGCGCCCGAACTCCCAGCCGTAATGTTCTTTCTCCCACGCGCGCACCGCGTCGCGCAGAGAGTCGGGAAGTACCGGGTAGCTCAAAATGCCCTCGTCCAGCTTCGCGCGGATCGCGTCGAGAATTTCCGGGGGAGTTTTGAAATCCATATCCGCGACCCACATCGCCAGAAGGTCGTCGGTGCCGAAGTCTTCCGTCATGCCGTCCCATTTCTCGCTGTCGGTTCCGCGCCGTTCGATATATTTGTCAAAATCGTATTTCAATGCAGGAACACCTCCCTTACACGGCATGAGCCGTATTCTCCGCGTATTTTACGCTTCAGCCCGTGCGCGCGCAAGCGAGGAATTAAGGTAGAATAGAAAAAACAGAGGAAACGAAAGGGTCTGATGCTTTTTATGGAGCGGGAGAAAGAAAAAAAAGAACTTGAACTGGGGCGAGGCACGGTGCTGCCTCTTCGCGACGAGGTGCCGGCCGTGTATAAATGGAAGCTTGAGGACATCTACGCCTCGCGCGAGGAGTGGGAAAAATCTTTTGCCGCTGTCGCGTCGCGCCTGCCTGAGCTTGCCGCTTACAAGGGCACGCTTTCGCGCTCTCCGGAACGGATGCTCGGGTTCTTCAAGCTGCGCGACGAACTGTCGATAGTGCTTGAGCGGCTTTACGTCTACGCGAATATGAAAAGCCACGAGGAGACCGGCGACTCGAAGCGTCAGGGGCCGGCGAACCGCGTCTCGGCTCTCGCCGTGGAGTTTTCCGCCGCGCTGAGCTTCGTCACGCCGGAGATTCTTGCAATGGCAGGCGACAAGCTCGAAGGATTCATCAAAAGCCCGGCGCTCGCCGAATACGCCTTCCCTCTGCGCGACCTTCTCCGCCGCAAAGCGCACGTGTTGACGGAAGCCGAGGAGTTGATACTCGCGCGCGCGGGCGAGATGGCGCGGATTGCCGGCAACGCCTTCTCCATGCTCACAAACGCCGACATGGCCTTTCCGCCGATTCGCGACGAGGCGGGCAAAAAAACGGAAATGTCAGAAGAGCGCGCCGTCGCCTGCCTGCGCTCGCCGAAGCGTTCCGTGCGCAGGGCCGCCTTCGCCTCGCTTTACAAACCTTACGGCGAGATGAAAAACACACTCGGCGCCACCTTCGACGGAATGTTGAAAACGGCGGGTTTCTCTGCCGCCTGCCGCGGCTACGGCTCGCCTCTCGAAGAGGCGCTTCACGCCGACAACATTCCTATTTCCGTCTACGACAACTTAGTCGCGACAATCGAGGGCAATCTCGCGCCGATGTACCGCTACATGAGGCTGCGCCGCAAGATGCTCGGAGTGCGCGAGCTGCATATGTACGACATTTACGTCCCGCTTGTCAAAGACCCATACAAAGAAATACCGTGGAGCGAGGCGAAGCGCATGATGTACCGCTATCTCGCGCCGCTCGGCGAGCGCTACGTCAAAGAGATAAAGGCGGGCGCGGAAGGCGGCTGGATCGACGTCTTCCCCAACAAGGGCAAGCGCGGCGGCGCTTACTCGTGGGGAAGCTACGGCACGCACCCCTACATTTTTATGAATTACACGAACAGCCTGAGCGACGTGATGACGCTCGTCCATGAAACGGGCCACGCGATGCACAGTCTCCTCTCGCGGAAAAGCCAGCCCTACGCGACCGCGGACTACTGCATATTCACCGCGGAGGTAGCCTCCACGACGAACGAGACGCTCTTTCTCTCCGGGCTGCTCGATGAGACCGCGGAGCGCGGCAAGAGGCTCTATCTGCTCAACCGCAGACTCGAGAACATACGCACGACGCTCTACCGTCAGACTATGTTCGCCTCTTTCGAACGCGAGGCGCACAGGCGCGCGGCAGAAGGGGAGGACACCACGCCCGACGGCTTAAGAGAGCTGTGGTACGAACTCAACAGAAAATACTACGGCGGCGGGATAACGATAGACGAGCCGCTGAAGATGGAATGGGCGCGCATTCCCCATTTCTACACGCCCTTCTACGTCTACCAGTACGCGACCGGCTATTCCGCCGCGACGGCGCTCGCCGACGCGATACTCAAAGAGGGACGTCCGGCCGCTGAAAAATATCTCGCTTTCCTGGCGAAGGGCGGCTCGGACTATCCGATCGAGCTCTTAAAGGGCGCGGGAGTCGACATGAGCACGCCTCAGCCCGTTGAGGCGGTTGTCCGGCAGTTTGCGGAAACGCTTGACGAAATGGAAGAACTCGCGAAATAGCGCGAAGAACCGCCGCCCGAAAGCCGCGGAACGGCCGAGGGCGGCCCTGACTGTCAGACGGGACTCTTAAAAGGCGCGGGCAGGCGTCTCGCGAATAATGCCGGCCCGCGCCGTAAATTAAAACTTCGGCGGGCGTTTCTCAAAGAAGGCGGCGACGCCCTCTTTGCATTCGCTCCCGCAAATCAGCTCGGCCTGTATCTTTTCCTCGCGCCGCAGGACACTTTCAAAGAGTTCCGCCTCGTTCTGAAATTTTTTTATTTCTGCAAGAGCGCGCGGCGGCTGCTTCACAAGCCGCGAGGCGAGAGCGGCGGTTTTTTCGGCAAGCTCGTCATCCGCCGCGACAAACGAAACAAGCCCCAGCGCCCGCGCCGCCTCGGCGGTCAGCGTTTCCGGCAGCATCATAAGGCGCTTCGCGACAAGCGGCCCGCAGAGCCTCGGAAGCAGGAAATTTCCCCCGCAGTCCGAAATCAGCCCGATTGAACTGAAAGCCTGTGTGAATTTCGCCTTTTCCGACGCGCAGACAAAATCGCAGGCGATTGCCAGATTGAAGCCCGCGCCCGCGGCCGTGCCCTTTACCATCGCCACGCACGGCTTAGGCAAGCGCACCACTGCAGTGACGGCCTCGCCCGCCGCGCGCACGTATTCCTCGGCCTCGCGCGCGTCGCGAAGCGCCGCCAGCGTTTTTAAATCTCCTCCGGCGCAGAAGGCGCGCCCCGCCCCCGTCAGCACGACGGCGCGCACGTCCTTGTCCTCGCCGCAAACGCCCAGTGCCCCGACAAGCCCGCGGCACATCTCGTCCGTCAGAGAGTTGAGCGTCTCGGGCCTGTTCATTGTCACCCACGCGACGCCCTCTTTTTTCTCAACCAGAACCGCTTTCATCTCAACCCACCTCCGTATAATTTCCCGCCGCTCATATAGTAGCACCGCGCGCGGCTTAGATCACCCGCGCCCGCGCCGCAAAATTGTTGACCGCGCGGCCGCGGCGGTTTACCATTAAAAAAAGACTTTTTTGATTAACGGAGGAATATTATGATTTTCGACTACGGCGACGGAATATACGGGATAGACGCCCGCTACAAACGGGAAGGCTTCGTGCAGGTTTATCTCGTAAAGGGCGGCGGGGGCGCGGCGCTCATAGAAACGGCGCACAACGGGTCGCTGCCCTACGTGCTTTCCGCGATGAAAGAGCTTGGCGTCGCGCCCGAAAGCGTCAGATATGTCTGCCTGACCCACGTGCACTTAGACCACGCCGGCGGCGCCGGCTCCTATATGCGCGAGCTGCCGGACGCGGCTCTCGTCGTACACCGCCGCGGCGCGCGCCACATGACTGACCCGGCGGAACTTTACGCCGCAGTCTGCGCCGTCTACGGGGCCGACGTGACAAAACGCCTTTACGGCGACCTCGTGCCGGTTCCGGCAAGCCGCGTCATTGCGGCGGACGACGGCCTCGCTCTGTCTCTCGGCGATAAAAAAATAATCTGCCTTGACGCGCCGGGCCACGCGAAGCACCACATGATCTTTTTTGAGGAACAGACACGCTCGGTCTTTTCGGGCGACGGCTTCGGCGTATCGTTCGGCTGCATGCGCGGCGTCTTCGGCCAGTGGGCGGTGCCGACAAGCTCGCCGGTGCAGTTTGACCCGGAGGCGATGAAGGAGACAATTCGCCGCATACTTTCCCTCAGGCCGAAGGCCGTCTACGCAACTCACTGCGGGAAAATCGAGGACATCGAAGGCACCGGTGCGAGCCTTGAGAAATCCGTGGACGAATATGTGAAGATGGCGCTCGCGGGGCGCGGTGAAAGCGAGGCGACGCGCGGGCTGGTTCTCTCATTCTACCGGAAAAAGATAAAAGAAAACGGACAGGAGGCGGAGCGTGATAAAATAGAGAAGGCCTTGGCTACCGACATCGAGCTTGACACACAGGGGCTTGTCTGCTGGTACAGGCAGCAGTCGGGACAAGGCGAAGGAGGCCTGCATGATGAAAAATAAAAAGTTCGCCGCGGCGCTCGCGCTGATATTGGCGGCCTGCTGCGCCTGCCGCGCCGAGGCGGGCATCTCGCACGAAGCGGCAAAGAAAATATGGCACAAAGTCGCGGTGCCGACGGGGCTGACGCAGCTTCCCTTCTCGATACGCGAGGACAAAGCCCCCAACGCATGGGTGACCAACGGCGAATCCGTGACGGTAACAACCGCTCTGCTTGATCTGCTCGATACGGACGCGGAGCTCTTCGCCGTATTCGCCCACGAGGCGGGACACGTAAAGCTCAACCACTATCAGAGCGACGTGACCCGCGGCACGGGGCTTTACGTCGTCTCCACGCTCCTCGGCCGCTTCTTGGGCGACGGGATCCCTGGGATGGCGGTCAACCTGGGCGCGAACCTTGTAAGCTCAGGCTGGAGCCGCGAACAGGAGATAGCGTCGGACGACTACGCGGTCACTCTCGCGCACGAAAACGGCGTGGACCCCGTCGGCATGTACAGCGCCATTAAAAAGCTGTCGTCCGTGCACAAAACAGAGCCGAGCGGATTCAACTCCCATCCGCCCGACGACCGCAGAATAGCGCATATACGCAACAAAATACTGAAACTCGACCCGAAAGCCGAATTCCCCGACTGAAAAGCGCGGCGCGTCGTCAAACGCGCGCCGCTTTTAACTTTCCTATGCTTTTATATAAGAGCAGATGTACTGCACCGGGACGCAGCAGCGGAGGCCGTATTTGCTGTTTGCCGGAACCTCGAAGACCTCTCCGGCCTTCATCTCTTTCCAGCCGCTTTCGCCGGGGAGCCTGACCTCGCACTCGCCGGCTGTGAGATCCATTATCTCCGCGTCGCCCGTGCCGAACTCGTAGGCGCCCGGCATGAAGATGCCGAGAGTCCTCTTTTCGCCGCTCTGAAGCCACAGCGTATGGCTTATTACTCTGCCGTCGAAATAGACATTGGCGCGCGTTTCTGCGGTTACGTTTTCAAATTTCTCGATCATGAGCAGTCCTCCCCTAAAAAATAAGATGCGCTGGCTAAATGATAGTGTTTTTTTCGCTTCAAGTCCAGTACAATAGCTTGCGGGCAAACACGCGTGATGTGAAAGAGGGGGACGCCTCATGTCTTTATGCTACATCTTTCAAAAGGATCGCGTCGTTCTTGACGCGGAGGGGCGCGTGCCGGACTGCCGCGACCTTCCGCCGTCTCTTTCCTCGCGCTTCGTAAACGCCGGCTCCGTCGACAGGGAGGGAGGCGACACGTGGGCGGAGCTTGACGCCAGGTGCGCGATACCCGAAGGATTTTCCGCGCGCGAGCGGCGAACCTGCTGGACAACGGCGGGCGAGGAGCAGTTCTTTCGCATAGGCAAAGCTTTCCACTATATGGACTGGCAAAGGACACACAAATTCTGCGGAAAGTGCGGCGCGGCGAACATTTATGACGTAGAGGAACGGGCAATGCGCTGCCCCGCCTGCGGCGAACTGGTCTATCCGGTAATCTGCCCCGCGATTATCGTCCGCGTTGAGCGCGAAGGAAAGATACTGCTCGGCCACGGCGCGAATTTTCCTCCGGGGCGTTACAGCGTTCTTGCCGGTTTCGTCGAGCCGGGCGAGAGCCTGGAGGAGTGCGTGGCGCGCGAAGTCTACGAGGAGACGAAAATCCGCGTCAAAAACATAAAATATTTCGGAAGCCAGCCGTGGCCCTTCCCGCGCTCGCTCATGCTCGGCTTCACGGCCGAATGGGAGTCGGGCGAGATCGGCGCGGACGGGCGGGAAGTCACGGACGCGGGGTGGTTCGCTCCCGGGGAGATACCCGAGTACTACCGGGGCGTCAGCATATCGGCGCGTCTTATCGAGGATTTTGTAAAAGGTCACGGAGGCTGATAATATGTTCGGCGAAAAAGGGCTTATACAGGTTTATACCGGAGACGGCAAGGGCAAGACGACAGCGGCGCTCGGCCTTCTTCTTCGCGCCGCGGGTCACGGCGCGAAGACGGCGCTCGTGCAGTTCATGAAAGGCAGCCCCGTCTACGGCGAGATAATATCGCTCTCAGCGATGCCCGGCGTCACGCACTTGCGCACAGGGCGCGCCGAGTGCATATTCAAAGGCGACGAATGCGAGGAGGATTTCAAAGAGGCGCGGCGCGGCCTCGACGCGGCGGCGGTCTTCATGAGCTCGGGCGAATACGACCTCGTCGTGCTTGACGAGATAAACGTCGCCGTTGACTTCGGCCTCATAGCGGCGGAAGATGTGGTCTCCGCTCTCGCGCGCAAAGCGCAAGACACGGAGGTCGTGCTGACCGGGCGCAACGCGCCCGCGCTTTTCATAGAGACGGCCTCGCTTGTTACGGAGATGCGCGAGGTGAAGCACCCCTACCGCGACGGCGTTACGGCACGTCGCGGCGTTGAGTACTGAGCGCGCGGACTTCCGCCGCGCTTGACAAACAAACTGCCGGCAACTAAACTATAATCGTTTCAGATAAGAGTCTCCTCTCTGTTAAGTGTGTGGGAAAGACCGATTTGCAAAAAACTCTAAGGGGGAAAATTTTTATGTCGACAAAAGACAATCTCGCCACCGCTTTCGCCGGCGAGTCACAGGCCAACCGCAAATACCTCATGTTCGCCGAGCAGGCTGAAAAAGAGGGATACAAAGGAGCCGCGAAGCTCTTCCGCGCCGCGGCCGAAGCCGAGACGATCCACGCCTTCGCGGAATTCCGCGCCGCAGGCGGCGTCGGCACAACCGCCGATAATCTCAAAGCCGCCATCGCCGGCGAGACTTTTGAATTCACCGAGATGTACCCGCCGATGATCAAAGAAGCCGAGGCCGAGGGCGACAAGAGCGCGGCCCGCGCGTTTACGCTTGCCAACGCGGCCGAGAAAGTCCACGCGGAGCTCTACACCGTGGCTCTCGCCGATATGGCGGCCGACGACGATTACTATCTCTGCCCCTTCTGCGGATACATCCACAAGGGCGCTCCCGAAGCCGCCTGCCCCATCTGCGGAGCCAAGGCCGCCTCGTTCAAGAAATTCTAACTTCAGGACAAAATCGAAGAGCCCGGGCGCGCATACCCGCGCCCGGGCTCTTCTTTTTTCGCCGGATTTTCCGCCGCGCGCCGGTTTAAGCGCGCATTGCCCGCGTTCTGCTGTTTCCGCCGGGCGTGCCGGCGTTCACTGGCTCGCGGTTATTGCATGAACTTTCCCGGCCACAGGCGTTTTCTTTCAAAAATTTTTTCGCTTTTCGGCAAATATGACCGCGCCGCGTTCGGATACTTTCGTTTCATAAGTCCCTCGGTCGTAAGACGCAGGAAATCTCAGAAGTTTACGCGGCGTCTGGGGCCCTGCGGCATGACGGGACGACCCCGCGTCTCCGGCGCGGCGCTGTGTCCGCGCCTCGGGTGCCAGCGGGCATACCCGCCCGGAGGGGCGAAATTGACGGCGGGGGCTATGACCGTGCGCCCGAACTCTGCGTTGAGCGCGTCCGCCGCCGCGGCCGCCCTGTGCGCTGCGGGCGGGGCCGGCTCGTCTTCCCCGAACAAAAGCCCCTGCGTGCCGCAGCTTACGTCCGTGAAGCCGGAAAGCAGAATCCCCGCCTTCTTGTAGGGACGCCCCGCTTCAAAGGCGCGCGAAAGCAGCAGGCGCGACGCTCCGAGAAAATCCGCGTCAAGCGCGCGCGGCAGGGTAAAGAGATATTCCTCGAACCTCGAGTAAAAACCTTCGCGCCGGAAAGGGCTTGTTGCGATATAAAGCCCTATGCGCGAAGCGCGCTGCCTCATGCCCCGCAGCTGCCGCGCGGCGCAAAGAGTGAAATACGACACCGCGTCCAGAAGCTCCCCGTAGTCGTATACAGCCTCTCCGAAAGAGCGCGAAACCCGCACGGACTTCGCCGCGCCGTGACATGCGGCAAGCGGGTAGGCCTGATAGCCGCGAAGTTCCCACGCCGTATAAAGAGTGTTTATCGAAAAATTCTCCTTCAGCCACAAATCGTCCGCCCCCGCCAAATCGGCGGCCGTGACGACGCGTCCGCGCGCGGCGAGCTTAGCCGCCGTCTTTCTGCCGATTCCCCACACATCGCCCGCGGGGAATCTCCCCATCCACGCGGCGTCGCGCCTGTGCCTGCCGTCAAGCCAGAAAACGCCGGAGCGCGATTTCTTCGCCACGTGCGAAGCGAGCTTGGCAAGCGTCTTTGTGGAAGAAATCCCGACAGAGACGGGAATCCCGCAGCGCCGCCAAATCTCCTCGCGTATCCGGCGGCAGTAACCCTCCGCGTCTCCCACGGCGGCGATGGCAAGATTGATAAAAGCCTCGTCAATCGAATACACCTCCATGGTATCGGTAAAGCACGCGAGGCAGGCCATGACATCGGAAGAAATTTTATTATAAAGCGAAAGCCGTCCGCTCAGCACAGCCGCGCCTATACGCTCCAGCGCGCCGCGAGCCTTGAAGTAGGGCTCGCCCATAGCGATGCCCGCCGCCTTCACCTCATCGGAGCGCGACACCACGCAGCCGTCGTTGCCGCTCAACACGACGACAGGGCGCGAAGAAAGCGACGGGTTCTCACGCCGCTCGCACGACACGAAAAAATTATCGCAGTCGCAAAGACCGACAGAACGCTCGGAGTATTTTCTCATGTAACAAATCACCTCATAAAGAAATCTGTTGCATTACTATTTTATGAAACGACACGCGTTTGTCAACAATAAGTAATTATGCAAACGGGAACAAAAAGCCCGCGCGTCTCACTCAAAGCGCGCGAAAGGGTGCGGATTAACGGACGGCGCTTGCCAAAGCGAAAACCATAGAATAATATATCCGCAATTCCGCTATTAAGAGGAATCTGTTAACATTTAGCGATAAATACCTGAAAGGAGTTTGAAATGAAGAAACAAAACAAAAAATTACCGACATTAAAGATTGGTGAACACGAGCCGGAGTATCCCATCATACAGGGCGGCATGGGCGTCATGATCTCCGGCCCAAGGCTCGCGGCGGCTGTCGCCTCGGCGGGAGGAATAGGCACAATCGCCTCCGTCGGCCTGGCCGCCGCCGCGGACGGCGCAGGCCCCGCCGACCCGCGTGAGATAAGCGGCCGCAACAGAGAGATACTGACAGAATACATAAAAGAGGCGAAAGAGGCCGCGCGGGGCGGCGTCATCGCAGTCAACTGTATGTGCGCGCTGAGCGACTACGAAGAACACGTGCGCGCCTCATGCGAGGCGGGGGCCGACATCATCATCTCGGGCGCGGGCCTTCCGCTTAAACTGCCGCAGCTCGCTGCGGGGTATCCGAAAACCGCGCTCGTCCCGATCGTCAGCAGCGTAAAAGCGGCGGCGCTCATCCTCGGCCGCTGGCTTAAACACTACCGCCGCCTGCCTGACGCGTTCGTGGTCGAGACGCCGAACAGCGCAGGAGGGCACCTCGGCGCGCGCGACGAAGAAGAGGCGCTCGACGAAAAATTATCGCTCAAAGAAGTCATCCCCGCGCTCGTCAAATATCTTCGCGGGCTCAGCCTGCGCGTACCGGTCATAGCGGCGGGCGGCATATGGGACGCGAACGACATCAGAGACGCGATAGCGCTTGGCGCGGACGGCGTCCAGATGGGCACGCGCTTTGCCGCGACGCGCGAGTGCGACGCTTCGGAGCGCTTCAAAGAAGCCTACGTAAATGCGGGCGAGAACGACGTTGCCCTGATTAAAAGCCCCTGCGGCCTGCCGGGACGCGCGATTATGAGCCCGCTGCTTGAGCGCCGTCTCGCGGGTGCTATCGGAAAAATGAGCTGCCGCGCCGCCTGTCTCTCGCGCTGTCTGTGCAGAGTGCGGCACGAGACATTCTGCATAGCGGACGCGCTGGTCAGCGCCTGCCGGGGAGACTGGGAAAACGGCCTCTTCTTCTGCGGCAGCAACGTGCCGAGAGTAAAATCCGTAGTGAAAGTAAAAGAGCTGATGCGGGAACTTGTATCAGCCCCGGACTCGTGAGCCGCTCCCTGAGCCGGCGCGGCGTGAAACCCCGCGCATAAAACAACGGCGCGGCAGAGACGGACGCACGGCATAACGGTTCAAGGGCGGGCGGTCACGGAGAGTCGGAAAATAAATTTGCTTCGCGCGGCGCGCGTATGACCTTTAAGGAGCTTTACGGCGTTTCGCGCGCTGGAGGATTAAAATTTTTTGTTTTTCTTCAAGCCGCCGTTGTTCGCGCGGCCCGCGTGATATGATTTGTCAAGAGGCGTTGCGCGCGCTTTCGCGCGCTCGCCCGATTCTGACGCGCGCCGCGCGCGTTTGCGGCTTCGGGCACTTCGCGGCGGCCGGCGGAATTGACGGAGGCGGCGCATTTTATGGAGTGGAGGATTAAAACTTTTTCCGAGCTTTCGTCTCGCGAGCTTTATGACATTTTGCGGATGCGGAGCGAAATTTTCGTTGTCGAGCAGAGGTGCGTCTATAACGACGTTGACGGGGCCGACCTCTCCTCGTGGCAGCTCTTCTCCTACGGCGGCGGACGGCTTGCCGCGTCGATGCGTATTTTAAGACCGGGCGCGGTGTACGATACTCCGGCTATGGGGCGCATCGCGGTTGCGCCGGACTTCCGCCGGTGCGGCGCCGCGCGGGCGATGATGGAGCGCGCGCTTGACTTTGCGGAGGAGGAGTTCGGCGGGCGCGCCGTGACGTTAGCGGCGCAGCTTTATCTGACGGCTTTTTACCGTTCTCTCGGCTTTCACGAAATCTCGGAGCCTTACGACGACTGCGGCATTCTTCACGTCGATATGAGGCTTGAACCCGGCGCAAGGCGCGCGCTGAAGGAGGAATAATTTTGTCGGCGAGGATTTTTGTCTCTGGAGCTTCGGGGAACGTCGGCCGCGCGCTGGTGCGCGCGATCGCGGCCGGCGCGGAGTTTGAGCTGGCAGGCGGCTGGTGTCTTGAGGCGGGCGAGGATTTGGGAACTCTTGCCGGTATCGCGCCGCTTGGCGTTAAAGCGTCTGCTTCGCTGGAAGAGGGCATCGCCGCCTCAAAGCCGGATATTGTGGTTGAATTTTCGGCGGCCTCCGTAATGCGTGAAAATCTTGAATGTTATCTGCGGCTTCGCGCGGACGCCGTTATCGGCACGACGGGGATGAGGCCGGACGAGATTGCGGAGTTCGGAGCGCGCGCGACGGCGCTCGGGCTGCGCTGGTCGGCTATGCCGAACTACGCCCTCGGGATCAACCTCGTCGCGAAGTTCCTGCGCGAGGCGCGCGGCTATTATCCTTACGCCTCGGTCACGGACCGGCATATGCCCGAGATGGGAAACGCGCCCAGCGGCACGGCGGTGATGCTGGCTGAGATTTTGTCGGAGCGCGAGGCGGGGGCGTGCGCGAGCCGCGAGGGTTACGAAGGTTCGCTCGGCGCGAATATCGGCGGCACTCAGCTGTTTTCGGAGAGGCTTTCGTATCCGTCGCCTTTTTCGGGGCACACGATCAAGCTCGCGCGCAAGGACGAGGTCGTCACTGTCAGCGTGGATACTTTTTCAAGCGACGTTTTCACGGAGGGCGTGACTGCGGCCGTGCGGAAGCTGCTGGCTTCTCCGCGCGGCGTTTTTATAACGGATTTTTTTGATTTGGCAAATTAGCTGCGCGGCGGGTTTTTCGCGCCCGCCGGCTCAGTTGCCGCGGAATACAAAGAACACCGCCCCTATCATGCAGAGGGCGGCGTAGAAATAATTCATCGTGAGCCGCTCTTTCATCACGAAACAGGTGAATGCGGCGAATACCGTCATTGTTATGACTTCCTGTATGATTTTGAGCTGAGGCAGAGAGTAGACCGTGCTTCCGACGCGGTTTGCCGGAACCTGAAAGCAGTATTCGAGGAAGGCGATGCCCCAGCTTATCAGCACCGCCACGATGACCGGACGGGAAGCCAGATATTTGAGGTGGCCGTACCACGCGTAGGTCATGAATATGTTTGATATAAAGAGCATGACGAGCGGCAGTATGTGACGGATCATTTCGCATCTCATCTTCCTTTTTTTATTTTTTTCCAGTTAACACGCGCTGCTGGCGTTATAATTACACTGTTAATCTTTTTAATTCGCGCTGCCGCGCGGCGGCATTCGCCGGCATCGCGGCGCACGCAAGGCATTATACACCTTAAAACATATATGTCACGGGGGAGGTGGCTTTGATGTTGCCATCTGTTATAACGGAGAAGCTCGCCAAGCACGGCATAGTAATAAACGGGCCGAACGAATGGGACCCGCAGGTGCTCGACGAGCGGTTTTACGGGCGCGTCATGCGTTTTAAGAATTTAGGGCTCGGCGAGGCTTATATGGACGGCTGGTGGAAGTGCGCGAGAATCGACGAGTTCATATGCCGCGTCCTTAAATGCGGGGCCGAGGGCGATATTCGCGGAGGCATCCGCTACGCTCTGATGATCGTGCCTATGCTGCTGTTCAATATGCAGCTGCGCGCGCGCAGCCGTCTTTCGGCTCACGAGCATTACGACCTCGGCAACGATTTTTTCTTTTCTTTCCTTGATCCGAAGCATCAGTACAGCTGCGCCTATTTCAAGGATACGGACGACCTCGCCGAGGCGCAGGAGAAGAAGCTCGAGCTTATTGCGGAGAAGCTGGAGCTTAAAGAGGGCGACAGGCTGCTTGACATAGGCTGCGGCTGGGGCGGCCTCGCGAAGTTCATGGCGACGCGTTTCGGCTGCCGCGTTACGGGGGTGAATATCGCGAAGGAGCAGCTCGCTTTCGCGCGCGAGGACTGCCGCGGGCTTCCGGTGGAGTTCCTCGAGTGCGACTACCGCGATGTGCGCGGCGAGTATGACAAGATTGTCTCTGTCGGCATGTTCGAACACGTCGGGAAAAAGAATTTCCGCACCTTTATGAAGACGGCGCACCGTCTGCTCGCGGATAAAGGGCTTTTCCTGCTGCACACTATCGCGGGAAACAGAACTGCGGTTAACTGCGACAGATGGATGAACAAATATATTTTCCCGAACGGCTGTCTGCCTTCAGCGGCGGAGATGACAAGCGCCTCGGAAGGGCTTTTTCTGACGGAGGACCTTCACAATTTCGCCGGAAATTACGACGAGACCCTGATGCGCTGGCACAGGAATTTCACGCGCGCGTGGCCGAATTTCGAGCCGCGCTACGGTGAGCGCTTCCGCAGAATGTGGGAATATTATCTGCTTTCCTGCGCCGGAGCTTTCCGCGCGCGGGCGATTCAGCTTTATCAGCTGCTTATGTCAAAGGAAAACGACTGCCGCCCGCAGCCGAGGTGCGTCATGCGCTGATCTTTCGGTGCGGCGCCGGAAATTTTGAAAAAATTTTCTTCGGCGGCGCGTTCGCGTGCTCTCCGGGTTCAGGCG
>CAYVEQ010000002.1:73492-83904 GCA_964450835.1 uncultured Synergistaceae bacterium
AATTTTGAAAAAATTTTCTTCGGCGGCGCGTTCGCGTGCTCTCCGGGTTCAGGCGGGCGCGCGGCAGACATAACGCCCACCGCGGGCGCGCGCCGTCGGTTTTTTATGTTTTCCGCGCCCGCGCATCCCCGCCGCGCGTTCATATACGGCGCGTTTTTTACCGCGGAGACCAGAGACGGATGCCGGCTTGACACGCTTCGTCTCTTTCAAATATAATCCGCGTTACAGAATGGAGCAAGCGGCGGCTCTTGCGAGCCGCGGGCTGGGTCGGGACGACAACCCGGCAGCGGGAAAAGACATTTCGCCCGCGGGACCGTTAATAAAACGATCCCGCGGGTTTTTTATGCGCCGCGGGCGGCAAAAGCCGGAGGAGGAGAGAAATATGAAACTTACCGACAGATACCGCGGACTCACTCACGAGGAGGCGCGCGCCCGCCTTGCCGAATACGGGCCGAACGCGCCGGGCGCGCCGAATAAAAAGCATCCGCTGATTGCGGCGCTGAAATTTCTGACGGAGCCGGTCTTTCTGCTGCTGATTGGCGCGGCGCTGATTTACTTTCTGCTCGGCGAGCCGCGCGACGGAGCGATGATGCTGTTCTTCGTCGCTTTCATGAGCGCGATCAACTTTTATCAGGAATGGAAAACGGACAGAACGCTTGAAGCGTTAAAGTCGCTTTCCTCGCCGAAGGCCGCCGTCATACGCGGCGGCGCGGCCGTCACTGTGCCGTCGGAGGAACTTGTGCCGGGCGACATAATACTGCTCTCGGAGGGCGAGCGCGTGCCGGCGGACTGCGAAGTGCTCGAAGCGGAGGGGTTCGGCGTAAACGAGTCGGCTCTCACGGGCGAGCCAGAGACAGTCTGGAAAGAAAAATCCCTCTCAGCGGAAAAGAGCGGCCGCCGGCGTGCCGGCCGCCTCTACGCCGGCACCGGCGTCGTGGCGGGCCGCGCCGCGGCCCGCGTTATCGCGACGGGCGACGCGACCGAATACGGAAAAATCACAAAAGACGTGGCCGAAGCACCGGAACGGCCCACGCCGCTTGAAAAACAGACGAGACGCCTCGTCCTCGACTGCTCGTTCTTCAGCCTCGTCATGCTGACCCTCGTCATAGCCGCGACATACGCGCGCGGCGGCGATTTCATCGAATCGGCCCTCGCGGGCATAACGCTCGCCATGGCGACAATCCCCGAAGAATTTCCCGTGGTTCTCACTGTATTCCTCGCGCTCGGCGCGTGGCGTCTGGCGAAGCGCCACGCGCTGATACGGCGCGTACCGTCTGTCGAGACGCTTGGCGCGGTAAGCGTGCTCTGCGTTGACAAGACAGGCACTCTCACGGAAAACAGAATGACGCTGAGCGAATTTCTGCCGCTCATGGGCTGCACGGAGCGCAAACTTACGGAAACGGCGGTACTCGCCTCGGAGACCAATCCCTACGACCCGATGGAGCGCGCGATTCTGCGCGAGGCGGGACGGCGCAAGACAGACATAAAATATCTGCAAAGCCAGAGGTTCCTGCGCGATTACCCCTTCTCCTCCGAGTCGCGCATGATGGCGCACGTCTGGGAGCAGAACGGCAGAATCACCGCCGCCGCGAAGGGTTCGCCCGAAAACATACTGCGCCTCTGCGCGATGCCGGAGGAAGAAAGGCGCTTCGCGGAGGCAGAACAGCTTCGCCTCTCTGACGCCGGCTGCCGCGTCCTCGCCGTCGCCTATAACGACGACATGGGCGCGATTCCCGAAAAAATGGAAGATTGCCGCTTTGAGCTCGCGGGCTTTGCCGCCTTCAAAGACCCGCCGCGCGAAAATGTTCCCGCCTGCATACGCGCCTGCGGCAAAGCCGGAGTGCGTGTCGTCATGATAACTGGCGACAACCCCGCGACTGCGCACAGGATCGCGCACGAAATAGGGCTCGGCGAGGAGACGGGGCGCGAGCACGTGATCATAACCGGAGAGGAGCTTGACGCCTTAGACGAAGAGAGCCTCGCGGGCCGGATCAAAGATGTTACGATATTCTCGCGCGTATCGCCGCGCGGCAAAATGCAGATAGTCCGGGCGTTGCGCTCGCGCGGCGAAATAGTCGCGATGACCGGAGACGGCGTAAACGACGCGCCGGCTCTGAAATACGCGGATATCGGCATAGCGATGGGAGGCCACGGCGCCGAGGTCGCGCGCGAGGCGGCTGATATGGTGCTGCTCGACGACGATTTTTCGACAATCGTGAACACAATCCGCGACGGACGGCGCATATACGACAACATCAGAAAGGCGATGGAATATGTCATAGTGATACATATACCGATCGCCCTCTCCGCGCTCGCCGCGCCCCTGCTCGGCCTGCCGCCCGTGCTTGAGCCGGTGCACGTGATGCTTCTTGAGCTGATAATAGACCCGACCTGCTCGATAATTTTCGAGCGCCAGCCGGGCGAGAAAGACTTGATGGAGCGTCCGCCGCGCGACGCCGCTCTCCCGATCATAAACCGCCGGATATTCGGCAAAGCGATGGCGCAGGGGCTTTCGATATTTGCCGCCGCCTTCGGCGCCTACGCGGCGCTCCTGCCGCGCGCGGGCGCCGAAGAGGCGCGCGGGGTATTCCTCACGGTCGTGATACTCGCCAATCTCTTTCTTGTCTATGTCAACCGCTCGGACAGCGATTTCGCCTTCGGCCGCGGAAGCGCGCCCGACAAAACCGCAATCGCCGTGAACGCCGGCATACTCGCGGTAATGGCGGCGCTTTCGTCGGTCCCGCCGCTTTCTTCCGCCACGGGGCTCAGCGCGCCATCGGCGGGCGAAACAGCGGCCGCCGCCGCTCTGGCCTGCGTCTCCACGTTCTGGTGGGAGGCTGTGAAATGGGCGAAGAGGAAAAGAAAAGTCCGCGGTCTCGCGCGAAGCTGACGAGCCGCGATGTTTGAAAGGCGCCGCGCGCGGGCGCGTCCCTGCGGCGCGAAAACTTCTTGACCGTGCCGCCGCGAGAGGATAAACTGTTACCGTGCCTTTTAACGGCGCGGAAAAATATTTTAAGGAGAGATCCGCAGTATGGACGCAAGCGGTCCAAGTCCCGAACCCTTAGGGCGATCATGTAGAAGCGAAAGATAGTCTCTCCCTGGGCCTCCGTCGCCCGGGCGAGCCGGGTATGGAGGTACTCATATGCTCAAAATCATCAAGACGACAGAAACTCAGCTCGTCGAGCTGACGCCGGAAAACATCGAGCCCGGCGCGTGGATTTCGCTCATACGTCCGGGTGCGGACGAGCTGAACGAAGTCGAGGAAATCACGAATGCTCCGCAGGATTTTATACGCTCGGCGCTCGACCCCGAAGAATCCTCGCGCATAGAGGTCGAGGACAACCACATACTTGTTCTCATCAACGTTCCGAAGAACCGCGACAGCGGCAGCCCGGAGTACGACACGCTGCCTCTCGGCATAATCATAACGCCGGACTACTTCGTGACTGTATGTCAGGAAAACAACGATGCGATCCAGAATTTTTCCGAGTCGCGCTTCCGTTTCTTCAACACGTGGAAGAGAACGCGCTTCCTCTTCCAGATACTCTACCGCTCCGCTATGCTCTTCCTCAAAGACCTGCGCCAGATGACGCGGAGGTCCGACCAGATAGAGCACGACCTGCGCCAGTCGATGAAAAACGACGAACTCTTTCAGCTCCTCGACCTGCAAAAAGGGCTCACCTACTACTCCATGGCGCTGCGCTCTAACAAAGTCGTCGTGGAGCGGCTGCTCCGCCTCTGTTCCAACTCGCAGGTCAGCCACCTTATAAAACTGCGCGAAGAGGACGAGGAGCTGCTTGACGACGCGCGCATAGAATACGATCAGGCCATTGAGATGGCGCAGATACAGACGGACGTCCTCGCGGGCATGATGGACTCCTTCGCCTCCGTCATCTCAAACAATCTCAACATCGTCATGAAAGTCCTCGCCGCGATAACGATAGTCATGGCAATCCCGACGATGATCTCTGGCTTCTGGGGAATGAACGTCCCCGTGCCGTGGGGCGACAATCCAGCCGGCTTCGCGGTCGTCGGCTGCGTCGCGCTCACTCTGACTCTCGCGGCGACGTGGCTGCTCTGGAAAAAGAAAATGTTCTGACGCGCGCGGCGCATTCCCGTGTGAGGCCGCGAGGCCGTACAGAGCGCGGACCCGTCCGGCCGCGTAAAAAAACTCCCGCCGCGAAAGAGAGCGGCGGGAATTTTTATTTTGTTCGGGCGGCCCTGCGCGTTAATCCGCTCCTGGGAAAGCGGAGACGTACTTTATTGTCAGATCCGGGAAGCTCTCGACGAACTGAACCTTGAAATCCTCGCCGAAGGTGACGAACTGCCATTCGCCGATTTCGTCCGGAAAGCTCTCCACTTTTTTAACGCGGAGGTCGGGGAAGCTCTCAACAACCTTCACCCTTAAATCGGGGAAGCTCTTCACAACGCGGACGCGCCCGCAGAGTTTTATCCCTTTGCAATAGCCGTTTTCGTCGACGTTCGACGCGTTTGCAGGAAACGCGCACGCGAGCAACAGAACCGCGGCTGTTAATATGGCAGATACTCTTTTCATTTTACGCTCCTTTGCCTCGTCCGGAGAAATCGCCCGCGCCTTCCGCTTTGCCGCGGAAAGGTTGCTTTTTGTTTTTTGCTCCTGGGGGGCCGAAAAATCCGCTGTGACGGGAAACAAATGGCGGAGAGTGGAGGATTCGAACCCCCGGGGCTGTGACACCCAATTGATTTCAAGTCAATCACCATAGACCTCTCGGACAACTCTCCGCGTCTGTCAGTGAATTATAATCGCCGGCTCCTTTTATTGCAAGCGCGGTGCGCCGGAATTCTGCCGCAAGTGCGCGGCGCGGTTATGTGCGCCGGTCTTTTGCGCTTTCACCACGCCGCGGCGCAGCCGTCTGCTCTCGGCTCCGTCGCGCCGACTAAGGCGCCAGAGGGGAGGCGCTGGATTATCTGCCCGCGTCCGTATGAGCTCCGGTCGAAGTCAAAGCGCACCTCGTGACCCATCGCCGCCAGCTTTTCCGCGATGTGCGGGGCGACGGAGGATTCAAGCCCCACGACGCGGCCGCGGAACCACTGCCAGCGCGGCGCGTCGAGCGCCTCCTGCGGGTTGAGGCCGAAGTCTGTCATGTTGACGACCGTCTGCACATGTCCCTGCGGCTGCATGAAGGCGCCCATTACTCCGAAGGGGCCGACGGCCTCCCCGCCGCGCGTGATGAAGCCCGGGATTATCGTGTGGTACGGTTTTTTGCCCGGAGCGAGGCAGTTCGGCGACCCCGGTTCGAGCGAGAAATTGTTCGCGCGGTTGTGGAGCGTCACGCCGGTTCCCGGAACGCAGAGGCCCGAGCCGAAGCCGTGGTAGTTGCTCTGTATCATAGAAATCATGCAGCCCTCGCCGTCCGCCGCCGCGAGGTAGACGGTGCCGCCGCTTTTCCGGCACTCAGGGGCCGGCTCTCCCGCGCGTTTTTTATCTATGAGCGCGGCGCGCCGGCGGGCGAAGTCATCCGACAGCAGCTCTTGCACACTCCTGCGCATATAGCGCGGGTCAGCCACTTCCGCCGCCGATTCCGCGAAGGCGAGCTTCATGGCCTCTATCTGCAGGTGATAGCTTTCCGCGCTCTCGCGTTCCGCGAGGTCGAAGCCCTTCAGGATGTTGAGCGCCATGAGCGCCGTTATGCCCTGCCCGTTCGGCGGTATTTCCCAGATGTCGAAGCCTTTGTAGTTCGCCGACACAGGCTCTACCCACTCGGGCGCGAACGACTCGAGGTCGCTGGCGCGAAGCCAGCCGCCGCATGATTTTGAGAAAGCGTCTATCGCCTCCGCTATCCCGCCCTCGTAGAAGGCGCGCGCGCCGCTTTTCGCTATCGCGCGAAGAGTCGCGGCCTGCTGCGGGCAGCGCCAGATTTCGCCTGGCGCGGGCGCCCGTCCTCCGGCGGTGAATGTGTCGAAGATATGGGCAAAACGCTCGCCCTCGAGTTTTTTCGCGAAGGTTGCGAAAGCCGATTTCCATAGCTTGCCGACCGTCGGCGACACCGGAAATCCCTCTTCCGCGTACCGCGCGGCGGGCTCGATCACCTCCTCAAGAGGCAGTCTGCCGAAGCGGCGGTTCAGCTCCGCCCACGCGGAAGGCGCGCCCGGAACCGTGACGGCCTCCCAGCCGTACTCCGGCACCTCGCGGCAGCCGCGCGCGCGCAGCGCTTCCGCGTCCGCGAGCGCCGGCGCCGGGCCGCTCGCGTTTAGGCCGTGGAGTTTTCCGCCGCTCCACACGAGCGCGAAACTGTCGCCTCCTATGCCGTTGCTCGTCGGCTCAACGACGGTAAGGCAGGCCGCCGTCGCGACGGCCGCGTCCACCGCGTTCCCGCCCTTTTTGATAATGTCAAGCCCTGCCTGGGCCGCGAGCGGCTGCGAGGCGCAGACCATTCCCCGCGCTCCGTAGACAAGCGTCCTGCGCGAGGGGTATCTGTATGACAAAGGATCGTATTTCACGAAGAAGCTCCTCTCTTTGTGGAATCTTACGGCTTCCCGCATAGTTTAATAAAAATTTCCGCGCGCCGCAACGGCGGACTGACACGAGGGCGCAAGCGGCGATATAATAAAGCGGCGGTCTGCCGCCACGGAGGGATAAGCATGGAGATAAGCCTGATACTCGCGGAAGAAGTGGTGAAACTCTTTCTTATAATGGCTATGGGCTGGGCTACGGTCAAGCTGCGCTTACTGAAAAGCGACGACAGCCGCGTGATTTCCGCCGTGCTTATCTATGTCGTCACACCATGCGTCATAATAGGCGCCTTCCAGATAGAGGCGTCTCCGCAAGTCGCGCGCGGGCTTCTTTTCTCTTTGGCCGCGGCGGCCGGCTCGCAGGGGTTCTTTCTGCTTCTTTCGGAGTTCCTGGGACGTCTTATGCGCCTTGACACGGCGGAACGGCTGACGATCGTCTACACGAACGCCGGCATTCTTGTCTTTCCTCTCGTGCGCGCGCTGCTCGGCGGCGATTACGTCGTCTATTCATGCGCTTTCGTCGTCGTTCAGCTTACACTGATTTGGACGCACTGCCTCAGTGTGATTGTCGGGCGCGCCGGAGCCGACCTGCGCAAAATTCTTCTGAACATAAACATAATTTCCATAGCCGCCGGCGGCGTGATGTTCGCGGCGGGCCTCTCTCTGCCGCGCATTGTGACTGACACTCTCGATATGACGGCCTCGATGGTGGGGCCTCTCGGAATGCTGCTCGCCGGCATGGTGATAGCCGACGTCCCGCTGCGCGACGTTTTCTGCGACAGGCGGCACTACTTCACGGCGGCTCTCAGGCTTATCGCGGCCCCGCTGATTCTGCTCGCGCTCTTTAAGCTCTGCGGCGCGTCGCTGCTGACGGCCGAGTGGAAGAAAATCCTTCTCGTGGTGTATCTTGCCTGCGTCACGCCGGCCGCGGTCATTGTGACCTCGATGACGCAGCTCTATCGCGGCGACGCGGGAAGCACCGGCATTCTCTACGTGCTGACGACGCTGCTTTCGATTTTCACCATGCCGCTGTTAATCGGCCTTTTTGAGCTTGTAATATAAAATCCCCCTCCGGTTCGCCGCATGTCCCCCGTGATACGCGGCGCGGTACAGGAAAGGCGTGATCATTCTGGAAAATCGCGGAATAACAGTGGCGCGCGCCTTTAAGGCCGCCTTCCCGCATACTCTGCCGATACTCGCCGGCTTTCTCTTCATCGGCATTGCTTACGGCGTCTACATGAACGTTTCCGGCTTCGGCTTCCTCTATCCCGCGGTCATGAGCGTCGTGATTTACGGCGGGTCGCTTGAGTTCGTGGCGGTCTCGATGCTGCTTTCGCCCTTCGCGCCGGCGCAGACGCTTCTTGTCGCTCTCATGATACAGGCGCGTCATCTTTTCTACGGCCTCGCGATGCTTGAAAAATTCCGCGGGCTCGGCTGGAAGCGCCCCTATCTTATATACGCCATGTGCGACGAGACGTTTTCGATAAACTGCTCCGCCGTGATTCCCGAGGACGTCGACAAGGGATGGTTCATGTTTTTCGTCACTTTGCTGAATCAATGCTACTGGGTGACGGGAGCGGCGGCGGGCGGGCTTTTGGGCTCGCTCCTCTCCTTTGACACAAACGGCATAGAGTTTGTTATGACCGCCATGTTCACCGTGATCTTCCTCGAGCGCTGGCTCGGAGAGAAAAATCACCTGCCGGGCATCATCGGCCTCTGCTCGTCGGCTTTGTGCCTCGCGCTCTTCGGCGCGGACTCCTTTCTGATACCGGGCATGGTCTGCATACTCTTATTCCTGACGGCCTTTCGCGGGCCGGCGGAGCGCGCGGGAGGGCGGGCGGAATGACGCACGCGCAGGAGATAATCACTATCGCGATATGCGCCGCCGGAACGATGGCTACGCGCTTCCTGCCCTTTTTTGTTTTCCGCGAGAACCGGCCCGTGCCGGACTTCGTGCGCTACCTCGGGCAGGCTCTGCCCTCAGCCATCTTCGCCATGCTCGTCGTCTACTGCCTCAGGAACGTTGATTTCACCTCGGGCGCGCGCGGCCTGCCGGAACTTCTCTCGATAGCGGCCACGGCGCTGCTTCACATCACGATTCGGCGCATGACCGTCTCGATACTGGGCGGCACAACCTGCTACGCGCTGCTGTCGCGCTTTCTCTTTTAGCGCGCGCCCGAAAGCCCGTGCGATTAAAAACCCCGCCGCTTCTTCCGGCACTTGCAAGAATCATTCGCGCTTGCTACAATGAGCAGGTGAAAAAAGCGACAAGCTGCCCGCAACTTCCGCGCGGCCGGAAAATTTTCCGGGCGCGCGGCATTGGGCCGCGAGAAGAAACCATCTGTCCGGCCGGAAATTCCGCCCTGGGAGAAGGAGCCGCAAAAACGCGCAAATGGCCCTTCGCCCGCGGGACGAAGGGCTTTTTCGTACAGGTGGCGACGGGCGGACAAAAGCGCGGGCGGACACAAAACCGGAGGTGCTGCAATGTACGATAAAAACCAGTTTCAGGACGCTTCGTTCATAGATGACGCCGAGATAACCGGAACTCTGGAACGCGCGGGAAAATTGGCTCACGACAAAGGCGCGGTGCGCGAGCTCATCGAAAAGGCGCGCGATTGCCGCGGCTTAGACCACCGCGACGCGGCCGTGTTCCTCGAGATAACGGATCCGGAGCTTGAGAACGAGCTTTACTCCCTCGCGAAGGAAATCAAAGAGCGCATCTACGGACGCCGCATAGTCCTCTTCGCGCCGCTTTACGTCTCCAACTACTGCGTAAACGGCTGCACATACTGCGGCTTCCACAGGGGCAACGCCAATATGTTCCGCAAAAAGCTCACAATGGAAGAAATCGATAAAGAGACCGACGCGATACTCGCGCTGGGACACAAGCGCATAGCGATGGAATCTGGCGAAGACCCCGTAAACTCCCCCCTCGACTACATCATCGAGTGCATGGAGCGCGTCTACGCCTACCGCAACTCGCGCGGCGACTCAATCCGCAGAATCAACGTCAACATAGCGGCCACTACGGTGGAGGAGTTCAAACGCCTCAAAGCGGCGCAGATAGGGACCTACATACTCTTCCAGGAGACCTTCCACCGCCCGACATACGCCAGACTCCACCCGACCGGCCCCAAGAGCATCTACGACTGGCACACAACGGCCCTGCACCGCGCGCAGGAAGGCGGCATCGACGACGTTGGCACGGGGGTGCTCTACGGCCTCTACGACTACAAGTACGAAACAGTGGCTCAGCTTATGCTCGCGGAAAATCTCGAGAAAGTCTGCGGCGTCGGGCCGCACACAATTTCCGTTCCGCGCCTGCGCGAAGCGGGCGGCGTCGACATCGGGGCGTTCCCCTACATTCCGACCGACGAACAGTTCCTCCGCGTCGTCGCCACGCTGCGCGTCGCGACTCCCTACACCGGGATGATAATATCCACGCGCGAAACGCCGGAGACGCGCCGCAAAGAGCTCGACCTCGGCATCTCGCAGTGCAGCGCCGGTTCATGTACGGGAATCGGCGGCTACCACAAAGAGATAGGCCAGCCCGACAGCCCCGACACGGCGCAGTTCAAAATCTCGGACGACCGCAGCCCCGACGAGGTGCTCACGTGGCTCTGCGAGGACGGCTACATTCCGAGCTACTGCACCGCCTGCTACCGTCAGGGACGCACAGGCGACCGCTTCATGTCGCTCGCGAAATCGGGGCAGATCCGCAACATCTGCCAGCCGAACGCGATACTGACCTTCAAAGAATACCTCCTAGGCTACGGCTCTGACCATCTGAAAGAGCTCGGAGAAAAAGTGATCGCCAAAGAAGTCGAGCGGATACCGAGCGAGCGCGTCCGCGAACTGACGAAAGAGCGGCTCAAAAAACTCGAAGAGGGCGCGCAGGACCTCTACTTCTAAACAGCCGC
>CAYVEQ010000003.1:0-70959 GCA_964450835.1 uncultured Synergistaceae bacterium
ATGGAAACGGAGTGCCTGCCTCTGGCAATCTCACGAAGCCTCGGTGTGCCGTATGGAGCGGCCAGTGCTCGCTTCATCATTGTGCTGAAGTCACCCGCGCGCGGTTCGTTAACCGAATAAAAATTCACACGGGCCGAATCGCGCGGAAAGGCCGGTTCTACGCCCTCAACGCCGTCCTCATACAGAACTCCGCCGGCTGATCCCGTAATCCTGTATCCAAATTTCATTTTCTTCACCATTAAAACCGCACGAGCTTGGAAATGTCCGACATCACGCAGCCGGGGTTAAGGTCGGCCACTCTCATCAGGAAGTTCAGCTTGTCTATCCTTTCGCCGGAGCGCGGGCAGCCGTTCTTAATGAAGCTGACATCAAGTCCTACGGCAAGATCCATGACCACGTCACCTATGACTCCGCCTGAACGGCCCGACGGAATGGCAAGAAGCCCGTGTCCTCTGGCAAAACTGTATGCGTCCAGAGCCTCGGTGATGGTGCCGACCTGGTTGGGCTTGAGGATGAAACCGTCAATAGAGTTGGTCGAACAGGCGCGGGCAATGCGGTCTTTGTTCGTTACTGTAAAGTCATCGGCGATGATAAGGGTCCTCGTGATGTTCTTATGGGCCTTCTCATAGCCTTCCCAGTCGTTTTCGTCGAGCATGTCTTCAATAAAAACGAAATTCCACCTTTCTGTCAACCCTTTAATATAATCTATCATTTCGCAGGATGAAAGGTGTTTCCCGTTCAAATAATAAGTTTTTGTCGCTGCATCGTACATTTCGCTTGACGCGCAGTCAAGGGCGAATGCACACTTGCCCGTGTAGCCGCAAGCGTCTATTGCCTCCTGCATGAGCGAGAGCAGCACTTCGGGATCCTCTGATGGCGCCACCCAGCCGTATGAGCCGCCGATTCCCGGTTCCTTTTTTGTGTAGTTCTTAATCACCGGCCCGAGCTTTTGGAAGACTTTCACGGCTATCTCGACGGCTTCGTAAATTGAGCCGGCTTTGTATGGCATGACGATGAACTCGTTGAAAGCCTGTGTTACACCGGCGTATCTGCCGCCGTTTATCACGTTGAATGAAGGGATCGGGACATCCTTCACAGGTTCTCCGGCGATGTAGTCGTACAGAGTCTTGCCGGCGTCGCCGGCCGCGGCGCGGAACGCCGCTATTGATGTGCTGTATATCGCGTTGCCTCCGAGATTGCGCTTGTCGGCTGTGCCGTCAAGATCAATCATTATTTTGTCTATTTTGTCCTGGTTGCCTACCTCTTTGCCAATCAGAGCGGGCGCGATGATTTTATTGACGTTTTCAACAGCATTGTGAACGCTCAGACCGTTGTATTCCTTCGGATCGCCGTCGCGAAGCACGAACGACTCATACATTCCGACGGAGCTGCCCGTCGGCGCACTGCCGCGCCCCAATGAACCCTTCTCCGTCATCACGTCTACTTCAACCATCGGGCGGCATTTGCAGTCAATGAGCTGTCTGGCTCTTACATCTGTTATTTTTGACATTTCAGCGCTCCTCCTAGTCTATTTTCGGCACGTACATGATGTTAAAGTCGCAGAGATTGGTGCCGGTATTTCCGGTGAATACAGTATCGCCCATCGCGTCAAGCGCCTCGAAGCTGGCATGTCCGCGGAGTGCTGCGTACACATCAACGCCTTTTTCAAGGGCTGTTTTGTAGCTTGTTGAATCGGTAATCCCGCCGGCGACATCGGTCGTCCCGTCAGTGCCCTCGGAGTCTATCGATAGAAGGCATATGCCCTTTGCCTTCGCGGCGGCGATGGCGAAGCTGAGCGTCTCCTCCTGGGAGGGGCCACCGTGTCCGGTGATAAGGCTGTTGTCGAGTATCTGTGTTGTCGCTTCACCGGACGCGAGCAGAACACACGGCGCTTTCACCGGATTGCCGTATGACTGGATCTCACGTGCGATCGACGCGAACATTGTACCGACATCGCGGCTCTCGCCCTCAAGGAAAGATGTCAGTATCACAGCGGGGATGCCTATTTTCTCTGATATTTCCTTGGCGTATATGCATGAATCAGGGAGTGTGTTCAGCAAGTAGTAAGTGTTGTTGGGGAAAGCTTTTGGTGTTTCGCATTCCGGCCCGGCGTTCATAAGGTATTCAACTACGTTTTTTGGCAGCCTGTCGGCAACGGCGTAGTCGCGTATCACACGTCTTGCGTCATCAAGCGTGGTCGCGTCGGGACCCATTGGAGTGCTTTTATATTTGGCATAAGGAACGCGTATGTCGCCGGTGGCAGGTGAACCGACGGCATCGCTGATGCCGAAGCCTATGAGCTCTGCGCCCCGCGCCTCTATCCGTTTGGCCAGCATGCCGCCGTTCATCTGCGAGATGTGCCTGCGTATGGCGTTTATCTCGTATATGTTCGCGCCGGATTTAAGCATGACGTCCGTGACTTTGATTTCATCGTCCAGAGAAATGCCGTCTATGGGGCAGCTCATAAGAGCGGAGCTGCCGCCGCTTATAACGCATATAAAGAGATCATCGGGACCGGCGTTGTCAACGATGTCGAGTATCACCCGGCAAGCCCTGTAGCCCTCTTCGTTCGGCAGAGGATGCCCGCCTATGAACACTTCCGTTTTATGGAACACGTCGGTTGGCTCCGATATCTTCACGATGGCGACACCGCGGGTCAGTCTGCCCCCGAGCACTTCGTCAACGGCCATTGCCATGTGGTTGCATGCTTTGCCGGCTCCGACAAGATAGACATTTCTTTTTTGAGAGAGGTCCCAGCTTTTCGTTCCGATGCGGAGAATGTCGCCGTCAAGGCTCATTATGCTTTTGATTCTTTCCTTTGCGTCAAGCCTCTGAAGCGTTTTGTCCGCGATGTCGAGGACAATGCGCCTTGATTCCGTATCACCGTGAGACAAAATCCGGCCGCGGTTCTTTATCTTCCATTGCATATATATACACCCCCTGCGTCTTTGTCATATGCGAATTTAGTATAAAAATCTCTGTTCAACAAAGTCAACGGGAGTGTCAATATGTCGATATTTGCGGGCAATATTACGAATGATTTATTAGCTGCTGCTTTCAGCACGGAGAGATTTATCTCCGTCATGCACATGCTTACGGTATTTCATCGGAGAACAATGCATCTTTTTCTTGAAGCTTTCGGTAAAATAGCTGCCGGAGCCGAAGCCTACGGTCTGAGCAATCGCGGATATATTGTATTCTGTTGTGGCAAGCAGCTTTATACTCTGCTGGATGCGGAAATTAATGAGATAGTCGAAAGGCGTCATTTTAAGAACGCGCTGAAACACACGGCAGCACTCACCCTTGCTTATCTGGGCGGATTCGGCTATGTCGGCCAGCGATATGCGCTCCATGTAGTTTTTATGTATGAAGTGGGTGAGAGATTTGATGCGCTGCTTGTCCGCAAACGACATCATGGAGGACGCAGCCACTATATTCCTGTTGTTTCGGACTATAAGAGCCCACATCTTCAACAGAATCGAATACATCTCAAGCTCATAGCCGTATTTTTCGTCGCGGTTCACCCTGATAAGCTCGTGCATAAGCCGCCTGACCTCCAGATGCCACGGCTCGTCGTAGAACGCAATTGTCTGCAGTTCGTTGGAAAACAGCACCGGATCAACATAGTCCCGCTTCAGGGAGCTTTCATTATATCCGTAAATAATTCTCGGGTGAAAGTTCACACATGTGTAGATGCTGTCCTTTTCCTTGGTAGGGATGGCCTCGTGTATGCAGCCGCTGTTGAAGAAGATGGCTTCGCCCTCCTTCAGTAAGAAATCACCCTGCGGGGTTCTGAACTTCACAGAGCCTTTTACAATCTCAGAGATCTGTATCTCGTAATGCCAGTGTGAGACGAACGCACAATACTTGTCGTCAACGCGCTGTTCGTCCATCGACATCGGAAAAGCGAATGAGCCGTGCTCTGTCAGCTCCTGCAGTGTACTGTCAACAAGTATGGGGCGATATCTTATCATAGCAGCAATGTTATCCTCCATTGACAAGTTTTTTAAAACTCCAGGTGATGCGCAAGATACTGCAAATATTCTGGTGCAATTATATGGTTAATATATTTATAAAACAAGCTAATAGTTTAATAGAAATTACTTAACGCACAACATAAAATTGAAACAACAAAGATTGAATCGATTTTCCTCTTCCCCCTTGTGCAAGTGTGCTAATGCGGGGATTGGAAAAAAGTTCATAAGGAGATGTGATGGATGAGTCATAAAATTGAGTTCATTTATCTTTCTGAGCCTGACACCATCAAGCTCGGGATCACCGACGCTCCCGTATGGGTGGATGTTTGTGAGGAGGTTTTCGGCCTTTTGGCCAAGGGTGATTACCTAATGGGCGGTTCAAACCACAACAGCCACGGCATGGGGATAATATTCCCGAAGGAATCTCCGTTTCCCAATATGCCCGTTGCCGGCCCAGACCGTCGCTTTTTTGCGATGCCCGCTTATCTGGGCGGCCGTTTCGATGTGTGCGGCAACAAATGGTACGGTTCAAACGCGGCCAACACGTCGAAAGGCCTTCCGCGTTCAATCTTGACCGTTCTCATTAACGACAAGGATACCGGCGCGCCGCTATGCCATATGTCAGCGAATATACTCAGCGCCACTCGCACGGGAGCTATTCCGGCTGTTGCGGTGCGTCACCTCGCCCGCAAGGACGCTGAAGTGTGTGCCGTGGTGGGATGCGGCCCCATCAACAAATCCTGCTTCCGCCACATTATCACGCAGGCTCCAAGCTTAAAGAAGGTCATAACATATGACATCTTCCTCGACAAAGCACAGTCTTTTGCAGAATGGATCAAGAGTGAATACGGCCTTGAAAGCGCCGCGACAACCGAGCTTCCGGAAGCTCTCAAGGACGCGGACCTCGTAACCGTGGCCGCATCGCGCCTCAAACCGCTACATATCGAAAGTTCGTGGGTGAAAAAAGGTTCTCTTGTTATGCTCACTGGTCCCGCGAAAGGCAACGACGACCTCTGGCTTAAGAGTAAGATTATATATGACAACATCAAGCTGCACGAAGCCTACGTGGAAGAAGCCTACGCCTCAGGCGATGTGCCCGGCTACTACGCGGGCGTAATCGGCGGGCCGATATATACGCTGATAGACGCTGGCAAACTGCCGAGGCTAGAGGACTCGACCGACATCGGCAACGTAATCCTCGGCAACAAGCCCGGACGCACAAGCGACGACGAAACGGTAATATTCGTCGCCTGTGGCATGGCGGTCTTTGACGTAGCCTGCGGTTACGAACTCTATCAGCGCGCGCTTAAGCAGGGCGTCGGCCAGAAGCTCCTACTCTGGGACGAGCCGTACATTAACTAGGAATTTGTTTTTTGTGGGCGCGAAGCGCTCAATATGAACCATAATTTATATAAGGAGTGAAGAATATGAAAGTCAAAAGAATGTTTGCGGTTATAGCGGTAGCCATGTTTGCAATGGCATATATGTTTTCAGACATTTCATATGCGGCGGAAGGTACTTATAGCGGGCCGGAGTACAAGTTTGCGCTTGGTAACGTTATAGCGGATGATACTCCGTTAGATGTAGGTGCTAAATATTTTGCTAAACTAGTTAATGAAAGAACAAATGGGAAAATTACAATCGATGTATATTCAAACTCGGCCCTCGGTGATAATCGTGCAATGATTGAATCATTGCAGCGCGGTACGCTTGACTTTATGTTCCCGGCAATTGCAAATTTAGCGGCATTTACAAAAAGCACAATGTTGCTTGACCTTCCATTTTTATTTAATAACAACAAACATGCCGAAGCCGTATTGGATGGCAGCATAGGTCAGAATATCCTAGCTCAGCTTCCCAAAGCGGGACTAATCGGATTAGCATGGGGTGTGCAGGGATGGCGTGAACTTACTACGAAAGATACGCCTGTGCATCACCCGTCAGATATGAAGGGATTGAAAATTCGCGTTCAAGATAATGAAGTCCATATAGCATTCTGGAATACAGTTGGTGCGGCTGCCACTACGATGGCTTACTCTGAACTTTTTACTGCATTGCAGCAGGGTGTTATTGA
Source organism: uncultured Synergistaceae bacterium (assembly GCA_964450835.1). Classification (GTDB taxonomy): domain Bacteria; phylum Synergistota; class Synergistia; order Synergistales; family Synergistaceae; genus Caccocola. The sequence goes on from CAYVEQ010000003.1 coordinate 6,052, forward strand.
TGCACAGGAAAATCCGGTGGGGAATATAAAGCTGTCAGGTTTTGGTGAGGTTCAGAAATATATAATAAAGACAGATCATATTTATGACCCGCTGCCGTTAATTGTGTCTAAAAAAGTTTGGGATAAAATGGACGCTTCTGCTCAAGAAATTATTCGGAATGCTGCCATCGAAGCAGTTAAATACGAGAGAGAATACTGTTATAAATATGATTCTGATATTCTCAAAGAATATGAAGCCAGCGATAAAAATACAGTTATTAACCTCACACCTGCAGAACGCGAGGAATTCCGTAAAGCCGCAGAGCCTGTTTATGAGAAATACAAGGACGTTGTTGGAGCAGATGTTCTTGAAGAAGTACGGAAAATTGGAGAAACTGTAAAATAAGATTGCAATTTAGATATTTAAGGAGAGAAATGAATGTTGATATTTATTTCTCTCCTTTTTTATGGATTATCTACTAAGAATTGTAGGTGAAATATTTATGGATAAGAAATATAAATGGTATAACCACATAGAAGAATGGATATTGTGCTTCTGTTTCGGACTGATGACGATTATTGTTGGTGTGAATGTTATTTTGCGAATGTGCTCTAACTATTCTATTTCTTGGGGTGATCAAGCAGCCCGTATACTCTTTATATGGTGTACTATGATAGGCGTCAGCCTTGCCGCGCTGAAAGGTACACACCTTAAAGTTGAAGCGATCAATGCTTTTTTCCCAAAGGTTGCTGTGTATATTAATTTGATAGGTGATGTAGTATCGCTTATATACGCAGTTATCGTATGTTGGTTTATGTGGACTTACATACAGACTATGATGGAGTATCCGCAGTATTTCTCGGCTATCCCGTGGCTGCCGGCTACAGTCATGTATATACCGGGAATCATTGGCATGTGTGGTTTCTGTATTCGTATTTGTCAGGGTTCAATACTGCCGAATATCAAAGCTATAAGGAATAAATTGTAACTTTAACGTAAATTTACTAGGGTGAGGGTGAATATTAACCAGATGATTGTTATCACTTTATTTTTAACTCTAGCAATATGTTTATCAATGACTATAAGTATAGCCATATCATTAGGAATATCTACAGTTATTGCAGGATTTGTGGCATCAAAAGCACTTGGCATGCAGATGATTACAATGCTTGCCCAGACCACAATAACTGGTTCAGACTCAACAGCACTCTTAGCCATGCCGTTTTTCATGCTTGTAGGAACACTGATGGATCAGTCTGGTATCGCTAAAAAACTGATTAATGTTGCTGAAGCTATAGTCGGTGAAGTTTCTGGTGGTCTAGCTACTGCGACTATTGTCGCCGCTATGCTGTTTGCGGCAATATCCGGTTCCGGACCGGCAGTTGTTTCAGCCCTCGGTGGTATCCTTATTCCGGCTATGGTATACAGAGGGTATTCTAATGATTACGCCGCAGCAACAGTGGCTTCTGCCGCTACCATAGGTCCGGTCATACCACCGTCAATTCCAATGATAGTATATGCGGTGATTGCTGGCAGCTCTGTCACGGAGTTGTTTATTGGCGGCGTTGTTCCTGGAGTTTTAATGGGAACAGCATTAATTCTCGTAAATTATATTATATCTAAAAAAAGAGGTTATCATGGCATTCCTAGAGACGGAGGCTTCCTTTGGATTTTGAAAAAAATAAAAGAAGGCCTTTTGGCTATCATTATGCCTGTCATAGTGCTCGGCAGTATATACGCTGGAATAGCCACGCCTACGGAGTCAGCCGTCATGGGTGTTATGTACACTCTTGTTATTGGTTGTTTAGTTTTCAAATCACTGAATTTTGCGAAAATTAAAACTGCGCTGATAGACGCAGCTATGCTTTCTGCTCCAGTAATGTTCCTTTTGGGAGGTGCAGCTGTATTCGGAAGACTACTAACTCTTGAACATATTCCTCAGATGCTAGCTAAGCTTATGTTGGGACTGACAGATAACCGTTATCTGATCTTGCTGCTGATAATGCTTTTCCTGTTAATAACCGGTTGTTTCATAGATACAACATCAAACATTGTTCTTTTTGCTCCGCTTTTCTGTCCAATTATTACACAGCTTGGCTATTCTCTCATTTACTTCGGAGTTTTGATGACAATAAACCTTTGCATCGGTTTTTTAACGCCGCCTCTAGGAATGAACCTTTTTGTAGCAAAAAATATTTCAGGTGCACCCTTAGGAGGAATAGTCAAAGAAAATATGCCATATCTAACAGTGCTGATAGTTGTCTTGGCTGTATGTGTGGTATGTCCGCCCATAATCACATGGCTGCCTAATGTCGTTGGAAATTAAAATATGGATTAGGAGGAATAAATTATGGAAAGTATTATGCTGGATAGGATAAAGATTTTAGCTTCTGAAATGAAATCGGGTATGATTGATTTTGCCCAGCGATTAATTCGTTGCCCGTCATTGACAGGAGAAGAGAAAGATGTTTCAGATATCCTACTGAAAGAGTTGGACAAGCTTGGTTACAATGAGATCTTTCGAGATGACTGGGGTAATATAGTCGGCATCATACACGGCACTAAACCAGGGCCGACAATTATGTTTAACGGTCATATGGATCATGTCGATGTCGGAGCGACCGCCGAGTGGATGGGTTATGATCCGTACAGCGGAGTTATTGACGTTGCAGAGATATATAATGAAACAGGCACTGAGTTAGAAAAAACTGAAGTAATTCATGGACGGGCGGCTGCAGATACCAAATGTGGAATTGCATGTCAAGTTTATAGCGGTGCCATCTTGATTCGCCTGAAGAAAGAAGGATTCGATTTTAGCGGCGATTACATGGTCAGCTGTGTCGTCATGGAAGAACCAGGCGAACAAATTGGTATGACAGGACTCTACGAAGATACTTTTCCTAAAAAAGGATTACAAATAGATGGTGTTGTGTCGTGCGAGTCAACTTCATTAAAAATATATTGTGGACACCGCGGTAGGGTTGAATTAAATGTAGAAGTGTCGGGAATTACTAGTCACGGCGCCGCTCCATGGCTTGGTGTCAATGCAGTTTTAAAAGCAACCAAACTTATCGAAAAAGTAGAAGAAAAGTTTGCAAAAGAATATAAAATAGACGAAAAACTTGGAAAAGCTAGTATTGCATTAACAGTTATAAGCTGTTCACCAGGGGCAATGTGTGTTGTGCCGGATCGTTGTAATGTTATCTATGACAGACGCTTAGTTCCGACAGAAACACCGGAAGATGCTCTCAATGAGATACAGCGCATTATTGATGATTTAACGGCCGAAGACCCCGATTTTCGTGCGAGAGTTACTGTTTCTGCCACTCCTAGAAAAACCTACACCGGCAAAACTGTTACATTGCCGAACATAAAAGAAGGGTGGCGTATCGATGAAGACCATCCGTTTGTGATAGCGGCATCAAATGCTCTTCGTAGTATTGGCGAGCCCGTTGCTTATGGATACTGGGATTTTGGGACGGACTTGGCTATGATATGCGGGCGTCATCATATCGCGGCGATTGGCTATTCACCTATGCAGGAATTTTATTGCCACAGGCCTGTTGATAAATGCCGGATTGACTTTATGAATCGAGCTCTTGTAGGCAATATTTCCATATTCACAGAACTGACTCAGTTGAAGAAAGATGATTTTAAACTTTGACATCAGTTTCGTCTTAGAAAAGGGGTAACTTAAATGGACTTAAAGGCTTTGGAAGAAATTGCTCTAACAAGACAGTTAGTAAAAATTGAAAGCAGTAATCCCGGTGCATATGAAGGTAACATATCAGATTTTGTTTATGAGTGGCTTAGGAAAAATACATGCGCTGAGGTCATTAGAGAAAAAGTCCATGATGGGCGATATAACATTGTAGCAAAACTTAGAGGAAAAACCTCATCTCCAAATCTTGTATATGTATGCCACATGGATACAGTTCCAATTGGCGACGGATGGCACTATGATGCGCTAAATGCAACTATTATAGAAGATAAAATGTATGGCCGAGGTTCATGTGATATGAAATCAGGACTTGCTGCCGGAATGCTTGCTTTCAGAAATATAGCGGCGATAAAAGCTAATCTGGAGCATGACTTTCTGTTTATTGCAACTGTCGACGAAGAAGACACTATGACAGGCGCTGAACAGATAGTAAAAGATGGCTATGTGAACGCCGAAAGTTACGTGCTTGATGCTGAACCCACAAATCACTTGATTCAGGTTGCGCACAAAGGAAAAACCTGGTTTAAATTAACGGTGCACGGACTAGCGGCACATGCAAGCGCACCGCAGAAGGGATGCAGCGCGATAGCGGCAATGGCAGAAATAATATGCATAATTAATAGAAAAGTCGCAGCACTGCCTATCCATCAAGAAATGGGTGCGTCATCGGCTACGTTTGGGATTATCAAAGGCGGAACAAATGTCAATATAGTTCCTGATGAATGTATTACAATGATTGACATGCGGCTTGTTCCGCCGACTACCAACAAAGAGTCAATTCGATTGGTTGAAGAAGCAATTGCGGAGGGTGTTTCTAAAGTTCCGGGAACGAGTTGCGAATGCGTGGTTTTTGCGCAACGACCAAGTATAGACAAGGATGATGACTCTTTCCTTCTTGCCAAATTAAAGACGGCAACCGCAACAGTGACCGGCAAAGAAGCTATTGTTGATTTTTTCCCTGGATATACAGACACCGCTGTTGTAGCTGCTATGACAGGTAACCATAATTGTATGTCGTATGGCCCCGGTGATCTTTCTGTCGCTCATAAACCAGATGAATATGTATGTTGTGCTGATATCACAAGATGCGTAAAAGTGCTGACATCTTTAGCAGAAGATATTTTGCTCAATTGACAAAGAGGTGATCGTATGCGTGCAAGCACTAGTGCTATTTTAAAGAAAATTCAACTACCTCAGATGTTTCGTGTTAGGCAACTGTTTCCAAGGCCTAAGATCAAACCCTCTGAGATTCATACACACATTGAAAAAATACTCAGTAAAGAACCATTTTGCGCTAAAATAAAACCAGGAATGCGTATAGCCATAACCGCTGGCTCCCGTGGCGTAGCCAACGTGCCTATAATAACAAAAGCCATAGTAGACTTTGTTAAAAGTAAAAATGCGCTACCCTTTATTGTGCCTGCTATGGGAAGCCATGGAAATGCTACAGCAGATGGACAGCTTGGGATTCTTAAGTCATATGGCATTACAGAAGAAAGCATGCAGTGCCCTATCATTTCATCAATGGAAGTAAAAAAGGTCGGGATAAATGAAGAAGGCATTGATGTCTTCATTGACCGAAACGCAGCCGAAGCTGATGGCATCATTGTAAGTTGCCGCATTAAACCCCATACTTCTTTTAGAGGGCGTTTTGAAAGCGGCATAATGAAAATGATGACGATTGGACTTGGCAAGCAAGTTGGAGCCGAGATGTGCCATAAGGCGGGCTTTAAATATATGGCAAAGTATGTGCCAATGTTTGGTCAGGTCATTTTAAATAATGCCCATGTGTTATATGCAGTTGCATCAATTGAAAACGCGTTTGATGAGACTGCGGAAATTGTGGCAGTAGACGCTAAAGACATATATGACCAGGAACCTATATTGTTGCAACGGGCGTTTGAGAATATGCCGCGAATTCACGTAGCATCATGTGACCTGTTGATAGTTGACCAAGTTGGAAAATATTTCAGCGGAGATGGTATGGATCCTAATGTTACGGGTTCTTTTAGCACACCGTATGCAACTGGTGGAATTGCTAAGCAACATATTGTTGTGCTTGATGTAAGTGATAATTCACACGGCAATGCTATGGGCATTGGACATGCCATTGCGACGACGGAGCGTGCGGTGAAAAAGCTTGATTTGGATGCAATGTACGCAAACGGAGTAACATGTAAGCTTCTCAATGGTTGCAGGATTCCTGCTTACATGGAAAATGATCGTGACGCAATAAAAATGGGGCTTGCACTTTGTGTGGACTACGATGAGGACAAGCCGCGTATAGTACGCATTCCTAACACTTTACATTTGGAGCATATTATGCTCTCGGAGGCGTATTATACAGAGATACAGAATGATGCAAGATTTGTAATAGAAAGTGAGCCGGAGCCGTTTGCTTTTGATTGTGATGGGAATATAGAATTAATGTAACGTTTAGAAAAATCATAGAGAAGTTATATCTCTTGTTTTACTTTACACTCTGTGATTTTCCCCATACTGTTTGACTATTCACGGATGCTTCAGAACTCGTGCTTGTGCTGCCTCGCATTTCAGCAGTTAAAGAGGAGGAACACTTAGTAATATGGATACAAAAAGCGAAGGTTTTCAGCGATGTAAAACCGCTGGAAACCTTTGCCTGCCGGGATTTTTCCAAGTATCGCAGATGGAGTATGTGCAACAATTCTGATTACATGATCCGCGCACGAACGATAGCGTTTCGTCGATGTTTTAAAGTTAGACATAATCTGAGTTTATTTCGACGCCGACGCGACATTTCGCGCATCGAGGAAGAAATCACAGGTCGCTCTGTATCTCCGATGTGAAGGGGTAGTAGATGCGAAGCTCGGTGATGCTTCGCAGCGAATCGTCGTTTCGTCCGGCGGACTCGCGCAGTCTCTCCCAGCCGCCGTTGGCGTAGCGGGCAAGGACGAGCGACTTGCGGCCGTATGAGGACCACATATCCCACATCTTTTCTCCGTCGGCGGGGCCGGAGACGAGTCCGTGCTTAAAGAGCGGGGATGTGCCGCCGAGCATTGACCTGCCGTCAGCCGGGCCTATTACGAGCCACTGCGTCATCTTCCAGACGTTCTGCATCTCTTTCGAAGTAAGGGCATGATCCCACGGGATAATCTGGAATCCGCCCGTTACGCCGTGCGGCGTTGTGCTCACATCGATAACGCCGCTGTGGTTGGCGCGTATCCCGCCCGAGCGCTGAAAGAGCGTTCCCTCAAAACGCCCCGTGCCGCCGAGCGGGACGAGCACGCGGCCGAGAATTTTGTAGCCGTTGGAATACCATGCCGTGACTCTGCCTCCGGGACGGTTTTCTATGTCGACCATATAGGGGAGTGACGGATCTTCGTACACTTCGATGACCAGAGTGTCGCCCTCCTTCGGCAGATTGTCGGCGCCGAGCGGGGCGGAGCTCCCGTCGCTGTGGCGCACAGTCACGCGCGAGCCGACTGCGGGAGCCCAAGCGCCGAAAACGCTCTCGCCCGCCTTCGCGTCAAGCACTATCGAAGAACCGGCCCCGGCCGCCGGAGCGATGGTTTCTTGCGGGATTATGCTGAGGGTTCTTCCATGTCCCTTTTCCAGAGAGACAAGCATGTGCACCGCGTTTACCGCAGACGCGCAGACGCATCCCGGCTCTCCCCACGCGCTCGCCGTGTAGCCGGGCCAGCGCGTCGTCGTCGGAAGATCCGCCACTGTCGCGATTTCAAATTCACCCTTGCCTTCCGTCGTGACTGTTACAGGTGCGCCGCGCATCATGGGAATGTCGATTTCAAAAAGTTTCTTGGCTTCAGCCGCGGCGCAGCGTGCGGCCAGCAGACTGAAGCAGAGCGAAAACGCGGCAAAGACGGCAAAAATGATTTTCTCGGATTTTTTCGGTTTCAAAATATTTCTCCCTCTCCGGCGCAAGTCAGGTAATTTTATAAAATTCTCGCGCGTCAAAAGACTGCGCCCGTGCGCCGGGAAAAATTAAAAACGCAGGGCATCAGGCGAAGTACCATCCGCCTCACGTCATATTATAATGCCGGCGAAGACCGCGTAAAGAGATCGGCGCGCGGGAATAAGAAAACTTCCTGCGGAAAGCGTTCGAAAAAGCAAAATTTCAAAACCTGCAAAGAGAGTCCCGCGGCCGCGCGTGGGCGCAGTGCCTTGCATCAGTGCGTACAAACGCGGCGTGCTAAGTCTCGCGCGTCAGAGAGGCGGCACGCTTTGCGAAAAATTTGCGGGACCCCTTCGCTCTCGCATGCAAAAGCCCGCCGCGCGCACCCATGCTGCCGCACCCTCTATGACTTCGCGCAGCCGGAGCAGAGACCGTAGAAGAAAATTTCTGTCTGCTCTATCCGCGCGATGCTGCAGCGGATGACTGATACGGAGCCTAAAATTTCATCCTCGTCCACCGGGATGTCAAAGAGCCGTCCGCACCCGCGGCAGAGAAAATGGCCGTGCGTTTCCGTCGCCGGGTCGAAACAGACTTTTTTGTCGTCAATGCTGAGAATTTTTATAAGCCCGGCGTCGGCAAGAAGCTGTGCGGTGCTGTAAAGGGTGGCAACGGACATTGCCTCGCGTTCCGAGGAAAGTTCTTTGTAAAGCCTCTCGGCGGAAGGGTGGTCCTCGCGTCCTTCGAGCTTTCGGAGAATGGCTATGCGCTGTGCCGTTATCTTGGCTCCTCTTTCTTTAAGTACCTCTACAGCGTCGTCGACCGTCCACATAGCCGCGCTCCCCCAATGATAACTTCACCGATTTTGATTATTATAAATCAAGGCGCCGTGTTTGTATCGGCGCGCCGAGATAACCGCTGCCCCGCCGCGTTCACGCGCGGACGGGCAAAAATGATTTCAGACTTGCGGATTGACTCGATTTAACGTTATAATGACCGTTGCCGTAATGGGGTGTAGCCAAGCGGCCTAAGGCAGCGGACTTTGACTCCGCCATCGATGGTTCGAGTCCATCCACCCCAGCCATTTTTTCGAGCCGAAAAAATCTGAGGCGTTTCTGAAAGGGGCAGAAATCGTGAACGGGAATGAAAAATCGTTTGGAGTGCTCCTGCTGGCCGCGGGCAAAGGCACGCGAATGCGCAGTAAAACTCCCAAGGTTCTCCATCTGATGCTTGAAGAGCCGATCCTCTACTATCCCCTTAAAGCGGCGCGCGACGCCGGTTTCGACGATACCGCGGTGGTAGTGGGATATGAAGGCGAGGCCGTCGAAAGCTGGACGCGCGAAAATTTCCCCGAAACAGCCGTAATCTGGCAGCGCGAGCAGCGCGGCACGGCTCATGCGGTCAGGCTCGCGCGGGAATGGTTTCTCCGTTTCGACAACGTGATAATACTTCCAGGCGACGCGCCGCTGATTACACCGGAGACTCTTAAAAAATTTGCCGCTCGCCACGCGGAGAGCGGAAGCGACTGCAGTTTCCTGAGTTTCATGCTTGACGACCCCGCGGGCTACGGACGTGTGATACGCGAAAACGGCGCTGTCCGCGTAGTCGAACACAAAGACGCGACAGAGGCGGAGCGTTCCGTTCGCGAGGTAAACAGCGGCATGTATATCTTCCGCACGCAGACGCTTTCCTCCGTTATAGACGACATCTCCTGCAGCAACGCGCAAGGTGAGTATTACCTGCCCGACGCTCTTTCCCTGACGGCGTCGCGCGGCGGAAAGACAGACGCCGTCCTTGCCGATAACTCCGAAGAATTTCTCGGCATCAACGACCAGATACAGCTCGCGCGGGCTTCTTCCCTGATGCGCGACAGAATAGTGTTTTCCCTGATGAGAGATAACGGCCTTCACTGCATGGACCCGTCGAGCGTGTGGATAGGCCCGAAAGTAAAGGTCGGACGCGACGTCACTGTTCATCCGTCGGTCCAGCTGTGGGGAGAGACGGAAGTGGCCGACGGGGCTTTCATAGGGAGCTTCACCGTGCTGCGCGGCTCCAAAGTCGGGGAGAACGCGAACCTGAAAGGCTCCGTCCGCATGAACGACTCCGCCGCCGGGCCGAAGTCGTCGGTCGGACCCTTCTCCTTCATGCGCGAACACGGCGAACTGCTTGAAAACGCGCACATGGGACGCTTCGTTGAAATAAAAAAGAGCGTTATCGGCAAAGATTCAAAGGTGCCCCATCTTTCTTATATCGGAGACGCGGAGATCGGAGAGAACACCAACATAGGCGCGGGCACTATAACCTGTAATTACGACGGAGAAAAAAAGAACAGGACAAAAATCGGCAGCAACTGTTTTGTCGGCAGCGACACGATGTTCGTGGCCCCCGTCGAGGTGGGGGACGAGGCTTCGACCGCCGCCGGATCGGTCATCACAGGCGGCGTGCCTGCCGGCGCTCTCGGAGTGGGGCGCGCGAGGCAGATCAATATAGAAAACTGGAACGACAGGCGCGGAAAGAAACCGTCCGACGGGAAGTCCCGCGGCTGAGGCGGGGCTTTGTTCTTATCTCTTTAAGGAGGAGATTGTATGTCCGCAGGATTAAGAGAAGTAAAGATATTTTCCGGCAGCGCTGACCCGCAGTTCGCGGAAAACATATGCATGAACTTGGGCGTGCCTCTTTCGGCCACCAAGCTTTTCCGTTTCTCGGACCAGGAGATAGGCGTCTCGATTGAGGAAAGCGTGCGCGGCGCGGACGTATACGTTGTGCAGCCGACCTGCGAACCCGCCAACGAACATCTTTTCGAGCTATTGGTGATAGTGGACGCTCTTAAAAGAGCTTCGGCCTATCACGTCAATCTTGTAATACCCTACTTCGGCTACGCCCGCCAGGACAGAAAAACGCGTTCGCGCGAACCGATCACGGCGAAGCTCGTCGCGAACCTGCTTGAGACCGCCGGCGCCGACCGCGTGATTGCCGCTGACCTTCACGCGGGGCAGATACAGGGCTTCTTCGACATTCCGGTCGACCACCTGACAGGCATTCCGCTCCTTGCCTCCTACTTCCGCAGGACGCTCGCCAAGGAAATGGAAAACGGACTTGTTTCCGTCGTATCGCCGGACATAGGCGGCGTCGTGCGCGCGAGGAAATTCGCGGGACAGCTGAACAACCTTGACCTTGCCATTGTCGACAAGCGCCGCTCGCACGAGGTCGCGAACCAGTGCGAGGTGATGGAGATAATCGGGAATGTGGAAGGCAGGACATGTGTCCTCGTCGATGACATTATAGATACGGCAGGAACGATAGTCAAAGCGGCCGAGGCTCTCAAAGAAAGAGGTGCGAAGGAAGTCTACGCCTGCGCCACGCACGGCGTGCTTTCCGGTCCCGCGATAGAGAGGCTCAAAAGCTCCGTGATAAAAGAGGTCGTCCTGACTGACACGATTCCTCTCAAAGAGAGCAAGAAAATCGACAAGATACGCCAGCTTCCCATAGCGCCGCTTTTCGCCGAAGCGCTGAGAAGAATCCACTCCGAGCACTCGGTAAGCATTTTGTTCCGCTAAACGACGGAAAAAATTTACAGAAGCAAAACCATTGAGGAGGACATATCCATGGCATCAAATCATCAGGCTGTAAAACTCGAATTCACGAAGAGGGAGAAAACGGGCAAGGGCGCATGCCGCAAGCTCCGCTCCAAGGAACAGCTTCCCGTTGTCCTTTACGGCCCGGAATACAGGAACGGACTCGCGGGCATTGTTTCCGCGAGGGCTGTAACTCCTTTGGCGAACAGCGCCCACAGGGAAACGACGCTCGTCGAGCTTGATTTCGCCGACGGCGGCTCCGCGTCGGCGCTTATCCGCGACGTACAGCGCCACCCGCTTTCGCGCCGCATTCTCCACATTGACTTTTATCAGGTTCTGAAGGGCCACAAAATCAAGGTTGAAGTTCCCGTCCGCGTCGTAAACGAAGAGCTCTGCAAGGGTTTGAAAGACGGCGGTCTTCTCATCTACGGCGAACGCTCAATCCTCGTCGAGGTCCAGCCGAGCGACATTCCCGAAGAGATCGTCATCGACCTGCAGAACCTTGAAATCGGCTCCGAAGTGTTTGTCAAAGACCTCGCGCTGCCCGAGGGGGTCGCCGCCGTCACCGAGGAAGACATCATCGTTCTCCACATCGAGCAGCCCGGCGGCGAAAGCGACGAACCCGAAACAACCGAGGAGAACACCGAAGTTGAAGTTGTCGCGAAAGGAAAGGCCGCGAAGGAAGAGTAGCGCTTTTCTTCGTTTGGTTATCGTACGCGGCGCGGCTATGTCCGTAATGCGCGGCCGGAGCGCGGCAGGCGGATATTTCCCCGACCCGGTTTCCGGCCGTGTCCCCGTTGCGGGGCGGGCGCCGCGTCCTTTTTTATGCCTAAGGCGGCTTTTTCGTAAAGAGGTCTGTTATCAATGAAGCTCATAGTCGGCTTGGGAAATCCCGGCTATCAATATGTCTGGACGAGGCACAACTCCGGCTGGTTAATCGTCGACTCGTTTGTAGCCCGTCTCTCGCTCGGCGAGCCGCAGATAAAGTTCCGCGGCGCCTACTGGGGCCCGGCGGTCTTCCGCGGCGAGCGCGTCGCCTTTCTTGAACCGCACACATTCATGAATCTCAGCGGCCTTTCAGTAGGCGAGGCGGCCAGATACCAGAACCTCGCGCCTGAAGACATACTTGTTGTCTCGGACGACGCGGCTCTGCCCTTCGGGCGTATCCGCATGAGGCGCGGTGGCTCGGCCGGCGGGCAGAACGGCCTGAAATCGGTGCTCGGCGCTTTGGGCACGCTCGACGTCCCGAGACTTCGCGTCGGTATAGGCTCTCCCGCGCCGGGCTGCGACCTTGCGGAATGGGTACTCGCCAAGATACCGCAGGAGCAGAGGCGCGAATGGGGAAAAATCGAAAACGCCGCGTGGGAGGCGCTCAATCTGTGGCTTGCCGAGGGCATCGACGCGGCGATGTCTAAGGCCAACGGTTTCAGGTTAAATGGCGCCGAATAACCCGAGAAGCGCGGCCGGATCCCTTGCCGCGATAGACGATGCCCTTTGGCAAAGGAACGGCGGCGTCCATCTCGCCTCAAAGGGCGCTATGCGCCCGTGGGTCTGCCGCGGTATAAAATTTCCTCTTCTCGTGATTCTTCCGGACGCGCGCCAGGTTCGCGACTTTGCGGCCGACGCGTTCGAGCTTGGGATTCTGGGCGGCGTCAAAGTCCTGCCCGAGATTCCTCTCTCCGGCGACGCCGCGAGGAGCGACGCGCAAAAGATGGCACGCGGGGACATTCTCGAAGATTTCAAGTTCGGAGGAGGCGTCCTCGCAGCCGCGCCCGCCTCGCTGATGTCGCCTTTTTCGACGGGCGGCGATTTCAGAGAGCTTGAAATAGGCAAAGAGGCCGGTCGCGACAGGCTCGCCTCGTGGCTCGCGCAGAAGGGCTATGAACGGAGCGACCTTGTCTGGACTCCGGGACAGTTTGCCGTTCGCGGCAGCATCCTTGACATATTCAGCCCCTCCGATATGTATCCTATCCGTGTGGAGTTTTTCGACGACGAAGTTGAGGATATCCGTTACTACATACCCGAAACGCAGAAAAGTCTCAAAAATATAAAAAAATGCCGGATACAGAGCCTTGCGGCAAAAAGCGACAACGTTCTTGAAAATTATTTCCCGCGCGATATGCGCGTGCTTTTTTTTGATCCGCGCGGCCTTGACATGACGGCGGAAAATTCCATGTGGCTCTGGAACAGCCTTGACCGCGAGGAGAAAGAGTCCGTGCCGTGGGAGAGATGGGAGAAAATCTACTCCGCGCTCACGGCCTACATGCGCCTTCGCATACTGCCTGACGTGAAAAACTGCGCCGTCCGCATGAATGTGACGCAGTTTCCGAACTTTCGCGGCAAGCTGCGCGAAGTGGAAAGTTTCTGTCTTTCCCTTATAAACGACGGCTATAAAATAAAAATTTTTTCAGAAACCGAACGCAACAGGCAGTGGGCGGAGGTCAACGGATTCGACCATAAAGAGAGCGTGCTCAGCGAGGGCTTTATAGACCACGACACGCGCGTGGCCGTGATTACCGACCTTGAACTTTCGGGCGTCACCGTCTCGCGCCGCCGCATAGAAAATCACGCGCCGGCCGACTGGGGAGCGGGGCTTATGCCCGGACAGTGGGTCGTCCACGACGATTACGGCGTCGCGCGGTATCTTGGCGCCGAGCGGGTGAAAACAGCCGACGGGGAGCAGGAGTACCTAGTCCTGCAATTCGCGGAGGAGAGCAGGCTCTTAATCCCGGTCATGCAGTTTCACAGAATTTCCCCGTGGTCGCCTCCTCCGGGGCAGGAACCCGCTGCCGACAGGCTGAAAGGCTCTCTCTGGAAAAAATCGGCGGCAAAGGCACGCGAGCTCGCGGAAAAGGCAGCCTCGCAACTCATCAGGATATACGCGGAGCGCGAGGTGAGCAAAGGTTTTCCCTTTCCGGAAAACCGCGAGATGATGCGCGAGCTTGAAGAGAGCTTCCCTTACAAGGAGACCGCCGACCAGCTCCGCGCGATAGAGGAAGTCGAGGCGGATATGGAAAGCCCGGTGCCGATGGACAGGCTCATAGTGGGCGACGTCGGCTTCGGAAAAACAGAAGTCGCGATACGCGCCGCCGGCAAAGCCGCTTTCGCCGGCAAGCAGACGGCGATAATGGCGCCGACGACGCTGCTCGCGCAGCAGCATTACGAAACCTTCTCCGCGCGCTTCGCGGAAACGGGCGTGCGGGTCGAGACGCTTTCGCGTTTCGTCCCCCCTTCGAAGCAGAAAAAAATATTGAGCGGGCTCGCGGCCGGCTCCGTGGATATAGTCATCGGGACGCACAGGCTGCTTACGGCCGACGTTCGCTTCAAAGACCTGGGGCTTGTCGTCATCGACGAGGAGCACCGCTTCGGCGTCATGCACAAAGACCACCTGAAAAAAACTCTGCCCGGCGTGGATATGCTCATGCTCTCCGCCACTCCGATACCGCGCTCGCTCTCCCTCTCGATGAGCGGTCTGCGCGATATGTCGGTGCTCAACACGCCGCCGCAGCGCAGGCTGCCTGTCATAACAGTCGTCCGCCCCTTCTCGGAAGAGCTTCTGAAAAGTGCGGTGCTTCGCGAAAAAAACCGCGGCGGACAGATATTCTTCGTCCACAACAGAATAAACGGAATAGAAGAAAGGGCCGTGATGCTGAAGCGCCTCTTCCCGAAATTGAAAATCGCCGTGGCGCACAGCAAAACCCAGGAAGCGGCGCTTGAAAAGATAATGGCGGACTTCGCGGCCGGCGCGACGGACATTCTCCTCTGCACGACGATTGTCGAAAGCGGCCTTGACATACCGGCCGCGAACACGCTTATCGTAGACGACGCGCACGAGCTCGGGCTCGCGCAGATGTACCAGCTGCGCGGCAGAGTGGGACGGCGCGAGGAGCAGGCCTATGCTTTTCTCTTCTATCCGAGCGACGCGCGTATATCGGTAGAGTCAAGCGAGAGACTTGAGGCCATAGCGGAGCTCGACGAACTCGGCGCGGGCTATCGCCTTGCGCGGCGCGACTTGCAGATACGCGGAGGCGGTGACCTGATCGGGATAGCGCAGCATGGGAACTCCACGAAAATCGGCTACCAGCGCTACTGCGACCTTCTGGCGGAAGAAATCGCGAAGATAAAGGGAACCTACAGGCCGCGGATAGAGCTTGAAGTGGGTTTCCCCGTTTCGATACCGGCAAGCTACCTGCCGCAGGAAAACCTGCGCGTCACGCTCTACCGCCGCCTGCTTAAAACGGCCTCGGTCCGCGAGGTGCGCGATCTGCGGGAAGAGACAGCCGACCGTTTCGGCAAAATGCCGCCCGAGGTTGAATTTCTCTTCGACGCGGCCGCGGTCAGAAACGCGGCGAATGAGTTCGGCATTACAAAGCTGCTTGCCGGGCGCTGTGAAATAATAGTATATTGCAAGCCAGGAGGAAAGCTGGAAAAGCTCGCGCTGCCGCCGCGCTGGAGCAGAAGACTTGACGGCGTAATCGGCCCCGGGGGATTTTCCGGAATGCGCGAAATGGCGCAAATGCTTGTCAAAGAGGTCAATCTGTAAATAGAATGATAAAATATATCGGAACGGGGGAATGATCGTGACGCGGGAAGAAGCCGCTGCGGCGGAAAAATTCGTGAAACTGTTAAACATTATGAAAAAGCTCCGCGAGCCCGGCGGCTGTCCGTGGGACAGAGAGCAGAGCTATATGACGCTCCGGCGCTACATTGTCGAAGAGGGCTACGAGCTGATACAGGCGATAGAGGATGGCAACCTGTCAAATATGCGCGAGGAATGCGGGGACCTGATGCTTCAGGTTGTTTTCGTGTCGCGCATAGCTGAGGAGCGCGGCGACTTCACAATACGCGACGTCCTGGACGGGCTGACGGATAAGCTGATACGCCGCCACCCGCATGTATTCGGCGATACGCGGGTGAAAGATTCTCAGGACGTCCTCAAAAACTGGGAACAGATAAAATCGGCGGAGCGGCGCGGCAAAGAGGAAGACCCGTCATACATGGCAGGGATTCCCCGCGGGATGCCGGCGCTTCTGCGCGCTTACAGGATTCAGGAACGGGCGGCCAAGCCCGGCTTTGACTGGCCCGCGAGCGACTGCGCGCCGGTAATGGCGAAAGTCGAGGAAGAGGCGGCGGAGCTGAAAGAGGCCGCGCGCTCCGGCGGCAAAGACGAAATCGAAGAAGAACTGGGCGACCTGCTATTTGCCGCTGTCAATCTCTCTCGCCACTTGGGCGCGGATCCGGAGGCAGCGCTGCACCGCGCCTGCGAGAAATTCTCGTCGCGTTTCAGGAAAGTGGAAAAATCCGTTGAGGCGTCAGGGCGCGCATGGAAAGAGTTCACGCTTGACGAACTTGAGGAATTCTGGCAAAAAGCGAAAAATCAATGAAAAATAAAACTGGAGGAATAGCGATGACCACAGAAGAAAAAATCAAAGAGGTACTCACTTCCAAAGTCTCCCCCGCGCTTCAGATGCACGGCGGCGACTGCTCTTTCGTGAAATATGACGAACAGAGCGGAACGGCCTACGTTGAGATGCACGGAGCCTGCGGCTCATGCCCGTTCGCGCTTGAAACGCTTCGCATGACCGTCGAACAGGCCGTCATAGCCGAAGTGCCCGAGGTCAAAGCGGTAGAAAGGGCGTAGGCCGGCCTGAATAATGAAGGAAACAGGCCGCGAGCCGGAGGCGTTTCTCCTGTCGGCGGACGCCTCCGTGGTACGGCTGCTTGCCGAACACAACGAGATACTGCGCCTCGTAGAACAGATATTTCCCGTCAAAGTCTACGCGCGCGGCGACTCTCTCTCAATAAACGGAGACGACGGGCAGCTTGTTGAAAAAATCGAAAATCTCCTGACTCAGTACGCGGAGCTGTCGCTTTCGGGACACAAGTTCAACAGCGCCGAAATCCGCTACGGGCTGCACAGTATAGAACGCGGCGAGACAGTCGACCTGCGCTCGCTCTACAACGATGTCGTCTGCGTCAGCAACAGAGGCAGGGCGATACGTCCCTACACGAACGGCCAGAGAGACTACGTCCGCGCGATACGCGAAAACGACATAACATTCGGCATAGGCCCGGCCGGCACCGGCAAGACATATCTCGCAGCGGCTCAGGCCGTGGCATGCCTTAAATCTGCGAAAGTGAGCCGCATAATACTTGTGCGCCCGGTGGTCGAAGCCGGCGAACGGCTCGGCTACCTTCCGGGCGACATGAACGAGAAGGTAGCCCCCTACCTCAGGCCGCTTTACGACGCTTTTTACGAGCTGCTGCCAGCGGAAAAGTTCGACCGTTATTTCGAAAAGGGCGTGATTGAGCTCGCGCCGCTCGCTTATATGCGCGGCCGCACGCTCAACGACAGCTTCATCATACTTGACGAAGCCCAGAACACGACGCCTGAACAGATGAAGATGTTCCTTACGCGTCTCGGCTTCGGCTCGAAGGCCGTAGTAACGGGAGATATAACGCAGGTCGACCTGCCCGGCTCGAAAGAGTCAGGGCTTAAAGTCGTGCGCGATATTTTGAAGGAGATTCCCGGAGTCGCCTTCGTCAACTTAAGCGACGGCGACGTCGTGCGCCACGAGATAGTGCAGAGAATAGTGAGGGCTTACGAAGATTATGACAGACGGAGAAGAGAAGAAAAACAGCCTTCTGCCGGACAGCTTTAAAGAGGTTCTCGGAAGGTTCTCATTTAAGCCGGAGAACCGGCAGTACATAATATTCAGGACGATACTGCTGGCCGTCGCGGCTCTCCTTGTCGGCTTTAACTGGTATCTGTTTGAGCGCAGGGAGAACTACCGGATAGGGTTTCCGGCGCAAAAAACATATTTCGCCATCACATCGTCACGATACGAAGACAAGGCGGCCACCCTCGAGCTGCGCCAGCGTGCCACGTCAAGCATAATCGCAGTCGTTGTGCAGGACGAAAAAAGCGCGGCGGAGGTGAAGAATCGCCTCGAAATTTTGAAAAACGGCAGATTGAGCGAGCTGTTCAGCGCGCCGCTGCTCGGCATTTACAACAAACAGGGCGCGGCCTCGCAGAAGGCGATAAGCGCGGCCGTCGCCGACATCGGCGCAAAGCTCTTGAGCGAATCGACAGACCGGGAGCAGCAGACATCACTGATATGGAAACACCTCAAACAGACCTCGCTTACACAGTCTGAGCGCAACATCGCCTTCCAGATGCTTGACGCCATAATGAGCCCTTCTCTGCAGCAGGACGACGAGATGCTGATGAAGCTGAAAGACGACGTGGCGGCCCAGATACCGTCGGTCATTAAAGAAATACGCCCCGGTTCGGTTCTTGTCCAGAAAGGCGAGGTCGTGACGCCCTCAGCCGCGCGTCTGCTTGCCTCGCAGGGATACCCCGACGCTCACTTTCCGTGGCGGCATCTGATATTTGTACTCGGCGCGATAATTTTATGGAGCTTCTGGCCCGTCTGGATTTCATGCGGGATGAAAGAAAAGTTCTCGATGCGTGAATGGGTCTACATCGCCGTGGTGCTTTCCGTAGTCTGGACGCTTGAAGTAGCCTTCGCCCGCCTCGGCGGCTACTCGATGGCCGTGCTGGGGCTCGCGGGCTGGCTCTGCCTTACAATGCCGGTCTCGCTCTCTTTTCACCTTATCTTCGGCGGCGGGGTGATAAGCGTGCTTATAGCCTACGGCACAAATCCCGGCGTCGTCTGCCTCGGCTTCATGCTCTCCGCTTTCGCGGGAGGCATAGGCCGCGCGATGTTTCTCAACCCGCCGAACCACCGCATCACAATCTGGCGCAACCTTTTCCTCCTCGGGATAGCTCTCGGCGTAATATCGGTCTGCATATACTGGGGGCTCGACCTCTATTACGACCGCAACGTCATACTCCTGACCGTCCTTTTCAGCGCGGTGTGGGCGACTATCGTCGTGGCTCTTCTTCCTCTGTGGGAGAACATATTCGACGTTATCTCGCCGATGCGCCTGCTTGAGCTGAGCCACCCGTCGCAGCCTCTTATCAAACGCCTCCAGATGGAAGCGCCCGGCACATACAACCACGTGCTGATGGTGGGAACGCTCGCCGAGGCGGCGGCGGACAAGCTCCAGATGAACGGGCTGTATGTCAAGGCGGGCGCCTATTACCACGATATAGGCAAGCTCAAAAACCCGCAGTACTTCGTCGAAAACCAGAGGCCCGGCAAAAATCTGCACGACAGTCTGCCGCCCGAGCTCTCCGCCAAAGTGCTTATCTCTCATGTAAAGGACGGGCTTGACATCGCGGTGCAGTCGAACCTTCCGAAAGCATTGCGTCCCTTCATACTCGAACATCACGGCACGACCGTTCAGAAATATTTCTACGAGAAAGCAAAGGCTTTGGGCGAAAATGTAAACGAAGAGGATTTCCGCTATCCCGGGCCGAGACCGCAGACTCGCGAGACCGCGCTTGTCATGCTGGCGGACTCGGTCGAAGCCGCCGTAAAGTCCCGGAACAAACCCTTTGAGAGCGACGGAGAGCTTTCTGCCTTCATACGCCAGGTCATACAAAGCAAAATAGAGAGCAGACAGCTCAACGACGCGGACTTCACCCTGCGCGAGATAGCGATCATCGAAGCGGCCTTCCTCAATGTATTCCGCTCGACATACCATTCGCGCGAGGTGAAGGACATCAACGAAATCATCAAGGAGGCAAGGCTCAGACGCGGCGCCGCGGAAAGCGCCGAAGAGGGCGGAGGAAACGAAAACAATGAAAACAACGATACTGTGCAGTAACCCGCCCGAAGCCGCTGAAGCCGTCTGGAACGCGGCCGTGGCGGAGCAGATAGAAAAAATCATCTCTGCCTGCATAGAAACGGAAAGACTGCTTCCCGAAACGACGCGGAATTGCGAAATCTCCCTCACGTTCGCGGAAGCCGAGCGCATGGCGGAGCTCAATAAAAAATACCGCGGCGGCGAAGGTGCGACCGACGTGCTCTCTTTCCCGCTGTGGGAGAACGGCTGCGGCGTCTTTGAGCCGCCGTCGGATTGGGAGAGTTTGCCGCTGGGCGATATTGTAGTTTGTCCCGCCGTCGTCGCGGCAAACGCGGAAGAAAGCGGCGAAAGCGCGGAAATCGAGACGGTACTGGTGATTTGCCACGGTTTTCTGCATCTTGTCGGCTTCGACCACGCGAGCGAAGAGGAGCGCGCAGATATGTGGGCGCTGCAGGAGCGCATGGTAAACGGATTTTTCGGGGAAACGGCATGAACGGGAAAAATCTCTCCGAAGAAACGAAATGGCGCATGGTTGAGGCGGCCGCCGAAGCGCGGGAGAAAGCCTACGTGCCTTACTCCGGCTTCGCAGTGGGGGCTGCTCTGCTTTTTGATGACGGACGGCTGGTCACTGGCTGCAACGTGGAGAACGCGAGCTACGGGCTCGCCATATGCGCCGAACGCAACGCGATGACGACAGCCGTCGCCGAGGGGCTTACGCGCCCCGTCGCGGTGGCAATCGCCGGCCCTGGCGGCCAGTCCTGCCCGCCGTGCGGCGCCTGCAGGCAGTTTCTCGCCGAATTCAACAGAGAAATGACCGTTCTTCTCGAAGACGCCGGCGGAATAAAAACCATTACTCTCGAAGAGCTGCTTCCGTTTGGATTTTCTTTGAAAGGCCGGAGGGAATAATGGAAGCCGGATACAAAAGCGGCTTCGTCGCGTTGCTGGGGCGTCCGAACGTCGGGAAGTCGTCAATCATAAACGCGCTGCTCGGCGAAAAGGTCGCCGCCGTCTCGCCGAAGCCCCAGACGACGCGCAACGCCGTCCGCTGCATATACACCACGGAAAAAGAACAGATCGTCTTTGTCGATACGCCCGGCATACACAGGCCACAGCACGCGCTCGGCGACTTTATGATGAAAGAGGCCGAGGATGCGCTGGCGCAGGTCGACGCCGTATGCTACGTGGTGGAGGCGCAGGACAGGACAGTGAGTGCGAAAGACCGCGTCATCATAGACGCTCTTTCGGGAACGCGGCTGCCGGTTGTGCTCGCGGTCAACAAGACGGATAAACTCGCGCGGACCCGAGATTATGAAAAATGCGCGGAAACATACGGAAATTATTTAACGCTCTCGGCCGCGGTTCCGGTTTCCGCGACGGAAAAGCGCGGCCTCGGCGAACTCGCAGCGGCGATCGCAGCGCTGCTGCCGAGCCAGCCCGCCATTTATCCGGAAGATATGCTTATGGATTCCACGGAGCGCTTCCTTGCCTCAGAAGTCATACGCGAGAAAATTTTCCGCCACACCGAAGAAGAAGTGCCGCACGGCGCGGCCGTCATAATCGACGAATTTAAAAGCCCCGACGAGTTTCCGGACAGAAAGGTATGCACTATACGCGCCACCGTCGTGGTCGACCGGCCGGGGCAGAAAGGGATAATCATCGGGAAAAACGGCTCGATGCTGAAAACTGTAGGCAGCGAGGCGCGCGCCGAGCTTGAGGAAAAGTTCGGCTGCAAAGTGTTTTTGCAGCTGTGGGTGAAAGTCCGCCCCGGCTGGCGCAAATCTCCCGACGAACTGCGCAGGCTCGGGTACGGCGCTTGACAACGGAAAGATTAAGCCAGGGATATTATCAGGCAAGCGGGACCGTTCTCCTGAGGAATGACATTTTCAAAGGCGGGCGGTCTCTTCTGCTTTTCACGCGTGGCTTCGGCCCGCGCTGGACCGGTGCGCCGGCATCGGGCGGCAAGAACCGCTTCGGCGGCGCCGCCGAGCCGATGGTGTGGGGGAGCTTTTCTCTCTATCAGAGTCCGTCGCGCCTCTATCTGCACTCTGTCGAGGTAAAAGATGATTTTCTCGCGCTCCGCGCCTCGCGCTCCGCTCTTTCGTGCGCTGCGCGTCTTTACAGGCTTACGGCGAACGAAGCTCCGCTTGACTGCGAGAACGACGCGCTGCTGCGCGCTCTCTGGAACGCCATGCTTCAGCTTCGCGAAAAAACTCCGGCGCGCGCTGTCGAATTCCGCTATATGTGGAAATTCTTAGCGGTCATGGGAGCCGCGCCCTCTTTAGCCGCCTGTGCAGGCTGCGGCGAAAGACTGACGGAAGGCGGGCTCTTTACAAACGAAGGGATACTGTGCGGAAGGTGCGGCCGTCACGCGGAAGGGTCACTTCTTTCGGAGCGCGAGCGCCTTCTTCTGCTTGCCTGCGCCGCGCTGCCGCGCGACAGATTTATCAAATGGGCGGCGGCAGTCGAGTCTGAGGAAATTTTTGCCGCGAACATAAAAAAATTGTCGGCTTATTTTAGAAATCTGCGCTAAAATTATTCAATGGTCGCCACGGATCACGAAGGAGGCAGGAAAAGGTGAGTTTTCAGGAGTTAATTATGCGGCTTGAACATTTCTGGGCTTCTCAAGGCTGCGTAATACAACAGCCTTACGATATTGAAGTCGGCGCCGGCACCATGAACCCGGCTACGACACTGAGAGTCTTAGGCCCCGAGCCATGGCGCGTCGCCTATGTGGAGCCTTCCAGGAGGCCGACGGACGGACGCTACGGCGAGAACCCGAACCGCCTTCAGCACTACTACCAGTATCAGGTCATCATTCAGCCCGCTCCGGACAATATACAGGAGATGTACATCGAGAGCCTTAAATGCCTCGGCATAGACCCGGCGGAGCATGACATCCGCTTCGTCGAGGACGACTGGGAAAACCCGACGACAGGCGCATGGGGGCTCGGATGGGAAGTCTGGCTCGACGGCATGGAGATAACGCAGTTCACCTACTTCCAGCAGATGGGAGCCGTCGACATGGACGTCGTTCCCGCGGAACTGACCTACGGCCTTGAGAGAATCTCGATGTTTGTGCAGAAAGTCGATAATGTTTACGACCTGCAGTGGGTCGGCGACGTCAAATACGGCGACGTCCACCACAAAGGCGAAGTGGAGCATTCGACCTACAACTTTGAAATCGCCGACACCGACATGCTTTTTGAACTTTTCAACAAATACGAGGCGGAGTCGCGCCGCGTCCTTGAAGCGGGACTTGTGCTCCCCGCCTACGATTATGTCCTTAAATGCTCACATTCTTTCAACCTGCTTGACGCGCGCAACGCCATCAGCGTTACGGAACGCACGGGATATATCAGCCGCGTCCGCGCGCTTGCGAGCGCCTGCTGCCATGCCTACCTCAGGCAGCGTGAGGAAATGGGCTGGCCGATTACGGGCAAATTCGTCAAATTTGAAAAAAGAGGCGAGCGGCAATGAGTGACCTTCTGTTTGAAATAGGAACCGAGGAAATCCCGGCCAGATTTATGTCCTCTGCGCTCGCCGATATATCGCGGTACGCCGCGGAGGAACTTGACGCGGCACATATCGCCCACGGAGCGGTAAAGGCAGAATGCACGCCGCGCCGCCTTGTGCTCAAGGTTAAAGAAATCGCGGAGCGTCAGGACGACGCGGTCGAAGTATCAAAAGGACCGCTCAAAAGTCTGGCTTTCGACGAAGCCGGAAAACCGACAAAGGCGGCGCAGGGCTTCGCTCGCAGCCGCGGGATCGACGTCGCCGAACTTAAGACAAAGACAATCGGCAGCGCGGAATATGTCGTCGCCGAAAAACGCACGGCCGGACAGCCCTCGATCGATATACTTCCGCAGCTTCTTGAAAAAATCACGCGCCGCCTGTCATTCCCCAAGAGTATGTTCTGGGGCGAGAAGACAGTCCGCTTTGCCAGACCCGTACGCTGGCTCGTCGCTCTTTACGGCGACAGACAGCTGAATGTTACATTCGGCGGGATAAAGAGCGGAAGAGTGTCGCGCGGGCACAGGTTCATGGGCGCGCGGGAAGTCGAAATCAAAGAGGCCGCCTCCTACGACGCGGCGATGCGCGGGAATTTCGTGATAACCGACCCCGAGGAGCGCAAGGCCATGATTCTCGCCGGGATTGCCGAAATAGAAAAAGAGCTGGGAGCCAAGGTCACGGTAGACCCGGCGCTGCTTGAAGAAAACGTCCACCTTAACGAATATCCGATTCCCTTCTACGGGAGCTTTGAGAAAGAATTTCTCGATATACCGGCTGAGGTGCTGATCCTCTCGATGGCGAAAAATCAGCGCTACTTCCCGGTTCGGGGAGCCGACGGCAGACTTATGCCGAACTTCATCGGCGTGAGCAACAACCGCGCGAAAGATATGAGTGTGGTGCGTGAGGGCAACGAGCGCGTTCTGCGCGCACGCCTCTACGACGCGGCCTTCTTCTGGAAAGAGGACCAGAAAAAGTCGCTCGACGCTCACGCGGAAGAGCTGAAGAACGTCACCTATCAGGAAAAACTCGGCACTGTCTACGACAAAGTGCAGAGAGTAAAGAAGCTCACGCTTTGGCTTGCCGAGACGCTTGAAGCAGACGTCGACATGAAAAATCTCTCGCGCGCCTGCGACCTTGCCAAAGCCGACCTTGTTACGAACATGGTCTACGAGTTCTCAGACGTTCAGGGCGTCATGGGACGCGAGTACGCGCGCAAGGCAGGCGAGCCGGAGGATGTCGCCCTCGCCATTTACGAGCAGTATCTGCCGCGCTACGCAGGAGACGAACTTCCCTCGCGGCTCGGCGGGGCGCTGCTCGGCATGGGCGAAAGGCTCGATACGCTTGCCGCGATATACAAAATAGGGCTGGAGCCGACATCTTCGCAAGACCCCTACGGGCTGCGCCGCGCCGCGAGAACGATAAACGAGCTTATATGGGGCTTTTCGCTCGACGTCGACCTCGACGAGGCGCTTGGCACCGCCGCCGCTCTTCTTGAAATGCCGCAGGAACGGTTGGAGAAGCTGAAAGCCTTCATAGCGCAGCGTCAGCAGGTGCAGCTCCGCGAGAAGGGCTTCAGCCACGAGGCCGTCGCGCTCGCAGCGCAGACTGCGCCGGCTCGCCCGCTTCAGCTTTACCGCTTGGCGGAAGTGCTCACAAAAGCCGCCGGCGAGCCGTGGTTCGCGGAGCTTGTAACAGCCGCTGTCCGCGTAAACAATCTGCTTGCGAAAGCTGAAGACGCGACGACTGGCGCGGATCCGTCGAAGTTCGTCACCGAAGCCGAGCGCGAACTTTACGGGGAACTTTCAAAACTCACTGACAAGGCGCGCGAAGCTGTGGAAAAATGCGACTGGGAGACACTCGCCGCGATAATGGCGGAGCTCGCGCCGGTTATAGCGAGGTTCTTCAACGACGTACTCGTAATGGACAAAGACCCAGGGATACGGGCGAACCGCTTGGCTCTGCTGAGCGAGTGCAGGAAGTTCTTCATGCAGATAGGCGATTTCAGCATACTGAAATAAAAGCCGCTCCGATAAAACCATGTATAACGGCGTGAGCCGTTAATTCAAGTACACTGAGGAGGTAATCAGATG
This sequence comes from uncultured Synergistaceae bacterium, assembly GCA_964450835.1. GTDB lineage: Bacteria > Synergistota > Synergistia > Synergistales > Synergistaceae > Caccocola. The sequence continues at coordinate 31,529 of CAYVEQ010000003.1, forward strand.
TCATCGGTAAAGTACATCTACGATTTCAGCGAGGGCAGCGCGGATATGCGCACGCTCCTCGGCGGCAAAGGCGCGAATCTCGCGCAGATGTGGAAGATCGGGCTTCCCGTGCCGCCGGGCTTCATAATTACCACTGAAGCCTGCCACCAGTATTGGAAAGAGAAGGACTTCATCGCGGGAATCTGGGACGACGTGAAAGCCGCGGTAGGCCGTGTGGAAAAGCTCACAGAAAAGAGCTTCGGCTCCTCCGAGAACCCGCTTCTCGTATCCGTCCGCTCCGGAGCTCCGGTGTCGATGCCCGGCATGATGGACACGATACTGAACCTGGGCCTCAACGACGACACTGTGAAAGCTCTCGCCAAATCCTCCGGGAACGAGAGATTCGCTTACGACAGCTACCGCCGCTTTATTCAGATGTTCTCCGATGTCGTTCTGGGCGTTGACATCGACAAATTTGAAAAGCGCCTCGAACAGGCAAGAGAGAAGACCGGCGTCAAAGAAGATTACAAAATTCCGGCGGAAGAGCTCAAAAAGCTCGTCGAGGACTACAAGAAGATAGTCGAAGAGGCCGGACACGTCTTCCCGACAGACCCGTGGGTGCAGCTGCGCCTCGCCATAGACGCGGTATTCCGCAGCTGGAACACGCCGCGCGCAATCACATACCGCAAGATTAACAACATCCCTGAGGACTACGGCACCGCCGTCAACGTGGTGACGATGGTATTCGGCAACCTCGGCGACGACTGCGGCACCGGAGTCTGCTTCACGAGAAGCCCCTCGACCGGCGAAAACAAACTTTTCGGCGAATACCTTATCAACGCCCAGGGAGAGGACGTCGTCGCCGGCATCCGCACGCCTATGCCCATAGCCTCTCTCGGCGAAACAATGCCCGAAGTTTACAAGGAATTCTGCCGCATAGCGAAGCTCCTTGAAGACCACTACCGCGACGCCCAGGACATCGAGTTCACGGTAGAAAGAGGCAAGCTCAACATACTCCAGACAAGAAACGGAAAACGCACCGCAGCAGCCGCTGTTAAAATCGCGATGGATATGCTGCACGAGGGACTCATCGACGCGGAAACCGCCGTTTCGAGAGTCGCCCCCGAACAGGTGGAGCAGCTGCTTCACCCGCAGCTTGACCCGAAGGCGAAACGCAACGTTCTGGTAAAGGGCCTTCCCGCATCTCCCGGCGCAGCTGTCGGTAAAGTCGTCTTTGATGCCAACGAGGCGGCCGAGCGCGGAAGCAGGGGCGAGAAAATAATTCTCGTCCGTCCCGAAACGACCCCCGACGACATACACGGGCTCTTCGCCTCGCAGGGCGTCCTGACCAGCCACGGCGGAATGACGAGCCATGCGGCGGTCGTCGCGCGCGGCCTTGGCAAGCCCTGCGTCTCCGGAGCCGAAACGGTTAAGATAGACCTCGCGGCGGGGAGCTTCACCGTAGGCGACGTAACCGTGAAGAAAGACGAGTACCTGACCCTCGACGGCAGCACAGGCGACGTTATCGTCGGCAAGATTGATCTTATCGACCCGCAGTTTGACGACAATTTCCGCGAACTCCTCGACAACGCCGACAAAATCGCAAACCTTCAGGTCTGGGCGAACGCCGACACGCCGGAAGACGCCCGCCGCGCCCGCGCCTTCGGAGCGCAGGGCGTCGGTCTCTGCCGCACGGAGCACATGTTCATGGCTGCCGACCGTCTGCCGGTCATGGAAGAGATGGTCGTAGCCTCGACAAAAGAAGAGAGAATCGCCCAGCTTGACAAGCTCCAGCTCATGCAGGAAGCTGACTTCTACGGAATCTTCGAGGCCATGGAAGGTCTGCCCGTCACTATTCGTCTGCTTGACCCTCCGCTTCACGAGTTCCTTCCGAAGATACCGGAGCTCGTCAAAGCTCTCGAAACGCTTGCCCCGGAGAGCGCCGAGGCTAAGAAGATAGAAGCGACAATCGCCCGCGCCCGCGATCTCCACGAGCAGAACCCGATGCTGGGCTTCCGCGGCTGCCGCCTCGGCATGATCTACCCCGAAATCTACGAGATGCAGGTGCGCGCCATCTTCGACGCGGCGTGCAAGCTCACGAAGAAGGGCGTGAAGGTCATCCCCGACATCATGATCCCGCTCGTCGGCACCAGGTTCGAGATGAGAGCCATGCGCGAGCTCGTAGACGCTATAGCGAAACAGAAGCTCGCTGAGCATGCGGTGGAGCTTGAGTACATGGTCGGAACGATGATAGAGCTTCCGCGCGCCGCTATGGTGGCGGATCAGCTCGCAGAGTACGCGCAGTTCTTCAGCTGCGGCACAAACGACCTCACTCAGACCACCTTTGGCTACTCGCGCGACGACGCTGAAGGAAAATTCCTCGCGCAGTACGTCGAAATGGGCGTGTTCGAGCAGAACCCCTTCGCACAGCTTGACCGCGACGGCGTAGGCGGACTGATGGAAATCGCAGCGGAAAAAGGCCGCAAGACCCGCCCCGAGATCAAGATCGGCATCTGCGGAGAGCACGGCGGCAACCCGTCGAGCATCGCTTTCTGCAACAAACTCGGCCTCAACTACGTCAGCTGTTCGCCCTTCCGCGTTCCCGTGGCGCGACTCTCAGCAGCGCTTGCCGCGCTTGGAGTCATTAAATAACGACGAGCGGCATTGTCCGGATAAAAGAGCGCCCCGTCCTCGCGACGGGGCGTTTTCGTTTAACGGCGATTTTTTATAACAACAGGCAGCGCGGAAGGAAAAATTTTTATTTCAGCCCCGCGGCGCGCGTTTTAGAAAAGCGGCTCCGGGAAACTGCGGCAGGTCGGGCCCTCTTCGCGTATTGTCCACGATGCCAGCCTCGTGCCGAAAGTCACCGCTTCGCGCAGCGGGATGCCGCGAATCATAGCCTCCACTGTGCCGGAAAAGAAGGCGTCGCCCGCGCCGCTTGTATCGCGCGCGACGGTAGGTATGGCGGGGCAGAAGCCGCCGCTTCGCCTGCCGCCGTCGTAATAGACGGATCCGGCACCGCCGAGAGTGATTACCATTTTACTCATGCGTTCGGAATCCGCGAAACGCGCGAGCATGTCAAGAACGCGCTCCGGCTCTCCGGCCGGAACCGGCGCGCCGAGAAGCCTTCCGGCCTCGCTCTCGTTGCAGATGTAACACTCAAGTTCCGGCAGGAGATGTCTGTTGCGTAGGACGACCTCCATGTTGCCGGTAATACCGTAGACCTTCTTTGAGTGCAGCTTCGCGAGCCGCAGCACCTCATTCGATATAAAGTCGTTCAAATCTATCTCCAGTATGACGCTGCCGGCAGAAAGGATTATCTCTTCGCCCTCGTCTTTTATTATCTCTTCAATGATAGAGAGGTCGGGCATCTGCGAGATAGACGAGGCGAGTTCGCCGTGCTCGTCCATAACCGCGAGCCATATTCCCATGCCTGAAGAAGCCGCGCGCCGGACGTGTGTCACGTCGACGCCCTCCGAGGCAAGACGCGAGAGAACTTCCTCGCCTAAGCCTCCCTCGTCCACCGAGGAGACGAAAACGGGAGAGGCTCCCGCGGTCGCGAGATTTTCCGCGACGTTGCGGCCGACGCCGCCGTGAATGAAACGCACCCTGCCGACGTTGCGTCCAAGCGGGTCGTAACGGCTCGCGGCGAAGCCCTTGCAGTCCATAAAAACAGTCCCGAATACGACAGTATCGCCTTGCATAAGACACGCTCCCTTGCCCAAAAGCACCTTTGCTATATCTTAGCATGAAAAGCCAAGGCGGCGCGCCGTCCGCGCGCGCACGGAGAAATAAAAATAACGTTTGAAAAATCTTCCGCGGCAGTTGACAGGCGGCGGAAAATCTATATAATAATTTGCGTTGTCGCTGATGCGGTACGGCAGGCAACGATGTCGCGGGCGGATAGCTCAGCGGGAGAGCACCTGCCTTACACGCAGGGGGTCGTAGGTTCGAAACCTATTCCGCCCACCAGAGACATCAGACAGGGAGCTGTAGCTCAATTGGTTAGAGCGCCGGCCTGTCACGCCGGAGGTCGCGGGTTCAAGTCCCGTCAGCTCCGCCACTTTTGGCGGGATAGCTCAGTTGGTAGAGCAACGGACTGAAAATCCGTGTGTCCCCAGTTCAATTCTGGGTCCCGCCACCACATAAGAAGCGGAAGTAGCTCAGGGGTAGAGCACAACCTTGCCAAGGTTGGGGTCGCGGGTTCGAATCCCGTCTTCCGCTCCATTTTTTTTGCTTTTTCATCCGGAATCTGATGGGTAGCGGGGGGAGAGAAAAAATAAAAATGCCTACAGCGACCGTTCCGAGACAGTGAAATATTATGCTTTATTACCGAGAAGATACAGATGAAACCATAGCGTTCCTGAATGCGTAGCAGCGCACAGATGTTTTTGGATTGAAGGATGCGCGCAATTCCATGCTTCTGTTTCAAAAACTCAACAGAACTGTGAAAACACCATAACGCGGCGGCGGAGGAATGCGACGAAGAACTTGCGCGAAACGAAATGCAGGCAATAACAATTTGGAAAGGAAAAGTCATGAAACATAAAGTAAAAGTTACCGTCATCGACAAAAAGCTTTACCCGGAGCTGCAAAAACAATATTGCTCTGATCCAGTCTCCGGCGAATGCCCCTGTTACAACGTAGGCGATGAGTTTATCTTTTATCGCGATGAAGAGCGGGATGATTTCTGGCACATGGGAATCGATACGCTTGTGAAAACATCGGCAAACCCTGACGCTGTCGCGGGCGGTCCCGGGATGCCGTTCTGCTCCGAGGCATGGGACGCCGTTTCCCGTTATATCTACACCGGACTGCTAGGCGGTTCTATCATGAAAGGATGGATGAAAGAAGAAAACACCATGATCTGCTGCTGCTCTGACGGCACAAGGCCTGTGATATTCAAAGTCGAGCGGATTGATTATGAGTAAGCTGAAATGATGCGGTATCGGCGCGCACGCGTTTTTGTATGGGCACAGATACTGAAACTAATGATCGGAATAAGATAGAATTAAACATTAGCCTCACAGCATTAGTGAGATAGCTTACGGAAGTTCACATGTGCAGCTTGATCTGATTCATATTTCCGCACTTGATAAACTGACGATAATGCATTTTCATTGCGTGAGGTGTCCCCGCTTCTTGCTTTAGTGCGCCTCTTTTAGAGCCGGAATGCCTTAAAAAAACTATGGACGTTTCAGCGGTGCGATTCGGGAGGAAGGGGCAGGAAAAATATTTGTTGCAGTGTGACTCTCCTATTGCTTTCGAAAAATCTTTGTATGAATTGAGGTAGCGCTATCGAAAGGCGTTCCTTTCGCAGGCGAAAGAAAGTGCCGACGCAAGAACGGCAAAGGCGATACAACCCGCACTTCACTCCGGGAGTATAGAACTGTGTTTGACATCGGGACCGACATAGCGCATAATAGACTTGTCAGACAAGAAGGAAGGCGGTGCCCGCGTGATCACACGTTCCAATGTGACAGAACAAATCGTACAGTATTTCAAGGATAATATTACTGCCGGCATCTGGAGGGTAGGAGAGAAGATTCCCTCGGAGAACCAGCTCACAGAGACGTTAGGCGTCAGCCGCGCCAGCATTCGAACGGCGATTCGGTATCTGATCGGTTTGGGTGTTTTGAAGAGCCAGCAGGGCAGAGGGACGTTCCTGCTGGACAATACGGTGGACGAAAGCATTGCGAGTTCTTACCGCGTGACAGCCAAAGATTGCCGCGATATTGTGAAGGTTTTGGAATTTCGGCGAATCGTGGAGAGCGAAGCTTGCCGCATGGCTGCACAGAACGTGACGCCAGGACTTCTGGAAGAGTTGCAGAAAACATTGGACGGAATGATTTCCAATACTGAGGACGATGAAAGATTTATCAGCGAAGACATTGAATTTCACAAGGCAATCTGTGCGGCAACTGAAAATCCCATTCTGGAGAAAAGCGTCATTCGGATGTTTGAAGAGATGTACCGGCAGCAGAGACAAATACACTCGCTGTTTGGCGTGAAGGACGGAATTTATTATCATACGCTGATTTTGGAGGCCATCCGCGGAGGGAACGGAGAGAGGGCGCATGATTTGATGTATGAGCATCTCCAGAGCGCCATAGACCGGCTCAGAACTCTAAACTGAATCGAAAAGAGGCTTCCTTTTAGTTAAAGGGAAGCCTCTTTTTTAGCTAAAACAGAGAAAGAGTATAATATCAGTTTTTTTGTGGAAAAAAGGTATTGACATTTCACGAAAACAATATATAATACAACCAGCTTGTCAGACAAGCAGTTGTGGCGTTACCGGGACGCCCAAAAATTTTAAGCCCATACTTGTTAGACGACTAACAAGTTGAGGAAAGAGGAGGAATTATATGGCAGTAACTATTCGCAAAGTCCGTGTAATTTGTACAGCACCGGAGGGGATCAACCTGGTCGTAGTCAAACTGGAGACCAGTGAGCCCGGGCTGTACGGGCTGGGCTGCGCCACTTTCGCATACCGCCACCTGACGGTGCAGCACCTGCTTGAGACTTACTTTGAGTCTCTGCTGGTAGGGAGGGATGTGTCCCGTATCGAGGATATTTGGCAGCTGCTCCACCAAAACGGCTACTGGCGAAACGGCCCCATCGAGAACAACGCGATTTCGGGCATCGACATGGCGCTCTGGGATATCAAGGGCAAGATGGCCAATATGCCGGTGTATCAGCTTTTTGGGGGCAAGGTCAGAGAAGGCGTGCCGGTCTACCGCCACGCTGACGGGCGTGACCTGAGCGAGTTGTGCGACAACATTCAGCGGTTTCGAGACATGGGTATCCAGACAATCCGCTGCCAGTGCGGCGGATACGGCGGAGAGAGTTACGGACAGACTCCCCCTACAGCTCCCATCGGGGCTCAGCCCGGCGTGTATCTGGATTCGCAGAAATACATCCGCGACACGGTCAGGCTGTTTGAAGGCATACGTTCCAGGCTTGGCGACGAGATCCAGCTGGTTCACGATGTCCATGAGCGCGTCGCTCCGGCAGAGGCAATCCAGCTGGCGAAGGCGCTGGAACCATACCATCTGTTCTTCCTGGAGGATCCATTGCCTCCAGAGCAGACCGAATGGCTGCGCCGCCTGCGTCAGCAAAGCGGCATACCGGTGGCGGAGGGTGAGCTGTTCAACAACTTCGCCGAGTGGCGCACTCTTATCACGGAACACCTCATCGATTTCATCAGGGTACACCTGAGTCAGGTTGGCGGCATCACTCCGGCCAGGAAACTCCAAATCTTCGCCGAGCAGTTCGGAGTCCGCACCGCCTGGCACGGCCCGGGGGATATGTCCCCGGTGGCTCATGCCGCCAACGTCCACATCGACCTGGCCGCGCAGAACTTTGGTGTGCAGGAGTGGTCCGGCATCGAACCGCCCAACTTTGTCATCCAGGAGCTGCGTGAGCAGCACGGGGCGCTGCTGGAGGTATTCAGCGGTCTGCCGGAATTCAAGGACGGCTACGTCTATGCCAACGAACTCCCAGGCCTGGGCGTGGATATTGATGAGAAAACAGCGGAGAAGTATCCCTGCTCCGCTGAGGTGACCACCTGGACACAGACACGGCGGCGCGACGGCGCGCTGCAAACCCCGTAAAGACAAGGAGGAGAGCTATGATGAAGGCAAAAACATTCAAACATCTGTCGGCACTGGTACTCTGCGCCGCTATGATGACGCTGACTCTCAGCGGATGCGGACAGGCAGGCGAGGGCAGCGGCGGCGTCATTCACCTTAAAATGGCTGTGGCCGACGCTGCGTCCTCCGCTCAGGCGGCCGGTGCCAGGGCCATTGCTGACGAAGTAGCGGAGGCCACAGACGGCCTGGTGCAGATTGAAGTGATGGCCGGCGGCACCTTGGGCGGCGAGCGCGACACTGTGGAGCTGGCGATGCTTGGCGGCATTGATATTGTCACCTGCGCCAATTCTGTATTTACCCAGTGGATCCCGGAGATGGCTATTCTGGACCAGCCCTATCTTTTTACCAACGAGGTCCAGGCCCATGCGGCCGTAGACGGCCCTGTGGGCGATCTCATTGAGCGGGAGGCTCTGGAGCTTCTGAACCTGCATGTGGTGGGCTACATGGAGTCCGGCTTCAGAAACGTATTCAGCATTAATCCCGTGACTGAGATCAGCGACTTTCACGGCATGAAAATCCGCACCATGCAGAATCCCTACCACATGGCCGCCTTTGAATCTTTTGGCGCGATCCCCACGCCCATGGCCGCCGGAGAACAGTTCACCGCTCTCCAGCAGGGCACTATCGACGCCTGTGAGAACGCCGTCAGCAACTGCCTGAACAACGGCTTCTATGAGGTGACCAAGCATATCACCTACACTAACCACGCTTTCGTTTATATCGTTGTCAGCATGTCCGATAACGCGTGGAACAACATCCCAGAGGATATGCGGCCCGCGGTGCTGGAGGCCATCAAGCGTGGCTATAACACCGAGCGTGAGCTGCTGAAGCAGGCCAACGACAAAGCCACCGTCGTTCTGCGGGAACAGCACGGTGTGACGTTCCACGAGATTGACGTGGCGGAGCTCCAGAATGCCTATCACAAACTGGCGGCGGAGCGGAACTATACCTTTGACCCGGAGTGGCAGGAGGCCATCGACCGGGTCATCGCCGAAAACCCATAAGGGAGGGAACGCGGTATGAAAAAAGTCCTGAACTGTCTTACAAAGGCGGAGAACGTCATCATGGTCGTAACGTTCACCATCATGGTCGCCGCCTCTTTCGCACAGGTGGTCAACCGCAACATTGTCAAGCTGTCCATCTCCTGGTTTGAGGAGGCGGCTACTTACTGCATGATCTATATGGTTCTGATCGGCACGGAGGTCGGCCTGAGGGACGGCACCCAGATTGCCGTCACCGGCGTGGTGGACAAGCTCAGCGGTAAAGCAAAGGTGATCGTGCGGATCCTGGCGAAACTGGTGACGGTACTTTTCTCTCTGGGCGTGTTCATGGGCAGCCTGGAACTGATGGATATCCAAATCCGCACCGGACAGGTATCCGCCGCTTTGAATCTGCCTATGAGCGTGCCGTACTTCGCCATGGTCATCAGCTTTGCGATGATTGCGCTGGTCCAGGCCGTGGATGTCGTTGGGATAACCGTCGGCCTGTTCAGAAAAGAGAATGAGGAGGAGAACGCATGACCGGTCTGCTTTTGTTCGGTTCTTTCGCCCTGTTTCTAATCCTGGGCGTACCTGTCGCTGTCGCTCTGGGCGCCGCCGTCATGTCGGCAATCGTTTTCAGCCCGGATTTCGCCATCACCACCGCTGTGATTCCGCAGCGTATTTTCGGCGGACTGGAGTCCACCGCCCTCATGGCCATCGCCTTCTTCGTGCTGGCCGGCAACCTGATGACCAAGGGCGGCATTTCCCGCAGGCTGGTCAACCTGGCCAATTCGATGGTAGGCGGAGTGCGGGGAGGCATGTCTCTGGCCCTGATTCTGTCCAGCGCATTCTTCGCGGCTCTGTCCGGCTCGGCGCCCGCCACAGTCATCGCAATCGGCTCCATGCTGTACGCTGACATGGTCCGCATCGGCTACCCACCGGACCGCACCGCCGGTCTGCTGGTGGTCTCGGGCGGTCTTGGCCCCATAATTCCCCCAAGCATTATCATGGTCATTTACTGCACCCTGACCGGTGCGGTGGTGGGCGATATGTTCACGTCCGGCATGTCCATAGGTATCTTCATAATGCTGGCTCTGGCGGCGGTCGTTCTCATCTACGCCGGCAAGGAGAAGTGGCCCAAAGCGAAAATCAAAATGTCGGTAAAGGAATTTCTGCTGAATCTTCTCAAAGCGATTCCCGCGCTGATGCTGCCGATAATCATTCTGGGAGGCATCTACAGCGGCATGCTTACCCCCACGGAATCCGCGGCTGTTGCCGTGGTCTGGGCCCTGATTGCCGGTCTGTTCATCTATAAAGAGATCACCTACAAGGATCTGGTCCCCATCTTCCTGGATTCCGCCAAGAGCGCCGCTATGGTGCTGTTCATCGTGGCTACCTCCACCGCCTTCTCGTGGCTCTTCACCTTCTCGGGCATCTCCGAGGGACTGGTGAACGCCATCGTGGGCATGAATCTCAATCCCGCCATGTACTGCATCATCGTGGCCGTTATCCTGCTGATTTTCGGCACCTTCCTGGAAGGCACCGCCATCTGCGTTCTGCTGGTTCCGGTCCTGTGGCCCATCGCCAAGTCTCTGGGGATAAACGTAATCCACTTCGGCATGATTGTCTGCGTCGCCAACGTAGTCGGCACCATGACCCCGCCGGTGGCTGTCAACATTTTCTCCGCCGCCAGCGTTTCAAAGCTGAAGATGGGAGAGATCGTAAAGGGGGAGATTCCGTTCTTTATCGGATATCTGCTGGTATTTGTAGCGGTGGTTCTGTTCCCTGTAATCAGCACGTTCATGCTGTAATTTCATCATTAAACAAAATAAATTAGGAGGTTATCACCATGGCAGTTCTCAATATGTTCAATATCGCCGGCAAACGCGCTATTGTCACCGGCGGCGCTCAGGGGCTCTCCCGCGGCATGGCCGAGGGGCTGCTGGAGGCAGGCTGCAAGGCAGTCCTGATGGACGTCCAGAAGGAAAAACTGGAGAAGGTTTGCGCGGATTACCGCGCGCAGGGCTATGAGGCTTATGCTGTCAGCGGCAATCTGGCGGACCGGGATGATTTGAACCGGATGTTCGACGAGGCCCTGTCTGTCCTGGACGGCAGATTGGACGTGCTGGTGCCCGCCGCAGGCATCCAGCGCCGCCACCTGCCGGAGGAGTTTCCCGCGGAGGAGTGGGATCTGGTTCGCAAGATCAATCTGGACCATGTGTGGTTTATGATACAGCGGGCGCTGGGTGTCATGCTCAAGCAGCCTTCGGGCGGCAAAATCATCACTATCGGCTCTATGGTCAGCTGGTTTGGCGGTACCACTGTCCCCGCCTATACCGCCGCGAAGGGCGCCGTGACTCAGCTCACCAAGAGTCTGGCGGTGGACTGCGCCGGCAGGAATATCAACATCAACTGCCTTTGCCCCGGCTATATGGACACAGAGATGAACGCCAATATGACCGCTGCGCGCAAGGACGAGATCACGCCGCGCATTCCTGCCGGCCGCTGGGGCACCCCCGACGACATGAAGGGGCCGGTGGTGTTCCTGGCCTCTGCGGCGTCAGATTATCTTAACGGCGCAGTTATCCCGGTGGACGGCGCGTACCTCGTGAAGTAAGAAAAGGCAAGAAGCCGTGCGCCGCATACGGTGAGGCGCCGCTTCAAGCAAAATCTCCGACTGCGGCCCGTCCGTCGTTCAACCGGCGGACGGGCCGCAGTAAACTATATGCGGGATGTCAGCGGACATGGATGCTGCCTCTAAGACCGTTTATCAAACCGGAGCGGTTCCCGTCATCAGACTGAGCCGCCGTGAGCGGTATGCCGCCTCCCCGTCAAAAGCGCTGTGAGCCGGCGGTGTGCCGGAGGCCGAGATCGCCTTTCGTCCGGAGCGGCCACAGCTGTTAGGCTTAAGTCCTGGAGTGCCCCGATATGCCGGCGGGCGCGGGAGCCGTCCTCACTGCCGAACAGCCGGACGAAACCATTGCCGCGGGGCGAGATTCATCGCCCCCTCGGTCTTATTGACAACAGCAGACGGACGGGACTGCCGACCTGTGCGGAAATCCGCCGAAAGCGTAAAGAAAACTCGCGGCAACGGCTGAAACCGTGATTTTCGGCGGGCCGGTGATTCGATTCCAACCATACAGCTGCGAGCGGTTTGTCCGTGTCGGCCGTCTGAAACTCTTGGCTGAGGAGGCGGGGCCAATGCGGCCGTTTCTCCGGCAAATCACGGTGCAGTCTTTGTGAACCCGCTCTGCCGGGTCAGGCTGCGGTGCTCCCGGCGGCGGTGCGGCGCGGCCTTTACACCGCGGGAGAGCAAGATCGCCTTTGACAACGACAGTAACGCCGTGTTTTGAGATGAGACCGTCAATGCGCACTGTTTCTCCAAGTTGTATAATCTGAACATCATCGGCCGCGTCGGCGGCGGCAACAGCTTTGGCGGCGGCCTGATCTGCGCCTTGCGGAACGGCTGCGACACACAGGGCGCGGCGGAGTTTGCCGCGGCGGCTTCCATGCCGAAGCACTCCGTTGAGGGCGGCTGCGGCTTCGCCTCTACCTCCGAAACGGAAAAAACCCGCCGGCGGCGACGGCTCCGGTCAGGTGCGGCGGTGATTTCCACGGCATCGTATTCTGAAACATGACCGCAATAATTTAAATAGGAGGCACAGTGCAAATGATTCATTCCAACCCTCTGACACGGGAGAGCGTGGGGCAGAAGTTCCTCACATTCGGAGAGATTATGCTCCGGCTGACCCCGCCTAACTATGAGAAGATCCGTATGACCACCGAATTTGAGGTCAGTTACGGCGGCAGTGAGGCCAACATTGCCCTGGCCTTGGCCAACCTTGGAGTGGACAGTACTTTTTTCAGCGTGGTGCCCAACAACTCCTTGGGTAAGAGCGCCGTGCGTATGCTGCGCTCTAACGATGTCCATTGCACCCCTGTTATTCTCTCCAGCAAGGAAGAGACACCCACCCACCGGCTTGGCATCTACTATCTGGAGACCGGCTACGGCATCAGGCCCAGCAAGGTGACTTATGACCGGCAGCACAGCGCCATCAGCGAGTTCGACTTCAGCCTTGTCGATTTGAACAAGCTGCTGGAGGGTTATGAGTGGCTGCATCTGAGCGGCATTACCCCGGCTCTGTCCCAAAGCTGCGCCAAATTCATGATCGAGATGATGAAGCTGGCCAAAGAGAAGGGAATGACCGTCAGTTTTGACGGCAACTTCCGCTCCAGACTGTGGGGCTGGGATGAGGCCAGAGATTACTGCACCCGGTGTCTGCCCTATGTGGATGTGCTGTTCGGCATCGAGCCCTACCATCTGTGGAAAGACGAGAACGACCGCAGCAAGGGCGACTGGAAAGATGATGTGCCTCTCCAGCCCAGCTATGAGCAACAGGATGACGTGTTCCGGCGGTTTGCGGCGCGCTACCCCAACCTTAAGTGTATTGCCCGCCATGTGCGCTACGCCCATTCCTGCAGCGAGAACAGCCTGATGGCCTTCATGTGGTACGGGGGGCGCACTTTCGAGAGCAAACTGTTCACCTTCAACATCCTGGACCGGGTTGGGGGCGGAGACGCATTTGCAAGCGGTCTCATCTACGCCATGATGAACGGTTACAAGCCCACGGACATGGTAAACTTTGCCGTGGCGTCCAGCGTCATCAAGCACACTATCCACGGCGACGGCAATATCACCGACGATGCGGAGTCCATCCGCAGCCTGATGAACACGAATTATGATATAGAGCGGTAAATGATATACACAGCGTGGAGAAGAATATGTAATATGAACATATCGCAGGCAATGCACTTGCATATCGGTTCTTTTTTTGATTGCGACTCTGCCGCGATTTCGCAAAGTATGCCTTCTGCGCATCCGTAAACGCACAATTTGAGCGCGCTGTACCCGGAAACGACGCTGAAGTGTATGGCGCGGTAAAAATGATACCGTGAGCATTTCACATTCTCTGCTTTTCCATAGGCAACGGCCGCTTCCGCAAGGGGCGGCCTTTGCTTGGTTTGTCCTTCTTTCCGAGGCAGAGACTTGCGCCGGAAAAAGCCTTTTGCATTAGGGGCTGACATACTGAAATCTACGACAACAGCAGAAAGAATGCAAAAGAGATGGAACAGAACCCTTGCACTCGGGCATCCTTAAACGGTATTAAATATGGAGTCTTAATCTCTCAAATCTGCGCCGTGACAGGGATGCAGCCCGAATCGCGCGAACTTGACTCCGTAAAGGGCGGACGTTATCATTGCCCTTATAAAACATGAAGCAGAACGTATATCATATTAAAAAACTTTTCGTCATGCTTTACATGATGTCTGTTCGTCGCGACTGCTGAAGAGGAGGGGTTCGTGTGAATTTTTCTGTTGAGGGCAAAAGAGTTCTCGTTACGGCAGCTTCCGACGGCGTCGGCAAAGCGATAGCGCGAGCTTTCTGCGAGGCAGGGGCGCGCGTGCACATTTGCGGCCGCACTGTCGAGAAGCTCAAGAGATGCGCCGGTGAGATGCCAGGGCTGACATACACCGCAGCCGACGCGTCGTGTTGGGAAGATGTCCGCAGAGTTTTTTGCGACGTTGAAAAAAATCTCGGCGGCCTGGACTTCCTCATCAACAATTTGGGTGTTGCGGGACCTACGGCGCGCGTCGATGAAATTGACGTCGCCGATTGGTCAAAGACGATTAAGACGAATATCGATAGCCAGTTCTTCTGCACAAAGCTCGCGGTGCCGCATATGATTAAGGCGGGCGGCGGCTCTATCGTCAATCTCGGCTCCACGGCAAGCCTCTTCGCCTATCCGTTAAGGACGCCTTACGCCGCCTCCAAGTGGGCCGTTATAGGCTTTACGAAATCTGTCGCTCTGGAGCTCGGTCAGTACAAAATACGCGCCAACGCGATATGCCCGGGATGCATTGAGGGACCGCGCATCGAAGGCGTGCTGGAGCGCGAGGCGGCGCACCTCGGACTTACGGTTGACGAAGTGCGCAGCGGCTATCTGCGTCAGACTGCGCTGAATACGTTTATCAACGCGCGCGACGTGGCGGACATGTGTCTTTATCTATGCTCGCCGATGGGAGAAAAAATCAGCGGTCAGGCTATGGTTATAGACGGATTTACGGAGAACTGTCACTGCTGAGATTTTTTGCTTTTTCAGCGCGGACGCATTTTTGTTACGCCGCGCAAAAAAACCGGAGGCACGCCGCGCGGCCTGTCTCCGGCTTTTTCTTGTGCGCCGGGCATGGCACAATTCCAAGCGGTGAAAGCCCGGCCGTGGGCAGTTACCGCTGGGCGCGGCGAAACGCGAGCCGATGCCGGCAATGGCATCGGAGAGGAGCGTTGCAACGGCGGAGAGGGATGTCAAAACCCCTCTCCGCCCGTTATCAATACATGGCGCCTATGGCCTTTTCCGCAATCATTCTTATTCTTCCGGTATGCACCAGCTCGCGCGCCCATTCCATGTCCGGCGAAATATAATGGTCGTTTTCCATGAACGGCGCTCTTTCGCGCACTGCGTCGGCGACTGCCGTTGTAACGGGCGACAGAGGAAGCGTTTTGTCGCCGCGCAGTTCGGCTCCCTGTACTGCGGTCAGCAGTTCGTTGCCGAGCACGTACTCAGCCAGCTGAACAACCTTATAAGCCTTCAGCGCGGCGTTGTATCCCATACTGACGTAGTCCTCTTGGAAAGCGCTTGTCGGCACCGAGTCAACGGCGGCCGGGTGGGAAAGCACCCTTATTTCTCCGAGCAGTCCCGCCGATGAGTATTGAACTATCATATAGCCGCTGTTCTCTCCGGGATTTGCCACGAGAAAAGGCGGCAGTCCGCTGACGTGTTCGTTGAGCATCCTGTCGGTGCGGCGCTCGGAGATTTTCGCGAGATACCCCATCGCGATGCAGACAGAATCGCTCTCTATGGCGACAAAGCCGGAGTCGCTGTTGCAGGCGCTGATTGCCTCGCCGGAATAATGAATAATAGGGTTGTCGTCGCAAGAATTCATTTCTGTTTCAATTACTTCAACAGCGTCGCAGACAGCCCTTCTGGCGGCGCCGTGAGCCTGCGGGATGCAGCGCAGAGAAAGCGCGTCCTGTAAATTGCCGCCGCCCGTCTTGTTAAGATAGACACTCTCGGAAAGAATTTTTCTGACGTGCTCGGCCGTTAGCGCCTGTTCTTTGTGAGGCTTTACCTCCATGACTCTTTCGTCGAAGGCCCGCATGTTGCCGCGCAGAGTTTCAAGCGTGCAGGAAGCGACGACGTCAGCTGTGGCTATGAGGTTTCTGGCATCGTAGGCCGCAAGAGCCGCCAAAGCGGTGACGGATGTGCAGCCGTTGACAAAGCACAGCCCCTCTTTGTAGCTGGGAGTAAACGGTGCGATGCCGGCGCGTTTCAAAGCCTCGCCTCCGCTCAGCAGCTCGCCTTCATAGTAGGCGCGGCCTTCGCCGGTAAAGACCAAAGCGGCGTGCGCCTCCGCATCGAGGTATCCGACGGAGCCGTGTTTCGGCGTCCACGGAATGACATTTTTATTCAGAAGCTCCGCAATCGTTTCCAGCGCTTCCATACGCGCGCCGGAGACGCCTGTGCCGACGTTCACGAGCATCATAAAGAGCATTGCCCTGACCGCTTCGGCCTCCATCGGCTCTCCGACAGTCGTGCAGTGAGTCAGCATGGTGTTTTTTTGATATTTCAACGCTGCTTCTTGCGCCACGGATATTTTGACATTTTCGCCGAGTCCCGTGGTAACTCCGTAAATACGCTGCTTTTCGGCTACAAACCGCTCAACGAGCCGGCGGCACTTGCAAACCCGCTCCCGGTAGTTTTTGCCGAAGCTGACCTTTGCCCCGAATCGCGCCACCGCGACAAGATCCTCAAGAGTGACTCTCCCGTCCAGCACGACTTCCTTTATTTTGCCTGCCTCACGTTTGTCTGAACCTTTCACCGTCTATCACGCGGCCTTTCTTCGCATATTGCTTGTCAAAAAGTTCTTCTTACGCAGCACCCGTCCGCTGCGACAGGTATATAGTAAACCTTCTTGCCAGGCTCCGGCTTGTCGAAAAACGCTACGTGGTAAGGGCGGAATATGCTTTTGACGTCAATGACGCGCAGAGACATATTACCCCCCACGCGGCGCCTGAGAATGCGGCGCGCCAAAACGTTGCACCTTGTAATCATCTGCTCGTCGGAAAAATCCGCAAACTGAACCGACTCACAGTCAACCTCGGCCTCTTCGGTTTCCACGCCTCTGCGGTCGTAATAAGAAACGCCGCAGGTTGAACCGTTGGCAATCATTTCAATCTTGGTTTTTCGCGGAGCCGTTGCTTTCTTCAGCATTCTTGCCACGAAAGAAGGCTCCGCTGTGATTTCAAAAGTAATCAGCTTATTTTCGATATATATTGTCCTCATAATCGGAGCCGAGCTCCACCTGCCGCTGAAGATTCTCGCCAGCAGTCCTTTGCGGCTTGCCTCTTTTTCGGCTTCAGCAATACTTTTTTTTATTGAGAAAATCGTTATTTTCATCGGCGTGCCGCGTCTGAACTGCCACGAAGAGACGCTATCTTTTGTTTTTTCTCAGCCGCGCGAAATGGATGACCTGGCCGATATACTTGCAGAACACCCAGGCGGTTATAGCCATCGCGGAATAGGGCAGAAGCCTGCCGAGGACAATATCGACATCGTGAATCATGCAGTAGCCTATAAAACATGACTCCAGCACGAAGCAGGCGCATAAGGCGCCGTCAAGGCCGAACCATGATATAGTGAGATCGTCGTTGTTTTTCTCTTTAATCGCAGCCATAATCAAAACCTCCTAGCACCGTATCTTATTGTTGTTGTTATTCAGCGGTTCGCCTATTTTGTTACCGATCAGCCAGCATATGAAGGAAAGCGGCAGAGAAACTAAAATAGGTTCAAGTGCGCCGAAACTCTCTGAAATTGTTACCGGGTGCAGCGAAAGCAGGACAAAAGAGAGACAGCCCGCGGCCATAGAGAGCAGGCCGGACATTTTGGTCTTTTCCCCGTCATACATCAGAGCCATCAGCACCGGAACAAAGCCTGTCGACATCCAAAGGCTGATGAGGAATACAAAAGCGTCGTACACAAGGGTGAACTTAAAGGCCAGGCTGAGTCCTATCAGGCCGAGGAGAGCGGCGCCGAGACGGCTTAAATTGACGATTTTTCTGTCGCTCAGTTTGTTGTTGACAAAAATTCTCGCGTAAATGTCCTTGGCAAGGGTTGTGCCTCCGATAAGATAATAGCTGTCAAGCGTTGAAATAATAGCTCCGAACAGCCCTATCACAAAGAAGGCGCGGAAGCCTTCGGGCAGGTGAGAAAGCACCATTTGCACATAAGCCAGCTCGGGCTGGGCGTCTGGGTACGCCACGTGCACCGCCATGCCGGCGATATTTGTTACGCCGTCGAAAATCAGCCAGAGGCAGAAGCAGGTCAGCATGGCCCTGCGTCCCGTCTTTGCGGCGTTGCTTGCGGAAAAACGCTGATAGAAGCAGGGATCCGCGTAAACATTGATGCAGAGCAGTATGAGCATAAGAGCTTTGGTGAATGTCATGCCTGCGGTCGGATGCGTAAAGGCCGGATTGTCGGCAGTCGCGGCGCGGATGCCGGCCATGCCGCCGACGCTGTCATATATCTGGGGAAAGACCGCGCAGACGCTCATCAGCATGAAGAAGAAGAAAATCATATCCGTCACGGCCACGCCCATAAGACCGCCCAGGCAAGTCAGCAGAATGGTAAGGACCACGACGATTACGCCGAGTAAGACTTTGTTAATCCCCCAAGCGGCCTCTCCGATGAATCCGGTTGCGGTGATTTCGCCCAGCTGCGAACAGTAGACGAAGAGAAAGACCGACGCGATGACTGCGGACAGTTTCCCGTAAGTATTTTCCATAACGTCCGGAATCGTCACGTCCGCCCTCACGTGTATGCGCGGGCCGACCCACAGCGCCAGAGGAAAACGCACCGCGTGGGCGCCGATCGACCAGATAAACCAAGTCGCCATGCCGAAGACAGACGCATAGCCTATCGTCCCGACAACTCCGACGCCTCCGTACCACGACGCGACTAAGGTACCGACTACCAACGACCACGGAAGGCTGCGGTTGGCGAGGTAGTAGCTTTCCATATCGGTAATCGATTTGGAAAAGTAATACCCTATCGCAATCACTGCGATAACAGACAAAACAATCACTACATTATCAAGCGCAGTCAGCATAACTCAGACTCTCCTTTTTCCGCGGCGTCTCTCTCTGCCCGGCACAAAGAGCCGGCGCCGCTTAATTTTTTTATCGAAATGGCGGAGACGGGGCAGTGGTTTTTGCATACCGTGCAGCCCCAACACGCCTTTTCGTCAAAGGTGATTTTCCTTCCTTCTTTTTTGAATGCGCTGAAATTGCATACCGCGGCGCATCTCCCGCATCCCACGCACTTTGTCTCGTCCCAGATGATCGCGTAGCGCTGTTTCGGCCATATCCCCTGAGCGCCGACGGCTTTTGAGGCCCTGATCGGATAACAGCAGTCGCCGCAGCAGTTGCAGATGCCGGACTCTGTCTCCGACGTCTGCATCAGTCCCTGCCTGTTTGCCTCAATCACCAGCGCCTTTGCCTCCTCCTTGGAAAGAGGCCTGCCGTGACCGCGATCCCATTCGGAATTTATGTCTTTATTGAAAAGTATGCAGACATCGCGCTTCTTCCGGCAGCGCAGAGCGACGCTTTTGCAGTTGCAGGGGACGACGTAAGGGTCGCTCTTCAGCGAGTCAATCAGTTTAAGCGTTTCTTCAAGTGTAAAAAAGAATGCGTTCTCTATAAGTCCGCCGCGGCTCAGCGCATTGCTCAGCCGGGGACGGGCTTTCTTGATATATTGCCCGACGTACCAGTCGTCTATTTTTTCGCGTTCGCATTCAGGAATCGCAAGCCAGCTCTCAGGTTCGTACTGCGCGAAAAACGCCAGCCGCGTGTAGAAGTCGGCGAGGCGGTACGCAGCAGTCTTGCCGCCGTTCTTTGGCAATTTGTTTAACACTCCGCGCGAATAAGCGTCTTGTATCAGGCTGAGGGGGTCGGGTGAGTCCGCGGCAAGGGAAAGCAGTTCCGTTTCTTCATAGCCGCGGCTTTCCATCTTTTCGATTAACGCGAGTTCGCCGCGCCTCAGAAACATGTCAATATATGGGCGAGCAAGCTCTGGGATTTCAAATTTTTCCGCAACATTTCTATAAACGGTGTCCATCGACACAGGCCTCCATGTGGGCTTGCCTCAAAAAAGATAATTTTGACACTGCGGCTGCCGCGGCATAATTCCGGACAGCTTACTGATAACCTGATGCCGTATGCAGCATGTAGCATGTTGCATATATTATGATATACTCAGTAAAAATTTTTGTCAAGGCGCGAAGAGGTAAGCAGATGTCATATTTTCATAACGCATCATTAAGAGAGCAGCTTTACGGCTATATCAAGAAAAAAATCAACTCCGGCGAACTCAAGGCCGGATGCTTGATAAATCAAAAAGAAATTTTTGACGAGCTCAATATAAGCCGCACTCCGTACAGAGACTGTATGATACAGCTTGAATCGGAGGGACTGGTTAAGATTATCCCCTGCAAGGGCGTTGTGGTCCGCGAGCTTTCGCTGGAAGAGGTCATGGAGATTCAGGAACTGGCAGGAGCGCTGGAAGGGTTGGCCTATGAGCTTGCCTTTTATAACGCGCGTGTAAGGTGTATTCCCGAAATGAAAGAAATGCTGCTGCGCGCGGCGTGGCATTTTGACAACAACAAGCCCATCCCGCAAGACCTTAACAACAGGTTCCATATGATAGTGATTGAGCAGTGTCCCAACGGCAGTATCGTCAATCAGCTCGTCAGGCTCCGCGAGCGCATCTACGACTTTCCGCAGAGAAGCCTGCCCGCTTTATTGAAATGGGAAAAAATTTTTTGGGAAGAACACAAGGTGCAGATTGATATTCTTGAAAACGGCACGCCTCTTGATCTGGGAGAATATACGCGAAGGGTTCACTGGAACGTCGAAGGCAAGGAGGAATACTGGGAAAGGCTGCTTGGCGTAAAGGCCGCGGCCGTCAGGCAGTATTTCCGGACGAGAAAGCCATACGCCGATACGGCCGTCGTTAAGTGAGGGGGCAAAAATCCCCCAAGTCTTTTTGCCATGCGGGCGGGCTTTGTTCGTTTGCGTTCATTGGCGAGCCAGCATTCTGCGAAGCCCACAGACGACTGGCTGTCGAACGGTAATTGCATGTTTCAGATTTGATTACAACGGCGCACTGTATTGCCGCGCGTTTCACAATCGCGTTTGCCGCAGACGAGGATTCCGGAGGCGGCTGATTTTTCTAAAACGTGAGGCCGAGCGGGAAGTGCCAGGCGCGGCGGGGAAGTTATTTTGACGCGTTTCCTGACGAGCTGTACGCGCTCCGCCGGCTTCGGCAGGCTTGGCTGCGGTTGTCCGGCTTGATGCTGCGGTTTGTTAATACAAAGCGTTGAAGTTCGCGCCCGGCGGGGTCTAGAAATAATCGGAAATATAGGGAGTCTGCTGCTCGATTGAGTCTTCGAGCATATCGATAACGCTGCCGTCCGCGCGTATCCGCCCGATCTTCGCGAGATAATCCGGGCGCTTGTAGCCCATCAGCATAGTCGTCATGGTCTGTATATTTATCGCGTCGGCGTACTTTTCCTCCACGCGCTCGGCGCGCCCCGCGCCATCTTTTGAAATCGCGAGGCGGAAGCTCCCCTGATTGCATTCCATAATCGGGTCCGAGAGTGTGAACTTCCACTCTCTGTCCACGACGTCGGGCTTAAAGGGGTAATCGGCGACGAAAGAGCGGAAATCCACGATGCGCGCCATGTAATAGGGCGAGATAGTCTCTTTTATGCTCGCGTCCTCAAGCAGGAAAGCAAGCGGCTCGTCGGTGTATGTGTCGCCGCACACCTGATCGATCATTGAGAAGTGCGCGGCGACAAAATTCCACAGGCCGATGCGCGCGTCCTCGTTGTTGAAAATCATGTCCTTGATATGGAAAATCTCGTTGGCGATCCAGTATATGACGTAGCCGTCCGGCTCGCCGCCGTCGTTGTAGTAAACGGCCGCCATGATGTCGTCGGAGTCCCAGAGCCAGTACTCGTTCCACGCAAGCTCGTCGCGCAGCACCGCCCCGTGGGTGCGCATCGCGTAGCGTTCGTATGTTTCCTTCAGCTCGGGGCCGTCCCACTTCACGCGGCGCACGTTTCCCGCGACCTGACGGCTCTTCGGAAGCTGGTAATCCTCTATCTCGTAGGATATTTTGTCGGAGATTATCTCCCAGCCCTTGCGCCTGTAATAGGGAATAGAATAGGGATAAAGATATGAAATGTACTGCCCGCGCCTTTTCATGTTCTTCAGCGCCTGTTCGAGCAGTTTATGCATCAGCCCCATGTTGGAGTACTCGGGGTATGTTCCGACGCCTGTCAGTCCTCCCATATTGTACGTCCTGCCGAAAACGCGCACGCGCATCGGATAGACCGCCGCCTGCGACACGAGCATATCGTTGTCGAACCAGCCTATGACGTCTGCCTTTTTCATCGTCGGGAACTTCGCGCGGATAATCTCCTTCTCCTGCCAGCCTACGGAGTGCAGCTCCTGGTCAGTCACCTGAAAGACGTAACGGAGCAAGGCGTTGTACTGTTCCATGTACTCGCTCCCGACCGGTTTCATCTTCAAATTCTTTTTGTTCATTTTACACCTTCTGTATAAGCGAAGCGCTCTTAGGGCGCGGTCTGATATAACGCGAAGAAAAAGGGGAGCAGCCGCGACGCTTCTGCTTTACTGAAAAAAATTACGCCGCGCGGTCTTAGGCGTCTTTAATCTTTCGCGCCCGCAGATTCTATTTTTTCAACGGCTTTGGACAGGAAGTCAGCCGAGTAATACTCGATATTGCCCGCGTCGCAGAGAGACGCGATCTCCTGCGACAGGGGAATTTCACCCAGGAAATCTATTCCGTATTTCGCCGCTGTCTCTCTCGCGCGGCTTTCGCCGAAAATTTTTATTTTTTTGCCGCAGCCGGGACATTCAGCGTAACTCATATTTTCGATAATCCCCAGAATCGGGATGTTCATCTCTTTTGCCATGCGCAGGGATTTCTCGACAATAAGCGAGACGAGCTCCTGCGGAGAGGCTACGATTATTATGCCGTCGACCGGCAGCGACTGAAAGACAGTGAGCGGCACGTCGCCCGTGCCGGGAGGCATATCTACAAGGAGGCAGTCCTCGTAGCTCCATATGACGCGGCTCCAGAACTGTTTTACCACCTCGGCAATCGCGGGGCCGCGCCAGAGGACGGGCGTGGCCTTGTCCTCCATAAGGAGATTCACGGACATTATGTCGACGCCGCCGCGCGTGACGCATGGCAGTATGCCGGATTCGTTTGACGAGGCAAGAGCCTCAACGCCGAAAATTTTCGGAATCGACGGCCCCGTTATGTCTGCGTCGAGTATTCCGCACTGACGGCCAGATTTCTGCATCGCCGACGCGAGCAGAGCCGTGACCAGTGATTTGCCGACGCCGCCTTTGCCGCTGACGACGGCTATGACTTTTTTAACGCTGCTGAGAGGGTGCGCCGCGACGCTGAAATCGGGCTTTTCGGCGCCGGGGCATTTCTCCCGGCAGTTTTCGCAGTCGCGCGAACAGTTTTCCTGTGCCACTGAGAGCATCTCCCTTTTAAGCAAATCTTGAAGGACGTTCTGTCCGAAGCGTCCTTTCTGCCGCGGTTTGAATATTAGCCGCCGCGCCGGAATGTGTCAAATAGAGCCGGATGTGCCAGAAGCGGCGCGGCCCGCAGCTGTTTGCCGTTTTGCGGGACAAGAGAAAAACGCGGGGCGCGGCCGCGCGGGAAATTCTTTATTCCAGCCGGGCTGCGCGCGTTGCGTTGAGTATCGCCATGAGCGCGACGCCGACGTCGGCGAACGCCGCCTCCCAAAGTCCAGCGCCGCCTGACGCGCCGAGGGCGAGTAAGAGCCCTTTTACGCCGAACGCGAGAGCGACGTTTTCCCAAACGATCGCGCGCGTCTTTTTCGCTATGCGCAAAAGAGTCACGATCTTTGCCGGCGAGTCGTCAAGTATGACGGCGCTTGCCGTCTCGGCCGCATCGGGAGGGACGAAGCCTTCGGTCGAGCCGCTTTTTTTATGCAGTACAATCAGCGGGCCGTCGCCGGCTTCGCGGCAACCTCCGTCGCAAACGTAGAGAGCTTTTTTTATCTTGCCGCCGCAGATCTCGTGCAGAGCCGATCTTTTGTCCCCCTGCGTCAGTTCGGAGCGCCACCCGTCGAGCGACAGCCCGCGCGCGACGCGGGAGGCCGTCTCCTCTCCGTCGCCGGTCAGCATATAAATCTCTTTTATGCCGAGAGCCCGCAGAGTTTTCACCGTTTCGACGGAGTCGGGACGCACTTCGTCGTCGGCTGTTATCGAACCTATGAAGCGTCCGTTTTTCATTACGTAGGTAACCGTGCCTTGCGGCGCGGCGGGCGGCGGGGTCTTGCCGTGTTCCGACAGCAATGCGGCGCTGCCCGAGATTATCGTGTCGCCTCCAGCGCGGCATATCGCGCCTTTGCCGGAAATTCGCGTGACGGTTGCCACCAGCGGCGCGTAAGCGGTTCCCGCCGCTTCGGTTATGGCTCTTGCCGCGGTGTGAGGCGAGCCGGTTTCCGCGAGGGCCGCTGTGCGAATCAGCTCTTCGCGGGTTACACCCTTTGCGGGGGAGATGTCCGATATTTTGAAGCGTCCCGAGGTCAGCGTTCCCGTCTTGTCGAATACGGCAATCTCGGCTTTGCAGAGCGCGTCGAATACCTCCGCTCCTTTGACCAGTATCCCCTGTCTTAAAGCAGCGCCTATGCCTCCAGAATATCCGAGAGGTATCGAAATGACGAGCGCGCAGGGGCAGGAAATCACAAGCAGCACCAGCCCGCGGTATATGGAGTCGTGCCACGGGGCGCGGAGTGCAAGAGGGGGAAGCAGCATCACGGCGGCGGAGGCGAGAAAGACCGCGGGAGTGTACCATCTCGCGAATCTCGTGATGAAGCGCTCTCTCCGCAGCGTCTGCCCGGCGTCTTTCCGTGCCGTGTCGCGCTCCCGCGCCGCAGCGAACTCGTCGGGCGGGCTGTCCGCCGCGCCGCCTGCTCCGGCTGGTTTTTCCGAAAGCAGCGGCTTTATCGCGCGGCGTGATTTTGAGATCGCGCGCTCCTGAATGACTTCTCCCAGACGGTAGAAGATCATGACTCCTGCGGTTTCGCAGCTTTCGCCAATCGCGAAGGCGGCGAGCGTGGCCCCGCTCATGAGAGTGAACTCGTTGAATATGTCGCCGCGCGCCATGGCGCGGGCCGCGCTTTTGAGCACAGGCAGCCCGGTTATGATGTAAAGGACGGCGAATATCGTCTGCAGCGACACGCGCGCGCTTTCGCCGCGGAAAAGATGAAGCTCTTCCGCAGTGAGAGCGGCGAAGAATATCACGAAAGCCGCGGCGAGGAAAGTTATTTCGCAGCGGAACTTCGTATTTTCGCGCAGTTCGTCCTCCTCAGTTTCCGGAAGCGGGCGCCCGGCGGCGCGGCAGGAGGCGCAGCCGCAGCTGCCGTCGCGGCCGTGAGCGAGGCCGTCTTCGTGAGTGTGTTCCTCTTTACGGTTCATCGTATTGCCTTTCGTGACACGTTAGAAAAGAGGCCGCCTTGCGGCGGTCTTTGCGTTATTTCGCGTATTCTATCGTGTCGCCTTTTTTTACACGCCCGCCTTTGAGTACCTTTGTAAAGATACCCTTCTTCGGCATTATGCATTCCCCGCTCTGTTTGAATACTTCGCAGCGCGAGTGACATTCCTTGCCGATTTGCGACACTTCAAGCACTGTTTCCCCGACGCG
The DNA here is from genome assembly GCA_964450835.1 of uncultured Synergistaceae bacterium. Lineage (GTDB taxonomy): Bacteria > Synergistota > Synergistia > Synergistales > Synergistaceae > Caccocola. Next base: position 57,029 of record CAYVEQ010000003.1, read on the forward strand.
GAGACGGTCGCCGATTTTCAGAGCGCCGAGGTCGAAGCCTTCCGTCGTAAGGTTTTCTGCGAAACTGCCGGGAACGAGGTTCGGGAGCTTCGCCATCATCGTCCTTATATCCTCCATAGCTATCAGGCTCACCTGACGGTGCATGAATCCGGCGTGCGCGTCCCCTTCGAGGCCTATTCCCTCAATCAGCGTGCCTTCGCCGATGTCGCGCTTGATCATGCCTTTTTCGGGCGCGCTGCAGACTGCGATCACCCGCCCTTTGGCCGGCGCGTTATTCGGCGACTCTGTCATGCTCGCTCACAAATCTTTCCTCTTCTTCCGCCGCGGCCGCGCTGCCGCATGTGGTGCATGTCGACGGCACAGTAAGCCCCTCGGGAAGCTTCCCGTCGCGGCGCATATAGTAATCCGCCGCCGCAGCCTGCAGTCCCTCCTGGGCGAGCAGCGAACAGTGGAGCTTCACGGCCGGCAATCCTCCCAGCTCGTCCGCGACTTCTTTGTTGGTGATTTTAAGAGCGGCGCCGAGCGTGCGCCCCTTCGCCAGCTCCGTCACCATTGAGCTTGTCGCGATTGCCGCGGCGCAGCCGAAAGTCTCGAATTTGATGTCGTCTATGATTTCGTTCTGAGGATTTATTTTGAGATAGATTTTCATAACGTCGCCGCATTTGGGGTTGCCGACTATGCCGGTCGCGTCAGCGTCGTCGATGCGCCCCGCGTTGCGCGGGTTCATGAAATAGTCAACTACCTTCTGGTTGTACATTCCGTACTCCTCCTCGCCTTATTGCTTCGCATTATAGAACGGCGACATAGAGCGGAGCTTTTCGACTATCTTCGGGAATTTTTCAAGTACATAGTCGATGTCCTCTTTTGTCGTCTCGTGACTCAGTGTCATGCGGACGGAACCGTGCGCGGTCGCGTGGTCAAGCCCCAGGGCGAGCAGAACGTAGCTCGGCTCGAGGCTGCCGGACGTGCAGGCGGATCCGCTTGAAGCCGCGATGCCGGCCGCGTCGAGAAGCAGCAGCATGCCTTCGCCCTCGATGTATTTTATCGTGAAGCTGGTATGGAACGGCAGACGGTCGCGTCCTCTGGCTCCTGTCAGATGCGATTCGGGGATGCGGGAAAGCACGCCTTCTATAAGGTAGTCGCGAAGACGCGACAGTTTTTCGTCCGCGCCGTCTGCGAGCCGCTCTTTTGCGATTTCCGCCGCCTTGCCGAATCCCACGATCGCGGGGACGTTTTCGGTGCCGGAGCGCAGACCGAACTCCTGCCCGCCGCCGTGCAGCGTAGGTATGAGCTTTATCCCGCGCTTTACGTAGAGAGCGCCCAAGCCTTTGGGGCCGTACATTTTGTGAGCTGCCATCGTCATCATGTCAATCGGCAGCTCTTTCACGTCGATTTTGATGTGCCCCGCGGCCTGCACGCCGTCCGTGTGGAAGAGCACGCCGTGGGCGCGGCAGACCTCGCCCAGTGCCTTCACGGGCTGAATCGTGCCGATTTCGTTGTTAGCGGTCATTATGGTGGCGAGAATCGTATCGGGGCGAATGGCCTTTTCAAGCTCGCCGGGCGAAACCATGCCGCGCGAGTCGACGGGAAGGATAGTGTATTCAAAGCCCATTTTGCCGAGCCACCTTACGGTGTCGAGGATAGCGTGGTGCTCAATCGCGCTCGTTATGATGTGGTTCCCTTTGCCGCGCTCGCGCAGCGCCCACGCCGCGCCCTTGATGGCGAGGTTGTCCGCCTCGCTGCCCGCGCCTGTGAAAACTATATCCGTCGGCTCGGCGTTTATGAGCGCCGCGACCGAGGCGCGCGCCCCGTCGACCGCCGCCCGCGCCTCGCGCCCGAGCCTGTGCAGGCTGTTGGGGTTGCCGTAGCGGCTCGAGAAATACGGAAGCATGGCCTCCGTGACTCTCGGATCCACCCTCGTCGTAGCAGAATTATCAAGATAAACTTCGCGCAATTCCATCTCCGTCACCTCATAGCACTCTTAATGTTATTCTTTCCGCCGCAGCGGCACTCCGGCGCGCCGCGGCTTTCCTCCGACTGATCCACCAGATCCTGAAAGGTCGTGCCTTCGTATACGCTTTCAAGCGCTTTATGAGCCCTGTCCCAGAGCGGGCGGAAAACGCAGCTCCCGTAGACAGAGCATTCGTCCTCCATTCCCTCGCCGCACTCGACAGGCCTCAGGTTGCCCTGCACGAAGCGTATAACCTCGCCGACAGTTATCGACGAGGCGGGACGCGCGAGAAAATATCCTCCGTCCTTGCCTCGCGCCGAGTCGACAAAGCCCGCGCCTTTCAGACTGTTTAAGATGTTTTCGAGAAAGCGCGCAGGAATGCCTTGCGACGCCGCGACCGCTCCGATCTTGCAGGGGCCGCTGTCGCCGTGCAGCGCCAGCTCGTATATGGCTCGCAGCGCGTACTGGCATTTCTGTGTGATTAGCATAAACATCACCTTCTCTATCAACTTGGTGAAGATTACTACGCAGCGCGCGAGTTGTCAAGAGAAATCCGGGCCTTCGCGGCACGCGCTTATCGCGCCCGCGTGAGTGAGTGAAAGGCGGCGACGAAACAGACTTTTCCGCGCGGGAGCGCGCGAACCGCAAACGGGTGCGAAAAGATTTGAGAAAGAGAAACGGCTCCCGTATGCCGGCCCGCGCGCGGGCGGCGCGCTATAATTAGAAAGAAAAAATCGAGCGGAGGTGCTTTGATGAAGCTTGTCGAGATAGAGTACAGAGGGCGGCGCTCAGCCGCTGTGGTCACAGAGCGCGGGTATGTCGCGCTCGACATTCTGAACGCCGAAAAGCGCACCGACTGGCCGACGGAGCTGTCCAGGCTCGCCGCTTCCGGCGACGCGGCGCGCCTCTGCGCGTGGTACGCCGCCGGCGGGAAAATGATTTTGGAGAACATGAGCCGCACTCTTATAGTGAAACGCGGCGAAGCGCGGGAAACGGGCGATGTTCTTGAAATAAAAACAGACCGCGCTTTCTGACGCGCCGACGGCCCCCTGAGCGCACGAAAAAAGCCCCGCGCGCGCGGGGCTTTTGTTTTCGCGTTTGCTCAAGCGTCAGAAACCCGAGCCGTCGGTCGAGAAGATGTTTTCGTAAGAGCTGGGAATCTGCAGCTTTTTGCGAAGCTGTATGTTCGGCATGCCGACTACGACAATTCCCGTCGACGGGTCGACGTGGTAGCGTTCCGCGTCGGCTATCGGGTCGAAGCCGATTGATGTGCCGTCAGGTATGCGGTTATGCGCGTCGACGATGACGCGGCGCAGACGGCAGTTTTCGCCGATGAAGACATTCTGCCCGATGATGCATTCCTCAACGACTGAGCCAGCGTTTATCATGCAGTTGCGCGACAGCACGCTCTTGCGCACGTAGGCCCCCAGGACGCGGCTCGCTTCGGCGCGGAGACAGCCGTCGACCGAGCAGGAGTGATCCTTGTCGGGATAGGTGAATCCGGGCGGGTCGGAGTACGATACTGTTCTGATGGGCCACTGCGGGTTGTAGAGCGAAAGCGGTGACCCGCGGCGCAGAAGATCCATGTGTGCCTCCCAGTAGGACTTGATGCTTCCCACGTCTTTCCAGTAGGGCTTGTCGCCGCCGGGCAGGACGTTGGTGGAGAAGTCGTAGGCCATCAGTTTCTGCCCCTCGAAGAGGCGGGGAAGTATGTCGCGGCCGAAGTCGTGCGAACTTTCCTTGCGCTCGTTGTCGGAGAGAACCGACTCCTCGAGCGTTTCGCGCTCGAAAATGTAGTTGCCCATCGAGACGTAGCTGAAGCCGGGGCGTCCCGGAATCTCGGGCGGAACGGCGGGCTTTTCCACGAAATCTATGATGCGTCCGGTCTCGTCTGTCGCGATGCAGCCGAACTGGCTCGCGTCGGATGACGGAATGACGTAGGCCGCCACGGTCACATCGGCTTTGTTCTCCATGTGATAGGCGAGCATCTGCTCGACGTCCATCTTATAGACGTGGTCGGCCGCGAATATGCATACGCGGTCAGCGTCAAAGAGCGTAACAAGATGCATATTCTGGAAGATCGCGTCTGCCGTGCCCTCATACCAGCGCTCCCCGTCCCACATCTGCGCCGGAACGACGTTGACGAAGAAATCTCTGTTGCGCAGCGCGTTTCCGAACTGCCAGCCCTGGCCTATATGTTCGTGGAGCGACTGGCTCTTGAACTGGATAAGGCAGTAAATCGAAAACAGGCCGCTGTTTACCATGTTCGAGAGTGCGAAGTCGATGATGCGGTATTTCGCCGCGAAAGGCACAGCGGGCTTCGCGCGGTAACGCGTCAGCGGCATGAGGCGCTCGCCTTTTCCGCCTGCAAGAATCATGCCGAGAACGCGTCCGTATTTTCCGTGGATCATGACAAATTCCCCCTCCTCTTAAAAATTTATGTTGCCGACTTTTATATTTCTCCTACAGTAAATATTATAACCGCCGCACCGCGAAACGTCCAACGCGGCAGGACTTTTCGAGCGGCTTGGTTCGCTTTTTTATTCGGACTTCACCACTTTTTTATAGAGCGCCGCGTATTCACCCGCCGACGCGTCCCACGAGAAATCGCGGTTCATGGCGTTGGTTATGATTCTGTTCCATCGCTCCGTGTCGGCTTTCGCGGCGAGCGCCCGCCGCAGAGCTTTTTCAAGCTCGTCGGTGCGGTAGTCCGTGAAGAGGAAGCCGGTGCCGTCCTGCGAGCCGTCGGCGTCTATCACGGTGTCGGCGAGGCCGCCTGTTGCGCGCGCCACCGGTACCGTGCCGTAGGCGAAAGCGATGAGCTGCGAGAGGCCGCAGGGCTCGAAGAGCGACGGCATGACCAGAATGTCGCCGCCCGCGTAGGCCATGTGGGCCGTTTCCTCGCTGAACTCCGCGACGGCGCGCGCGCAGTCGGTGTGTCTCGCGCCGAAATTCTCCAGCATATGGTTGTAGTTGTCGTTGCCGGAGCCGATTATGAGCGCGTAAATACTTTCCGGCATGAGACGTGAGAGCGCCTCCAGCATTATGTCGACGCCCTTCTGCTCAGTGAAGCGGCCGACGAATATGACGAGCGGCCGTCCGTCGTCCTCCCAGCCGAATTTCTCCATCAGAGCGCGGCGGCACTCTCTCTTGCCTTCAAGGTTCTTCGCGTCGTAATGGGCGCTGATTAGCCTGTCCGTGCGCGGGTTCCATATGTCGTAGTCAATGCCGTTTAATATGCCGCGCAGTTTATGCTTGTTGGCGGCCATCACCCCGTCGAGGCCGAAGCCGCCGTCGCGTGTCTGTATGTCCCACGAATAGCTGGGGCTCACGGTCGTCACAGCGTCGGAGTTGTTTATCGCGCCCTTCATGAGATTCACCTGTCCGTAAAACTCGAATGCGCCCCAGTAGGAGTCGGGGCGGAATCCCCAGCCGTTCAGGCAGTCGTAGGCGAAGAGCCCCTGATGCGCGATGTTGTGTATCGTGTGAACTGTGTAGTAATCCGCTGCTTTTGAGGCGTAGTGCCGGTGCCAGCGCAGTGCTGCCGGAATAACGGCCGTCGGCCAGTCGTGAGAGTGAATGATGTGCGGCTTCCATTTCGCTGCGCGTTCAATCTCCATAGCCGCGTACGAGAGGAAGATCATCGGCTCGGCGGACGACGCGTCGAGGGCTTCAGGATATATCGCTTCGTTTGCGAAAAGATCGTCGTTCTCAAGAATGTATACCGGCAGTCCCGCCAGGTTCGCGCGCCATAGGCGCGCCGTCACCGGGCGCCAGTTGATTGCGGCGGATATAACGCCGAGGGGCCTTTGAGGAAGCGCGCCTTCCTCTCTTGCCTTGTCGAGCACGCCCGGCCACGCGGGAGTCAGCACGCGCGCGTCCGTACCGCCGCGGCGCAGCGCTTTGGGAAGAGCTCCCGCCACGTCGCCCAGCCCGCCTTTTTTGGAAAGCGGCGCGCACTCCGGCGCCACGTGCAGCGCCTTTATCTGATATGCATTCTCCTGCAGCGTCTCTTTGTTAGTGTCCGTGGAAAACAGTGCCGTAGGCTTTTTCACAGTATTCATGCACCACCCTATGAGTATTGAAATAGCTTGCGTTGACTGCTATAGCCAGCTTCATCATTTTGATCCATTCTTCACGGCGGTCGTAGTACGTCGGGATTATTTTATTTTCCAGTTTCTCGTAGAGGTCCGTCGCGTCTTTTGCCTCGTCGTATTCGACGAGTTCGTTTTCGGTCGGCTCCGGTCCGATGGCCCAGCCGGTAACACCCTCGATGCAGCCTTCTATCCACCAGCCGTCGAGGACGGAGAAGTTCATGACGCCGTTATGCACGCACTTCATGCCGCTTGTGCCTGAGGCTTCGCGCGGACGTACCGGCGTGTTGAGCCAGAGGTCTACGCCGGAGGTAATGAGCTTCGCCGGCCCCATATTGTAGTTCTCTATGAAGACGACGGGAAGTTTTGTGCCCAGCTCGCGCGAGACGCGGTATATGTGCTGGAGCATATCTTTGCCCGGCTCGTCGTGAGGATGGGCTTTGCCGGAGAAGATGAACTGTATCTTGCCGCCGCCTATTTCCACAAGGCGCTTTATGTCGGTGAATACGAGGTCGGCGCGCTTGTATGTGGCGGCGCGGCGCGCGAATCCTATCGTGAGCACGTCCGGGTCAAGCTCGATGCCCGTTTCCTCAAGGACGAAGGCGAGCAGCTTCATCTTGGCTGACTGGTGCGCGTTCCATATCTCGTCGTCGGGAATGTGCAGAGCCTGCATGAGGCGCGACGGGTCGTTGCTCCAGCCGGGGATGTGACGGTCGTAGACGCGCGCGAAGCTCGGCGACGTCCACGTCGTGGTGTGCACGCCGTTTGTGATCCAGTCTATCGACTGGTCGCCGAACATTTCGCGGCTCACCATCGCGTGCTTGCGCGAGACGCCGTTGACGTAGCGGCTTAGTTTGAGAGCGAGGTCCGTCATGGAAAGTCCGCTGCCGCCTATCTGCTGGCGCAGGATATGTCCGAAATTGCCGTCCAGCACGTCGTTGATGAGATCGTATGAGAAGAAGTCGTGTCCCGCTGCTACCGGCGTGTGAGTGGTGAAGATGACCTGTTTTTTAACTTTTTCAATATCGCCGTATCCCTGCTCGCGGAGCAGCTCCAGCGTAAGAAATCCAGCGTGACCTTCGTTTAAATGGAATGTCCTGATGTTGCGGAAGCCTAAGTCGCGAAGTATGCGGAGGCCGCCTATGCCGAGTATCAGCTCCTGGCAGAGGCGGTAGCGGTTGTCGCCGCCGTAGAGCTCGGCGGTGAAGAGCCTGTCGTCCGGCGTGTTTTCGGGAAGGTCCGTGTCGAGGAAGAGTATCGGCAGTTTGTGGCCGGACTGTCCGACCAGCGTGTATGTCCAGACGCCGATAGTGACGGGTCTTTTGTTCATCGTCACAGTTACTCTGTTCGGAAGCTGCGTCATGAAGTCGCGCGGGTTCCAGTCGACGGGGTACTCGGTCTGGCGGCCGTTCTTGTCTATTTTTTGGGCGAAGTAGCCTTTTTTATAAAGCAGCGTGATCCCGACCATCGGGACTCCCAGGTCGGCGCCGCTTTTCAGAATGTCGCCGGCAAGCACTCCGAGACCGCCCGAGTATGTCGGTATCTCAGGCTTCAGCGCGATTTCCATCGAAAAATAGGCCGTGTTGCGGAAGGCCGGGTCGCTGTCAAGCGATTCGAGCATCGAGACGGCGAGGTTGTTGCCATATCGCATCATTTCATTCATCTTCTCCAATCTGTCCGTTTGTTCTTCCTCTGCGGCAAGTTCCTCCGGCTCCAAGTGCGGCACGGCGAAAGCCTTGACGACGGAGGCCGCGTCCGGATATTCAACAGTGTTTCCTTTTGCCGCTTTGAGGTTTTTCATCAGCTGCGGAATATAGTCTTTGCGTCCCGAAATCCTCTCCGCGATTTCCGCGGCGCGCAGTGCGCAGGAGAGCGTCTGGCGCGTCTCGGGTCCTGATATGTCGCTGAAGAACCATGCGCACGACGTGTACATGAACATGCGCATTCTCTGCATCTCTACAAGCTCACCGAGCCTGGCGCAGTCGTCTTTCGAGATTCCGGGCAGGCGGCTCTCAAAGAAATAATCCCGGCGTTCCAGCCTCTCCTCTTCTGTGAATGGCAGGCCGCATTTGTAGATTTCTACGGCTTCGTTGCGCAGGCGCCACGGGTCGCCGTATTTTGACACTTCGTCCTCGTAAAGCTCGTCCACGGAAGAGGCCAGCGCGTCAAGCGCCTCGCGCATCGGGCCGCGCCATTTCTGGTTCCATCCCTCTTTTCCGCCTGTGCTGCAGCCGCAGTCCGAACGCCAGCGTTCGACTCCGTGCGCGCATGACCACGATGAGCGCTCGGCGATTATACAGCGGGCCGCGGGCGGATTTTTTTCGAGAAATTCGTCAAGAGAGGGCGTCGCCACGCGCGGATCCGCCGCCGCGAGCTCGTACATGCGCGCGAGCGCCATCTCTCCGAATTTGTGGTGGTGGCCGTAGCTCTCGCCGTCCGTCGCGGTCAGCAGTATGCGGTCGTCTCCCTCTGCCGCAGTATTTACCAGCGTTTCTTTGAAAGCGTCGCCGTTGTCGAGCAGTCCCCCGAACGCGATGTCCCGTGCAATCCCCGCATGGTAAAAGAGCACTGTCACAGACCTCCCAGACGGCAGTTCGCAGCGGTAGGGCAGCGTGACGTCGAGATTTGCGCCGCCCGGCGTTTCTACGGAGCCGGAAGCGGAAACCACCGCCTTGCACTGTGAAGGGGCGAGGATCACGTACTCAATGCCGCAGGCCGCGAGTGTCTCAAGCGTCGGCGTATCGACGGCGCACTCCGGGAGCCACATGCCTTTCGGCTTGCGTCCGTAGCGGTAGAGGAAATCCTCGATCCCCCACACGGTCTGCGTGAGCTTGTCGCGCTCCGTGGCGAGAGGCATTATCATGTGATTGTACGCCTGCGCCATGGCGCGCGCGCCTGAACTCGCTATAATCGCGTTAAGCGAGGGATATGTGCCCTCAATCCATTTGTGGAGCGTCGGGCCGAAGTCGAAACTCAGCTTTGAATAGTTGTTGAATACCGCTCTGATGCGCCCGTCGGCGTCGAGCAGTTTGGCGCTGCCGTTCGGGGTGTAGCATTCCGCGCAGACTCGCTCGTTCCAGTCGTGCGCCGGTTCCGCAGTCGGTTCCCGCAGAACCGTCCCTGTCCAGGGATCCTCTCGCGGAGGCTGGTAGAAATGTCCGTGTACCGCGATGTTAATCAAGAAAAAAGAGCCTCCTCAGTTGCAATGGTAACAAACTCTTTTACACATGTTATGATTATACTATATAAAAAAGTGCGGGGCATATAAATTTATTGTAAACGCAGCGACGAGGCGAAGACGGAGAGGAGTTTTTTCAATGCTTGAGGATCTTTCGGCGCACGTGCTGGACATAGCGGAAAACAGCACAAGAGCCGGCGCTACGGAAATTGAGATAACGATAAAGGAAAGCGCGGCGGATGACCTGCTGCTCTTTTCGGTGAAAGACAACGGCCGCGGGATGAGCGAGGAATTTGTCGCGAAGGTGACGGATCCGTTCACCACTACGAGGACGACTCGGCGCGTCGGCATGGGGCTGCCCTTTCTCCGCCAGTCGGCCGAGCTGTGCGGCGGAGGCCTTGCGATAGATTCAAAACTCGGCGTTGGGACGACAATCACGGCGACCTTCAACTTAAGCAGCGTCGACAGGCCTCCGCTCGGCGATATGCCGTCGACGGTCATGACGCTCGTTATGGGCTCGCCCCTCGTCAGGTGGAAGTACCGCCATGTCGTGAACGGAAGGGAATTTCTGCTTGACACCGACGAACTGCTCGAGGCGCTCGACGGCGACCGCGGGATGCTTGCCTCGTCCGACGTCGGCCTCTGGCTCCGCGATACTCTGCGCGGCGAGCTGGAGGAACTCGGCGCGGGGCTGTAGCGCCTTTCGCGCGGGAAATTTGCCGCGCCACTTGTTTTGTTTTCATATCGCGGTTATAATTATTTCAAAGGATTAAGCAGTTAATCTTTTTGCCCTGCTGAGTGCGTGCGGTATGGGTTGAGTCTTGAGCCAACAATTGATCCCGTTAGGCATCCGGTCCGGCGGCGGCGGAGATACTCAGTCTATCGACCAAGTCAGGCGGACGATGACCTATATCCTGTCAGGAACGGGTCAAGGCCTCCCATGCACGGCTTCGCGGGGTTTTTCATGCCTTCGCGCGGGCCTGACGCCGCCGTGCCATTTCGTTTTTGTCCTCAGTAAAAGAGATAACTGTAAATTTGCGCTATAATACATTGCGTGGGGTATTGCGTCCCGCGCGCGTCAGCGCTGTTTTTTTATTCCGTTTGTTGTATGTGCCGTTTTGGAGGATTGTCATGAATTCAGATATAAAATCGCCTTTCTGGTCCCCGGCGGGCGCGGCGGGCTTCATTCTGGACTGGGACGGGGTGATTGCCGAGACACGGCTTGATTTCACGCCGCTTAGGGAAAAATATTACGGAGGAAGGCATGCAATGCTTCTTGAAGAGGCCTGCACTCTCGCTCCCGACGTGCGCGAGGCTTTCTTCGCGGAACTTTTCGCTCTTGAGATGGCGGGAGCGGAACGCGCCGAAGTCGTGCCCGGCGCGCGCGGGCTGCTGGCGTGGCTTGATGAGAATGGCGTGCCCTACTGCGTCGTTTCGCGAAACCGCATGGACGTCATAAAGCGCGCAGCGGAGGTAATCGGCGTTGAGCTGCCCGAAAAAACATGGGGGCGCGACAACGCGCGCTGGGTAAAGCCGGACCCGAGGGCGCTTTTTGAGGCTGCGTCGGAAATAGGCGCGGAGGCGCGGCGATGTCTTTACGTCGGGGATTTTCTCTATGATCTGCAAGGAGCGCGCCGCGCCGGTATGCGCGCCGTTCTCGTGCAGCGGGAGATGCCGGGATGGGATGCGTGGGCTGACGTCGTCTACCCGAAACTCACCGATTTGGTGAATGCTCTGAACGGCCCGAAGTCTCTCGTGCCGTGGGAATACCGCGAGATATACGCCCGCAAGGGCGAGCGCTGGCTCGTCAACGCCTCGGCTCTGACACTGGCGCTACCCGCAGACCCGTCGCCTACGACAGACTGCTGGCTGGCCCGCGCGGCGGCGCTTGGCGTCGGGAAAATATTCATCGGCAAAGAGCGTCTGCTCTCGCCCGACGAATGGAAGAAAAATCCGTCGTTTGACACGGCATTCATGGGGCTTCCGCTGCACGAGGCCGCGCGCGGTTTTCTCGCACCGCGCTTCCCTCTCGCTGAAATAGTGACGGAGTGCGAGGAGCCGCTCAACGCGCCGAAGAACTCGCTGGATCTTCAGCGCTTCCTCGAACGGAAAAAAATTTAACCATGACAGACGGCAGCCTCTTTAGCAATACGGCCCCGCTGCGCTTTGAAGTACCGCTCGCCGAGCGCATGAGACCGGCCTCGCTTGACGAGTATGCGGGACAGAGCCACCTGCTGGGGCGCGGCAAGGCGCTGCGTCTTTTGCTTGAAGGCGGGAAAGTACCGAGCTGCATACTTTACGGCCCGCCCGGCGTGGGGAAAACGACGCTCGTCCGCCTCATGGCCGGGACGACCGGACGCGAGCTGCTTGAAATAAACGCAGTCAGCGCGAAAGTCGAGACGCTGCGCGACCTGCTGGACAGAGCGGCCGCCTCAAAAGCCGCGACGGGACGTTCCGCCGTCGCCTTCGTAGACGAAATCTACCACTTCAACAAAAAACAGCAAAACGTCCTCCTTCCCGCCGTCGAGGCGGGAGGACTCATACTGATCGGCACGACAACCGAAAATCCGTGGTTTGAGATAAACAAAACCCTGCTCTCGCGCATGGTCGTCTACACGCTGGAGCCTCTTTCGCAGGCCGAGATACTAGCGCTTCTTGAACGCGCGCTTCGTGACAGCGAACGCGGCCTCGGCCGCTTGGGCGTGTCGGCCGACGGGAGGCTGCTTGAAAAAATAGCGGCTCTATCGGGCGGCGACGCGCGTCAGGCGCTCACCAGACTTGAGGCCGCAGCGACAGCCGCGGCCATGGGCGGCGGCTCCGCCATCACGGAGGAGATACTCGCCGAAAGCACAGGACGCGCGATACAGCGCTACGACCGCGACGCGAACGACCACTACGCCGTGATATCAGCTCTCATCAAAAGCGTGCGCGGTTCCGACCCCGACGCTTCGCTCTACTGGCTTGCAAGAATGTTGGAAGCGGGGGACGACGTGAGATTCATCACGCGCCGCCTTTGCATACTGGCCGCGGAGGACGTGGGCCTCGCCGACCCGCTGGCGCTCGTCATGGCGCAGAACGCGGCGGCGGCTGTGGATCGTGTCGGAATGCCCGAGGCTGGCATAATACTCGGCGAAGCCGTCATATACCTCGCGGCAGCGCCGAAAAGCAACAGCGCCTGCCTCGCGATAGCCGCTGCGCGGAAGAACGTGCGCGACGGGAAAATACTCGAAGTGCCGAGCCATCTGCGCAACGACGGCGAAGGCTACGTATACCCGCACGACGCGCCGGGCCATTGGGTGCCTCAGGCCTACCTTCCTGAAATACGCCGTTTCTACTTCCCGGGCCGCCTCGGCGCCGAAAGCCGCATAGAAGAGCGCTTCAAACGCCTCTGGAAAAGATTCTCTCCCGATGAGAGTCAGGAAGAAAAAAAGTCCTGAAAATCACCGCGGCAACAAAAACGCCGCCGAGTCAAACCGGCGGCGTTTTTTCAGCCCTGCTTCTTAGAGTCGGCGTCGACCTTCAGCGACATCAGATAAATGACATCCGAGAGCCTGTTCAAAAATTTATAACTCTGCCCGCTGATCTCCCCGTCGCGGAAAAGCGCCGTCGCTATACGCTCCGCCCTGCGCGCCACAGTGCGGGAAATGTGCAGGGCCGCGCCGCACTTCGTGTCGCCGGGACGGACAAAAGCCATGGTATCGTCGGGCAGAGCTTCTTTTATTCTGTCCGCGATGTTCTCGATAATCATCGGGTCCGGCTCGTCGTAATCGCACTTGGCGAAATATGCCATCGCGCCGAAGAGATAATCTTCGATAAAATAAATATCGGAGGCAAGAGCTTCGTCACTGCAGAAAGCCCGAGCCATTCCGAGAGAGGCCTGGCACTCGTCGATAGTTCCGTAAAGATCAACGCGGCGGTCGTCTTTCGCGACTCGCTCACCGTTCGCGAGCGAAGTCGTTCCCTTGTCGCCGCCCTTTGTCGTTATAACAAGCTTTGCCATGTTCACCCTCCTTTATCGGCAGTTACTCACAGCAGTCTCCGCAGGCGCCGCAGCCGGGAGAACAGTCGTGATGTGATTTAAAAGCGACGCGCAGCGCAGCTTCCATGAAAAACTCCTCCGGCAGAGCCTGACAGACATCTCCGCCGAAACTCGTAAAAGTGCGGCACGGGAACTCCTGTCCCTCAGGTGTCCTGCACTCCGGGCACGGTGTGAAATCAAGCTCAAGCATAAGCAGATTCTCAATCGGAGTCTCAGGCGTATCGTTATCCGGACAGGCAATCGTCACCATATTCGCCGACATGAGATTATCCTGCGTAAGTTCCTCCATCTCCGCCTTGCGCAGCTTCAGTCGAAAGCCGAGCGGAGCGAGTTTCGGCGCCATCTTCTCGGCGAAACTCACAAGATTCTCCCACGTCTTTCTCCACGGCGCGGGCTCGATATCCTTCACGGTGTAATGCGACAGGGTTATAGTCTTCACGCGGCACCCTCCTGACAGATTTATCCGCAAGCCATTATATTATAATTTCGGTGGTCCTTTCCATGAAGCGCGCCAAAAGCCGCAGGTTCGGCGAAAAACTTCCGCTGAAGTGTTGACAGATCAACGAACCCTATGTAGAATATCTGATTGTCGGGCGGTTAGTTCAGAGGTAGAACGCTTCCTTGACACGGAAGAGGTCAGAAGTTCAATTCTTCTATCGCCCACCAACT
>CAYVEQ010000004.1:0-42987 GCA_964450835.1 uncultured Synergistaceae bacterium
TCTCCGCGCATTAGCCGCGCGCTTCAGCTTCCCGGATAACAATAAAAAAAGAAAAGGATTCTTTGGCAGGCGTGGCGTTCCCCTGCATCTCTTTTTGCCCGGAAGGCGTGTGGCTGCCACGAAATTGACCACCTCAAAGAATCCTTTCTTCTACGCATAGAATAGCAGAATTACACTTTCCTGTAAAGAATTGTTTTCGTTCTCAAATATCTTTTCCACCTTTTCTCGTCAATCTTCATAAATGTGATAACGGAATTTTTGAATCCACTGGGATCTTTTGATGTGCAAAGGCGCAAAACAGTTTGAAATCTTTCACAGTCATCTGCAATTTCTTTCAGGATCACCGCGGTATCAGGTTTGTTGCCCTCGAAAATATAATCCGGTTCAGATACTATTACAGAAAAATATTTTGAGAATCGTTCAAAATCATTCGGGTGATGATCTTTGATGTGCTGAATCTGAGAATCGGTAATAATCGCTTCGTCGGTGGTTATATCTTCTGTAATACACCTGAAGATTTCTAAGTTTATCTTTCCAACGGAATACATGCGCATAACCTCGTTCTCATCAGCTAAGTCAAGTATAATACCATATTCAGACATAGAAATTCTGACTTCTGCGCCGCGCGGGAGCCTTATTAGCGCGCGGGGAACCGTTCAAGCGCGCCGCGGCCGACGCGCGGGCAAGATAGTGCCGCGCCGCGACTTTCCGCGCGCGTTATCAAAACGCAATTTTTCACTTTCGCGCTCGTTTTGTAAGCGAAATTTTTTACTTTCGGCAATGCCGTGTTTTTTCGCGCGCGTCCGCGCCTCTTTGCCTACGTTGTCAAAACGCAATTTTTTATTTCCGCGCGCAGGCGCGGGTGCGTTTTTTTGTTTTCACGCGAGCCTCGCGGCCCGTTTTTTTTGGATTTGCGCGCCCTTTCCCGCGTTTTCGTCTTTTTCTTCTTAACGATGATACAGACCGGGTTTATAAAATTTCCGGAGATTGAAAAAGCAATTTATCGCGAGAATCTTTTTGTTCCCGCCCTGATTGTCAAATTATTATGCTGACAATGACGAAAAAAAAGTATATAATGGCGCCGTGGGGAGAAAGTTCCGCAGGCGTCACGGGGCGGCGGCTTAAAGGCCGCGGTTTGTCCGCGCGGCACAGGGACGTTTCCCGCGACGGCTGTAAGGAGGGGTTAAACACCAAAAAAACGACTGTACGCGCAAATCTCTGCAAAAGGAGGAATGTCCGTGAACGACACTGAAATTACCAAAAATACGGAAGCCGCGCCGGGAGCCGCGGGGGATAAAAAAGTCGATCTCGACGAACTTATGCGCAAGTACGACACGGAGTCGCGCTTCAGGATTCTGTCGGGCTGGCAGGGGAAGCTGGTCGCTGTTCTCGCCGTGGCCATGTCCTGCTTCCACTTCTACACGTCAGGCTTCGGGCTGCTGCTGGCGCAGAAGCAGGGAGCCGTGCATCTCGCGTTTACTCTCGCGCTCGTCTATCTGCTTTACCCCGCGTCGCAGAAAAACTCGAAAACGAACGGCATACCCTTTTACGACTTCATCCTCGGCGCGATAGGAGTCGCAAGCGCTCTCTATCTGGTCGTCTTTTTCAACGACCTCGTCGGGCGCGCGGGGCTGCCGACACAGACCGACCTGATTATGGGCTTTCTGCTTATCGCGACGCTGCTTGAGGCTACGCGGCGCATTTCAAACCCCGTTCTTCCGTGCCTCGCGATTCTGGCTCTGCTTTACTGCTATTTCGGGCGCTCCATGCCGGATATACTGGCGCACAGAGGGTTCGGGGTGGCGCGCATTGTCAACCACATGTACCTCGGCACGGAGGGCGTCTTCGGCACGCCGCTTGAAGTTTCGTCGACATTTGTGTTCATGTTTATACTTTTCGGCGCCGTGCTTGAAAAGACGGGGCTTGGGAAGTTCATCATCGACCTGTCGCTCGCTCTCGCGGGCTGGTCGACCGGAGGCCCCGCCAAGGTCGCGGTGGTAAGTTCGGGCCTTATGGGCACGGTTTCCGGCTCTTCGGTCGCCAACGTCTGCACGACGGGCATGTTTACGATACCGCTGATGAAGAGCGTCGGCTACGAGCCCTATTTCGCCGGCGCTGTCGAGGCCGTCGCCTCCACGGGCGGGCAGATAATGCCGCCCGTTATGGGAGCCGCGGCGTTTATTATGGCGCAGATACTGGGCGTGCCTTATATCCAGGTCGCCATCGCGGCCATCGTTCCCGCTCTGCTTTACTATTTCGCGGTCATGGTGCAGGTGCATTTCGAGGCCTGCCGCCTCGGCCTCAAAGGCATCCCGTGGAAACAGCTTCCGCCTCTTATGCCTCTGCTTAAAGAAAAGGGATTCCTTCTGATACCGCTCATCGCGATAATATATTTCCTGCTGGCGGGGTATACGCCGCTCAAGGCCGCTTTCAACGGCATTCTTGTGAGTTTCGTCCTTTCGTGGCTCAACAAGGAGACGCGTCTCACGCCGACGAGGATTTACGAGGCTTTCCAGAGCGGCGCGCGCAGCGCGATAGGCGTGGCATGCGCCTGCGCCACGGTCGGAATGATTGTCGGCATGGGCACGCTCACGGGGCTTGCGCTGAAGATAGCGGGCGCGATTGTCGCGCTGGCCCAGGTGTCGCCCGACAGCTCGCTCGCCGCGGCGATGTCCTCAATAGTGTCGCTCGCCCCCGGCGCGGAGCTGACGGCGGATGCCGCGGCGCTCGCGCTGACTAAGATTTTCACGCTGTTCTTCACGATGATCGCGAGCCTTATCCTCGGCATGGGGCTTCCGACTACGGCGAACTTCATCGTTACGAGCACGATGGCGGCTCCGGCTCTTCTGCTTCTCGGCGTTCCGCAGCTCGCCGCCTATATGTTCGTTTTCTATTTCGGGATAGCGGCCGACCTGACGCCGCCCGTAGCGCTCGCGGCCTACGCGGGTGCGGGCGTCGCAGGCTCCGACCCGATGCGCACGGGGGTTACGGCTTTCAAGCTGGCGCTCGCCGGCTTCATCGTCCCCTATGTGTACGTTTATAACCCGATGCTTCTCTTTATCGAAGCGGAGCCTGTCTATATGGCCCAGGCGATATGCTCGGCTCTGCTCGGGGTGTTCCTGCTCGCGATGTTCACGATAGGCTTCTTCAAGGCCAGACTCGCGTGGTATATGCGCGTTCTGGCCGTGCTGGGCGCTATCGGGCTTCTGATTCCGGGAACTGTGTCGGACATTTTCGGCCTTGTCGTGCTTGTGCTGATTTACCTGCTGCAGAGCGCGAAGGCGAAGATGGCGGCGAAAGCGTAAAAAGGCGATAAGCGGGCCGCTCCCGGAGGGCGGTCCGCGCTGCGAAAACAATTCCAAAGGAGGAACTGCGTATGAAGAAATTTATTCTCATGACTGTTACGGCTCTTGCCGCGGCTCTTTTAATCGCCGCGACGGCGTTTGCGGCTCCGACTTACATGTCGATAGCCACGGGCGGGACTTCCGGCACCTATTACGTTGTCGGCGGCGCTATCGCGTCCGCGGTGACGAAGGGCGGGAATATACAGTGCACGGCCGAGACGGGCAACGCCTCCGTGGCGAACATAAACCTCGTCGCGACCGAGGGCATTGAGATAGCTTTCGTCCAGAACGACATCACGTACTGGGCCTATAACGGCCAGCTGATGTTCGAGGGGAAGCCGGTAAAGAATATCCGCGCCGTCGCCTCGCTCTACCCGGAGCACATCCAGGCCGTCGTAACGAAGGAATCAGGCATCAAGACGATCGCCGACCTTAAGGGCAAGCGCGTCGGAGTAGGCGCTCCCGGCTCGGGCGTCGAGGGCGACGTCCAGGCTATTTTCAAAGTCGCGGGGCTGACATACGACGACCTCGCGAAGGCTGACTTCCTTGACTTCGCCGCTACGACGAGCCGCTTCAAGGACAACCAGATCGACGCCGGATTCGTCGTCGCCGGCTATCCGACGGCCTCGATAATGGACCTCACCACGACGAAGGACGTCGGACTTCTCAGCTTCGACGACGCGACGCTCGCCACTCTCCAGAAGGAGTATCCGTACCTTGTGCCGAGCACCGTCCCGGCGAACACCTACAAAGGCATCACAGAGGAGACAAAGACGCCGGCCGTCATGGCTATCCTTGTTACGAACGACTCCGTTTCCGAGGATATGATTTATCAGTTCCTGACAGCGATGTTCGACAACCTGGCCGATATAGCGGCGGTTCACGCCAAGGGCAAGGAGATCACGCTCGAAGGCGCGCTCAACGGCCTTACCTGCCCGCTGCACCCCGGCGCGGAGAAATTCTACCGCGAGAAGGGTATTCTTAAATAAGAGATTTTAGTCGACGAAGGGCCGCCGTCCGGCGGCCCTTTTTTTGAATGTGGAGATGTCTCATGCCGCCAAGCGTTTTTAATCCCGTATCGGGCGCGGCTTTTGCCGCCTTTTTGTACTGCTTTTCGCTCCTTTTCTCGCGGACGGCGGGAGGCGCGCTCCGCGCTCACTACGCCGTTCCGTCCGGCGCGGCTTACGCCGCGGCGCCGACGCCGGGCGCGGCCTCGGCTCTCTGCTGCGCGGCGGCTTTTTATTTCGTGCCGGCAGGTTCTCTGCCGCCCTTTGTTTCTCATCGCGCGGGAGGGTTTGCCGTCGCGATCCTGCTTTTGCTCTCCGGCTTTTTCGGCGCGCCGCGCGGAGCGCGGGGGAGCGGCGTCTGCCGCGCGCTCGGCTTTCCTCTCGCTTTCTGCGCGGCGTGGGGCGAACTTGCGTACTTTGCCGCGGCGTGCGGAGTTCCCGGTGCTTTGGGGAACCTCGGTACTTACGCCGTGATGCCGCTCTGGACGGTCGCGGGCAGTTTCGGGCGCGCCGCAATGGCCTGTCTTTTTGTTATGTTTTTGTCTGTGTTCCCTGAATTTCCCCGTTTCGCGCCGGGGCGCGGCGTGCGCGACGGCGCCGGGCCGGCTCTGCCTGTCCTGCTCTGCGCCGCTCTTGTCGCGGTTCTGCTCTTTTCGTGGAATATTTCGCCGCTTCTCGCGCTTGACGGAAGCGCGGCTTTTTTCTGCGATTTTATATTTTTCTGGATAAAGACTGCGGCGCTTTGCGCGGTGATGACCGCGGCGGGACGTGCCGCTGAAAGCACGGCCTACCCGCGCCGCGCCGCGTTCGCGCTTTTTTGCGCGCTTTGCGGCGCCGTCCTCATGTATATGGAAAGGATGTCGTTTTAGCGGTTTTCGAGAGAATCGAGGCCTGTCGCGGCGATACGCGCGAGAGGCTGTTTTTCCGCCGCTATGACAAGCCGCGCGCCCGGCGTTTCGCGGTAGAGGAAAGACGTTCCGTGCGGCGGCAGCGTGAGCCGGTTGCGGCCGAATCTTTCGTCGCCGACGCGCAGGTAAAGGCGCGGCATCGGCACGCGTCCGCCCTGGAAGATAAGCCATTCGCCGCTGTTTATGAAGCGCCCGTTCCGCGGCGCGATGCTCGGCATTCCCGCGTTTGAGGACTTCACGCGCTCCTGCCAGCTCCACAGCGCGCCGTCCGCGACGCAGTATTCGTCCTCGACCGGCGTCAGCTCCACCGAGTGTGTGTAATATGCGGTGAATCTGTACCCGTTCGGGACGGGCAGGGAATATAATATTCTTCCCCCGTCCTCCGTTACCGAAAGCGCGTCGACCTTCCACCACGCGACGGAAACCGCCGAAAGCGCCAGCGCCGCCGCGAGGAGCAGAAGGAGCGCGCACTTTTCCGATATGTTCACGCGACCGCCTCCCCGCCTTTACATTATCATCGGAGAGAAATTTTTACAACAGGCGAAATTCAAATGCGGCTCTCTTTGGGGTATACTAAGCCAATGTGAGGAGTGGAGCGATGGCCGACAATATCCGCGAAGTTTTGACAGAAATAATAGACATTTACGGGATAAGGATGCTGGAGGACCCGGACCGCCTCGCGCAGTTTCTGGAGGATCGCTCGGCTTTGCGCCCCGAGGACACTTTTCATCTGACTTTCGCGCTGCGTTTTCTGCTAAAATGCGGCTGGCGGCCTTCGCGCCGCGAGTACGCGAAGCACGAGACGGGCTATTCCGCGCAGCTTGTTTCGCGCCTCGGCTTTACGCCTGAGCAGGCTGACGAGGTGATGGCGCTCGTCGGGTGGCTTATGGAGATGGAATACGGCGGCTCCGACGTCGAGGCGGAGGAGCGCGCGACGGTAGTGGCCGTTCCCGGCAATCTGAAAAGAATCTCCGGCGGGCTCGCCAACAGGCCCCGCACGATGCGGATCCGCAAAAAATCCCTTTACAACGGGCTGATACTTATTGTTTCGCTCGCGGTGCTCGCGGCTCTCTTTTTCCAGATCGGGACGCAGAGGACGCCGGAGGGAAACGAATTGCGCATAGCCTTTTTCGCGCCGATGACGGGAGCCGAGGCGCGGCTCTCGCATGTGCAGCTGAAAGCGGCGCAGCTCGCAGTGGAGCAGGTCAACGCGCGCGGGCTTTCGCGCGGCGAATACAGGCTGAAGGTCATAGGGTACGACCTGCCCGAAGGGCCGGAAGCGGCCGCCGAGGCCGTGGAAAAGGTGATGAGCGACAGAAATATGCTCGTTATGGTGCTGGGGCGGGCGAGCGCCGCGAAGGCTCTCGCGCCGGTCGCCGACCGCCTTGAGGCGCCTCTCGTCGTAGCCGCGCCGAAACCTCTCGGCGACGCGCTGCTTGACAAGTCGTCTATGCCTTATCTTTATTCTTTCTCGCCGGTGAGCGACGCCGCGTCGCGCGGGCAGATGCTCTCATATTTCGCCACCCAGGCTCTGCGCAAGAAGAAAATCGCTTTTTACTACAACTCCGACGACGAAACGTCTGCCGCGATATACAAATCCGCCCGCAAATGGGCGGCGGGCTTCGGCGCCGAGGTCGCTGCGGAACTTACTTACAGACGGGGCGGCGGGCATCACAAGGCGCTGCGCGCGATTGCGGAAAGCGGCGCGGATTTGCTGATGCTTCCCGGCTCCGGAGAGGCGGCGTGCGACATACTCTCCCAGCGCGAAGCGGCGGGGCTGCGCGCCGCCGTGCTCGGCGACGGGTTTACGACGCGTATGCCCGGCCTTGCCGGTTCCGGTCTCGAAAGAAGCTGGTGGATAAACGAAGTCACGTCGCTTGACCCGCAGATTATTTCCGTGCTGCGCGAATACCGCGGCCTCTACAATGAGGAATGCCAGCCCGGCGACGTCGCGGCGGCCATACTCTCCTACGACTCGGTCATGTGGATAGCGGCGGCTTTCCGCGACACTCCGGGCTTTCGCGGCGAGGCGATACGCCACACGCTGCTTGCCACGCGCAATCTCCCTCTCGCGCACGCGGCTCTTACCATAGATCCGAGGACGCACCTTCCGCTCGGCAAAACCGCGTCGATAATATACTGCGAGGCGAACAGGGGCATATTTCAGCGCCGTTTCTCAATCCGCCGCAAATAAGAGAGCGCAGGAAGATATACAGCTTTCCGTTAATATGTCATAATTATCGCATCAAA
Source organism: uncultured Synergistaceae bacterium (assembly GCA_964450835.1). Lineage (GTDB taxonomy): Bacteria > Synergistota > Synergistia > Synergistales > Synergistaceae > Caccocola. Next base: position 7,510 of record CAYVEQ010000004.1, read on the forward strand.
ACCGAATGGTGGTGTCGTAATGCCGGAAAACAAAAACAGCCGCCTTGAGAGCTATATTTATTCCGTCTGGAGCGCTGTCGAAGATAAGAGATGTCTGTACTGGCAAGGCTCATGGTGGAGCTGGGCGAAACTCCGCGCGCTTGCCGAAAGCTGCGAGGAGAAGCTGCGCGCCGCCGGGTTTTCCGAAGGGCAGCGGCTCGTCATGCTTTTGCCGAACTCGCCTCTTGTCCTCGCGCTGTCGCTCGCCTGCTGGCGCATCGGCGGAGCGGTGGCCCCGCTCAACGCCCGCGCCGGGGCGGCGAATCTCGCGGAAACAATAAAAATGCTCGACGCTCACTCAGTTATACTGACTGCCGAAGGCGCGCGGAAGGCGCGCGAGGCCGGCTTCACGAGCGACACGCCTCTTGTCGAGGCGCCTCTTGAAGGACCTCTGCCCGACTGGCGGGGGCGCGACGGAAAGCCGGAAACACGTGAACTTGCCGTTATATTTTCAACTTCCGGGACATCCGGCCTGCCCAAGGCCGTCGGCTGCACGCACGCGAACCTTCTGGGCGACCTCGCCCCGCTCTCGCCGCACGTGCCGGGGCTTGTATCCGACGACGGCGTGATACTGAACGTCCTGCCGAACTTCCACGCCTTCGGCTACACCGTCTCCGGGCTGCTCGGGCTGTACTACCGCATGGCGCAGGCGGCGGTGCCGAGTTTCGTGCCCGTCGACAACACGATTAAGACGATAAAAGAGGCGGGCGTGAGCCGCATAATAGCCGTGCCGACAGTGATGGCCTTTCTGCTCGGCGCTCTCGAGAAGAGCGGAGAGCGCATAAACAGCGTGGACTTCATCATTACCGGCGGCGACAGGCTGAACGTACAGATGGAGGGGCGCGCGCTCGCCTGCTTCGGCACGGGAATACTCGAAGGATACGGCCTTACCGAGTGCAGCCCCGTGGTCTCGGTCAACAGAACGGAAAAGACGAAAAAAATCGGCACGGTCGGCCTTTTGTTAGACGGCTACGATATAGAGGTGCGCGACCGCGAGGGGAAAAAGATCGGGCTTCACGACGAAGGTGTGCTTTACCTGAAAGGCCCGGCGGTCGTGAACGGCTACTTCCGCGACGAGGAGAACACGCGCGAGCGCTTCACCGAGGACGGCTGGTTCAACACGGGCGACGTGGTGCGCATAGACGGCGAGGGCTACATCACGATAGTGGACCGCGCGACTGACATAATAATAGTCGGCGGTTTCAACGTCTACCCGCAGGAGGTCGAAGCGGTGCTCTGCAAGCACCCCGCGGTCCGTTCCGCGGTCGCCGTCGGCGAGAAGAACAAAGTCGCGGGCGAGCTGGTCAAAGCCTTTATAATACCGAACGAAGGCGCGAGCGTCACGCCTAAGGAGCTTATGGAATTTTGCAAAGAACGCCTCGCGCACTACAAAGTTCCGCGCAAGATAGGCTTCGTCAAAGAATACCCCCTGTCGCCCGCGGGCAAAATTCTGCGGCGCGAGCTAAGGAAGATGAAGATAGAAAAATAACGCGGCTCTTGAAACGGCGCCTCCGGGAAAAACGGAGGCGCTTTCGTTTGCCCTGCCGGCGAAAGACCCCGCAAAAAAATTTTTGCCCGCACTTTGTAAAAAGCGAAGGAGGATATATAATAGCCGCAATATGCACAAGCGGTTGCATAACTCAAAAGTCAAGAAACGGAGGGCGCTCATGTCAAAAGAGCAAATTGTGAAAAAGAAAGTCGAAGACAGCGAATGGTCCCTGTCGGCGGTGCCGGCGTCGATGAAGGTCCAGGGAATGTGGGCCGCGATGGTCGTTCTGGTCGGCTTTACCTTCTTCTCGCCGAGCATGACGGCGGGCGGGAATCTGGGCATCGGCCTTAACCTTGAAAAATTCTTCTTCGCGATGATTCTCGGCAACTCTTTCCTCGGCGTCTACTGCGGACTGCTCGGCTACATCGGGCAGCGCACGGGGCTTACGCTCGACCTTCTCGCGCACCGCTCGTTCGGCAGCAAAGGGTCGTACCTGCCCTCGGCTCTCATCAGCTTTACGCAAATCGGCTGGTTCGGCGTCGGAGTCGCGATGTTCGCCATTCCCGTAGCGAAACTTACCGGCGGCGCCGTCCCGATGTGGCTTCTGATAGCCGTCACGGGAGCGGTCATGACAATAACGGCCTACCTCGGCATAAAAGCTCTCGCGGTGCTCGGAAGCATAGCGGTGCCTCTTATCGCGCTGCTGGGCATATACTCGGTGAACTGGGGCATAAACGAGGTCGGCGGCTTCATGAACGTCTTTTCGCAGACCCCGGACAAGCCGATCACTCTCGCCGCCGGAATAGCGATAGTCGTCGGCTCCTTTATCTCGGGAGGCACAGCGACGCCGAACTTCACCCGCTTCGCCCGCACCCCGGCGGTAGCGGTCGTCGCGACAGTCGCCGCCTTCTTCGTCGGCAACTCCATCATGATGATTTTCGGGGCAATCGGCGGTGCGGTCACTGGCGTGCCGGATATCTTCGACGTGCTCATTCTGCAGGGGCTCGCCGTTCCCGCCGTGCTGACTCTCGGCCTCAATATATGGACGACGAACAACAACGCGCTTTACACGGCGGGGCTCGGCGTCTCGAATATAACCAAAATCCCGAACAAGCCGCTGGTGCTCGCGAGCGGCGTCGTAGGCACGGCCCTTGCCGTGTGGCTCTATTATAATTTCGTCGGAATGCTGAACCTGCTTTCGGGCATGATCCCGCCGGTGGGCGCCGTGCTTATCCTGCACTATTTCACGCACAGGGACGAATACGAAAGCGAAAGGCCGATAAGCGAGATAAACCTTCCCGCGATAATCGCGGTGGCTGCCGGCTCGCTCGTCGGCATATTCGTAACGGCGGGAATCAAGCCCGTCAACTCGCTCTTTGTCGCGGCGGCGGTCTTTGTCGTACTCGACCGCGTCTGCGCCAAACGCGCCTGATATTTTTCGAAAAAGGAGCGACGACAATGCTCGTAAAAAATATATTTATAGAAAACTCCGCGGAAGCGGAGGATATCCGCGTAACGGACGGAAAATTTGAGGAAATAGCGAAAAACCTGACGCCGCGCGAGGGCGAGGAAGTCATAGACGGAAGCGGCAAGCTGGCTCTGCCGCCCTTCATCGAAAGCCACGTGCATCTCGACACATGCCTGACGGCAGGAGATCCTGTGTGGAATCTTTCAGGCACGCTGTTTGAAGGGATAGAATGCTGGAGCAAGCGCAAGGAAAAACTTTCGAAAGAGGACGTCAAAGAGCGCGTCCGCCGCGCGGTCCGCATGCAGGCATCTCACGGCGTGCAGCACGTCCGCGCCCACGTCGACGTCACGGATCCGACTCTCGTCGCGATGGAGGCGATGCTCGAGCTGCGCGACGAATTCAAAGATACGGTCGGCATACAGATAGTCGCCTTCCCTCAGGAAGGCATCATGAGCTACCCGAACGGCGAGCGGCTTCTCGAAGACGCCGTGAAAATGGGAGCGGACTGCGTAGGAGCCATTCCGCATTTTGAATTCACCCGCGAGTATTCCGTGGAGTCAGTGAACTGCTGCGTGAAAATCGCGGAGAAATACGGGAGGCTTGTCGACGTCCATTGCGACGAGATCGACGACGAGCAGTCAAAAGGGCTTGAAACGCTCGCGTGCCGCGCTCTCGAGAGCGGCATGAAAGACATGGTCACGGCAAGCCATACCACCGCCATGCACAGCTACAACAACGCCTACACGGGCAAGCTCTTCCGCCTGCTCCGCATGAGCGACATAAATTTTGTCTGCAACCCGCTCGTCAACACGCACCTTCAGGGACGCTTCGACAGCTACCCGCGCAGACGCGGCGTCACGCGCGTCAAAGAACTTCTCGCCAACGGCAACAACGTTTCCTTCGGCCACGACGATATATTCGACCCGTGGTACCCGCTCGGAACCGGCGACGTGCGCGATGTGATTTTCCTGGGGCTGCACGTCTGCCAGATGATGGGCTATCAGGAGATAATGGACTCTTACCGCCTCTGCACCCACAACGCGGCCAGGACTCTCCATCTTAAAGATTACGGAATCCGCGAGGGGAACCCGGCGAGCTTCATCATCCTCGACGGGGATAATTTCTACAACGTGCTGAACAGAAAAGGCGAGGTTCTGCGCTCCTACAACAAAGGCCGCCTTATCGCGTCGGCCGAGCCGGCCAAACGCGAGATACTTTTCTAAAATTTGTCCGAAAGAGCATTTATTTGCGCCCGCGCGCCGTTTTTCACGCGCGGGCGTTTTTTCGTTCCGTTCAGCGAAAGGCCGCTGGCGCGGTGCGGATGCGAAAGATTTATAAAAGTCAAATCCGTTGTGTAAAATCGAGATAACAGCAGAAAAACACAGAAAACAGCCAAAAATTAAAAATATCCGGTAATAATATGATTTGAGAAAAGCGCCGGCGGTTATTACAATTTCTGCGGTAAGAAAAATTAGCACTCAACGAGTGCGAGTGCTAATACAAATTAAAAACAAACAGGAGGGGATTTTCCTATGAAACTTAAACCGCTTGGAGACAGAATAGTAGTTAAGGCGGCGCCGAATGAGGAAAAAACGAAGGGCGGACTCGTTCTTCCCGATACCGTGAAAGAGAAGCCGGTCGAGGGCGAAGTCGTCGCGGTAGGCGCAGGCAAAATTCTTGACAACGGCACGAGGCAGCCGATGGAAGTCAAGGTCGGCGACAAGGTTATTTACAGCAAATACTCCGGAACCGAAGTCAAGGTTGACGACGAGACTTATCTCGTCATCGGAGAGAGAGACGTTCTCGCTATCGTAGAGAAGTAAGAAAGGAGAGGCACTGAATTATGGCAAAGATATTGCTCTTCAAAGAAGACGCCCGCCGCGCGATGGAGCGCGGAATCAATAAAGTAGCCGACACGGTCGGCATCACCCTCGGCCCGAAAGGCCGCAACGTCGTTCTCGAGAAGAAGTTCGGCTCGCCCGCCATTACCAACGACGGCGTGACCATCGCGAAGGAAATCGAACTCGAGGATCCGTTCGAGAACATGGGCGCCCAGCTCATCAAGGAAGTCGCTTCCAAGACGAACGACGTCGCGGGCGACGGAACCACGACGGCAACTGTGCTTGCCCGCGCCATGATCCGCGAAGGCACGAAGAACGTCGCCGCGGGCGCTAACGGAATGCAGCTCCGCAAGGGCATGGAGCTTGCCACCGACATAGTGGTCGAAGAGCTCAAGAAGCAGGCCGTGCCGGTCAAGGAACACAAAAAGATCGCGCAGGTTGCCTCCATCTCCGGCAACGACACGAAGGTCGGCGAGCTTATCGCCGAGGCGATGGAGAAAGTCGGCGAGGAAGGCGTAATCACGGTTGAAGACAGCAAGAGCCTGGGTACGACGCTTGAGACCGTAGAAGGCCTCCAGTTCGACAAAGGCTATCTCAGCCCCTACATGATCACCAACCCCGACCGCATGGAAGCTGTGCTCGACGACGCTAACATTCTCATCGTCGACGGGAAGGTCTCCAACGTCAAGGATATGCTCCCGATACTCGAAAAGAGCGTTCAGCTCGCGAAGCCGCTCCTGATAATCGCCGAAGACGTCGAAGGCGAAGCTCTCGCGACGCTTGTAGTCAACAAGCTGCGCGGCATTTTGCAGGTCGTGGCCGTAAAGGCGCCCGGATTCGGCGACCGCAGAAAGGCAATGCTCCAGGATATAGCCATCGTCACCGGCGCCACCGTAATCAGCGAGGAAATCGGACGCAAGCTTGACAGCGCCGATGTGCAGGATCTCGGCCACGCGAAGAAGGTCAAGGTCAGCAAAGAGGATACGACGATAGTAGAAGGCGGCGGCGACCCGCAGGCCATTAAGGATCGCGCGGCGCAGATAAAGAAAGAGCACGCCGACTCCACCTCCGAGTACGACAAGGAAAAGCTCCAGGAGCGCCTTGCGAAACTGGTCGGAGGCGTGGCGGTCATCCAGGTAGGCGCGGCGACAGAGACAGAGCAGAAAGAACTGAAACTCCGCATCGAAGACGCGCTCAACTCGACCCGCGCGGCGGTCGAAGAGGGTATTGTCGCCGGCGGCGGCGTAGCGCTTGTCGGCTGCGTGAAGGCCCTTGACGCCGAGATAGCGAAACTGGAAGGCGACGTCAAAACCGGCGCCCAGATCATCCGCAAGTCGCTGACCGAGCCGCTCTATCTTATAGCGCAGAACAGCGGCATGCAGGGCGACGTAATCATCGAAAAGGTCAAGACGCTCAAAGAGGGACAGGGCCTCGACGCTACGACCGGCGAATATGTCGATATGATCGAAGCCGGAATCATCGACCCGGTGAAGGTTACCCGCTCCGCTCTCCAGAACGCGGCCTCGATCGCGGCTATGATCCTCACGACCGACGCGGTTGTCGCGGACAAGCCCGAAAAGAAGGAAGGCCCAGATATGCCGGGCGGAATGGGCGGCATGGGCGGCATGGATTACTAATCCCCGCCGGAATCCGAGACTTAAGCTGAAAAACAAAAGCGCGCGGGCTGCGTCGCCCGCGCGCTTTTTGTATGCCGCGCCGCCGACTTTTCGCGTGTTCTGCGTCTTTCTATGTCGCAGGGGGCGAGATGATGATATTCCGCCGCTGCGCGAAAACGCGCGGCGCGAAAGAAACGCGCGGCGAAGGAGAGGCTGCCGCGGGCCTGCGCGGACGCGGGCTCACGCCGATTGAGATAACTCCGGCGAAAAAAGGCGCGTTTTTCGCGCGTCTTCCGGGGCGCCGGAGCAGAGCTTCCCGCCATAACGCGCTTTTCTGTTTCGGGTCGGCCTGCGGACGCAAGCCGACCGGAAGATATTTATCATCGCGGCGGCGGCCCCCGCGGTTCTTAAAATATCGCTCCGGAGAGAACGTGTGCGCGAGGCAGCCGGTGCCGCAATTATGAAAATCCCAGTATCCGGCGATATGTTCCTGAAAACCGCGCTGCCGAGGCCGTTTGGCACCATGGCCGCGCTTTTTGCGCGCGGGCACGCCCTTTTTTCCCTCTTTGATTGCGTTTTGGAATAGGCCGCGCTTTTTGCGCGAGGGCACGCCGGCGCCTGCGCCGCCGCGGCCTGCCGCTTCCGCCGCGGGGAACGGAACGGTCAGAAAGGCGCTGATAAGAGTCCACGATGCGTCGGCCTCGGGCAGGAGCCTCAGCGAATCGCCCGACGCCGGCATTTTCCCGAAAATGACGGTTCAGATGGCGCGGGCAGGGGGAGACGGCGCGCAGCGGAGAAATGATTGAAAAAATAGCCGAATGGTATAGCTCTGAGTTTTCCGGAAAAGTCAAACGGCTCGGCTCCGCTCCGGAACCTCCGGCGGCCGCGACAGCCGGGGTGACAGCCGGCCTTATGGCGTGCGCGGTATTCATGCCGCCTGTTTCAGCCGTCAACTCATTCATATGACGGCTACGAACGGTGAATTATTCTACGAATATCATTCATTGAAGAACCGCGTACCGGATTTACAAAACGGCGGGGGAGGAAAATCATATGAAAAAAGCTCCAAACGCCATGGGCAGGGCAAAAGGCTTCACTCTTGTTGAAATGCTCATAGTCATAACAATTATAGGTTTGCTCGCGGGAATGACGATGATTTTGACAGGCCCCGCAACGGGCAAGGCGGAGGCGGCCCGAATCGTGTCGGATATGCGCACCGTGAAAACCGCCTGCGTCATGTGCGGCTCCGATGCCGGCGGGTGGCCTGCCGAAAAAACGGAAAAGCCGGACAAATATCCCGGCGCCGCCGTAAGCGGGAAAGAGTTTTTCCCGCTCCCGAAGAGCTAAGACCCGCCCTCGTTGCCAAGCGCGAAAGAGAGCGCCGTCTTTCCCGCTCTCGCAGAGCCGAGACACTCTGCGGCTCAAATACAGCGGCGGCAGGCTCCAAGAGGGAAACGGAATATTAAAACACCTCACGCCGACGGCAAAGGAAACAGGACTATGTTCCGCCGTGACTTCATCTCCCGGCGAACCGGATTACAGCGGCGGATCGGAAGTATATATAATCGTCAAAAAATAACAAAACCGGCGTTTTTGTACGCGCTCTCCCGATATTAAGCTGGATTTTCGGCGGGATTTATGGCATACTCTATGCCGAATCGAACGATGCCGGAGGTGAGGGGAATTTCCCCCGCGTCATGAAAAAAGAAAATAAAATCCTTATAATTGACTGCGGCTCTCAATACACGCAGCTGATTGCGCGCCGCGTCCGCGAGCTCGGCGTATACAGCGAAATACTTTTCTGGGACTCGCCTGAAGAAAAACTTAAAGCGGCACAGCCTTCCGGAATAATCCTCTCCGGCGGCCCGCGCAGCGTGCTTGACGAGGACGCCCCTTCGCTGCCGGACGGACTCATAAAGGCGGGCGTTCCGGTGCTCGGGATATGCTACGGCATGCAGCTCCTCGCCCACGCTTCTGGCGGGACGGTCGAACGCGGTGAATCGGCGGAATACGGCAGAGCATCCGTAAATTTAGAGGGCGGACGCCTTTTCACACGCTGCGCGGGGGACAAAAAACTCGACGTATGGATGAGCCACTGGGACGAGGTAAAGAGCCTGCCCGAAGGCTTTCGTGTCACGGCCCGCAGCGAAAGCGGCGCGATGGCCGGCTTTGAATCGGAGGACGGCATGGTGACCGCTCTGCAATTCCACCCGGAAGTCGCACATACGCCGAAAGGACGGGAAATACTCTCCGCTTTCATATTCGACATATGCGGCTGCAAAGCCGAATGGACGCTCGGCACGGAATGGATCGACCGCGAGATAGAAAAAATACGCGGGAAGGTCGGAGACGGCACGGTTATATGCGGCCTTTCCGGAGGCGTTGACTCGACCGTTTCGGCCGTCATAACGCAGCGCGCGATCGGCGACAGGCTTCACTGTATATTCGTCGATCACGGAATGCTGCGCAAGGACGAAGGCGCTCAGGTAATGGAGACATACCGCTCGCTCAACCTCAACGTCCGCTACGCGGACGCGGGCGGCCGTTTTCTCACCGCTCTCGAAGGCGTTACAGAACCTGAACGCAAACGCAAAATAATAGGCGAGCTTTTTATACGGGTTTTTGAAGAAGAGGCTCGCAGACTCGGAGGCTCCGACTGGCTGCTTCAGGGAACGATTTACCCCGACGTTGTAGAAAGCGGGCACGGCGGCGGCGGCGTCATCAAAAGCCACCACAACGTCGGCGGACTGCCGGAGGACATGAAAATGGGGCTGCTTGAGCCGCTTCATGATCTTTTCAAAGACGAAGTGCGCAGGGTCGGCAAGGTGCTGGGTATAGCGCCGCATTTTCTTGAACGCCATCCCTTCCCCGGGCCGGGTCTTGCCGTCCGCTGCCTCGGAGAACTCACTAAAGAGCGCCTCGACATACTGCGCGAGGCGGACGCGATTTTCATAGAAGAAATACGCAAAGCCGGTCTTTACAATGATATATGGCAGGCCTTCTGCGCTCTGCTGCCTGTCCGCAGCGTCGGGGTAGTAGGCGACGTGCGCACCTACGGCGAAACTGTAGCGCTGCGCGCCGTGTCGTCGCTTGACGCTATGACGGCCGAATGGGTAAGGATGCCTTACGACCTTCTCGATACTGTCGCGCGCCGTATCTGCAACGAAGTCCCGCAGGTGAACCGCGTCGTGCTGGACATCACGTCAAAGCCGCCGGCGACGATCGAGTGGGAGTAGAGTTTAAGGCTGCCGGAACCCGTGCCGTGCGGCGCAGGCCCGTTCTGTTTCGCGCAGGGGCCGTTCATACCGGGCGGCAGAATAGGGAGACGTTCTGATTCTTCTCTCGCCGTGATCGGGGCGCGCAGCGCAATTATACTTCATCCGCGGCGCGTTTATTTTTTGTTTTCGCGCGGCGGCTTTTATTGCGCGGCAGGTTCATAAGCATTATACTTTTTCTTATATTGCGGAGGTGGCGGCTTGCGTCTTGATAAATATTTGAAACAGTCGCGCCTTGTGAAGCGCAGGACGGCAGCTCAGGAAATGATTGAAATAGGAGCCGTCAGGCTCAACGGCAGACAGTGCAAGTCCTCCGCCGAGGTGCGCGGCGGCGACACGGTAGAGATCGCCTATCCGAGGCGTGTGCTCGGCGTAACGGTGGAATGCGCCGACGAAGCGGCGCTCAAACGGGGCGCCGTTGCTTATTCCGTTAAAGAAGAAAGACAGGTCGTCCATGACGGGAAGCCATGGTGATTTCATTAAGAACGGGAAATTTTTCGTAAAGACGCGGTAAGCGCGGAGGCGGTGTCTCGCGATGAAGGAGGACGGGCGTTCGTTATGAAGGTAGCGGAACCGACGGTAGAAAGACTGATACTCTATTACCGTATGCTTATACTGATGAAGGAAGAGGGGCGCAAGGTCGTTTCGTCACTGCAGATGGGCGATATGCTCGGCATCAAAGCCAGTCAGGTCAGAAAAGATCTGTCCTATTTCGGGGAGATCGGCAAGCGCGGGGTGGGGTACCACGTGAACAGGCTCTGCGCACATATAGAAAATATTCTGGCCTCTCCGCGCGTCTGGCATGTCGCTCTTGCCGGGGCGGGAAATCTCGGCACGGCTCTTATGAGACACGCCGCCTTTCAGAGTTATAAATTCAGCGTTGAGGCTCTCTTTGACGTCGACCCGGAGAAGGTCGGCAGGAAGCTGATGGGGGTCGACTGCTTTCACGTCGACGACATCGCCCGCGTAATGGAAGAGAGAAACGTCGAAGTGCTCATCCTCGCGGTACCGGCGTCGGCGGCGCAGTCCTGCGTCGACAAAGCCGCCGCTTCCCCCACGCTTAAAGGGATACTTTCCTTTACCCCTGCGACAGTCGTTGTTCCCGATAGGATTCTCGTATATCGCGTTGACATTTTTGTAGAACTTGAAAAAATTCTCTTCTTTCTTAAAGAACGGGAAAAACAGCTTTCGCTGTAAAGCGAATGGTCAGGAATGTCAATGTCATGATAAAATAGCTTTTGTTACGCGCATTGGCGAATCGAATAATATAAGGAGGAGTTTTTTTGGAACAGCAGAACGGAATAATGGGCATGATGCTGCCCCTCGCGATTTTCGCGGTGATTTTCTATTTTATGATTATCAGGCCTCAGAAGAAAAAACAAAAGGCGCATGACGATATGCTGGCCAGTATCAGCAGAGGAGACACGGTAGTCACGGCGGGCGGATTTTTCGGCGTAGTCCGCGAGATACTCGACGACAGTTATTTGATCGAACTTGACGAAGGTGTCAAGGCCCGCATACTCAAAAGCTCCGTTTCGATGAAGAGGAGCGAAGGCACGCCCGCGCCTCAGCAGCCGAAGAAAAAGAAATCCAAGAAAAACGAACAGCAGTCACAGCCTGTAAAACAGGAAGAAGCGGCCCCGGCGCCCGAAGAGCCCGCCGTTGAAGAAAAACCGGCGGAGACCGCGGAGCCCGCAGCGACGCAGGACGCTCCAGCGGAAGAAAAGCCGCGCCAGGTCGGCGAAGGTTTTTAGAAAAAGAGAAAGTCCGGCAAAAACTCAACGTCCTGAAAAAATTCTGACATTTATACGGAGAGGGCGGTATCTGTGGGGTCAGCTCCGTTTTTCTGGTGAGGAGGCATGTGATGCTAAAAAGAGACAAGTGGCGGCTTATCGTCGTAGTCGCCGTTATCGTCATAGCCGCAGTGGTGGCCTTCCCGATAAAAGGGAAAATGCGTCTGGGGCTTGACCTGAGCGGAGGAGTTCATATCGTTTTGCAGGCGAAGGGCACTCCGGAGAACCCGCTTACGCCGGACAGCCTCGAGCGGCTTCTTGTCGTTCTGCGCTCGAGGATTGACCAGTACGGCATTGTCGAGCCCATCATTCAGCGCGAAGGCGACGACCGCATCGCTATAGGGCTGCCGGGCGTTGACGACCCGGAGGCCGCGATTGACCTTATCGGCCGCACCGCCGTCCTTCAGTTCCGTCAGGTGCTCGGCGAGTCGCCGAGAATACCGCTTGAACCCGTCCGCTCGAACTACGACAGCGATGAGCAGTTCAAGGCGGCTCAGGAGCGCTGGCAGAGAGCGAAAGACGAAGTGGACTTTTACATAGGGCAGATGAAAGATGCTGTGAAAGACAACCCGGGGATGACCGTCGCGAACAGTGAAAACGGCAGCGCCTACCTGCTGGGAAAGCAGTATGTGGGAGGCGGCGATCTCACAAGGGCGGAGACTACGTTCGACCAGTTCGGCAAGGCGGCTGTATCTCTTACCTTCAACCCCGAGGGCGCGAAGCTCTTTGACGACGCGACAGCGGCGAATATAAACAAGCAGATAGCTATTGTCCTCGACGGAACCGTTATTTCGGCCCCTGTCGTTCAGCAGCGCATATCCGGAGGCGAAGCGCAGATAACGGGCTCTTTCACGACCGAAGAGGCCAACCGCCTCGCCATTATGCTCCGCGCCGGCGCGCTCCCCGTTTCCGTTGAAATTCTGGAAAACAGATCCATCGGCCCGTCGCTGGGCGCGGACTCGGTGCACGACGGCATCAAGTCCGGACTTATCGGAGCGGGGCTTGTCGTTGTGTTTATGATTATCTACTACGGCATGCTGGGGCTGGCCGCCGACATAGCCCTCTGCACAGCCATGCTGGTGCTTGTCGCAATGATGATAGCGCTTCACTCAACGCTGACTCTGCCCGGAATCGGAGGTATGGTTCTGACGATAGGCATGGCTGTCGACGGCAACATCTTAATCTATGAGCGAATGAAAGAAGAGCTGCGCACGGGAAAAACAACAATGGCGGCTCTTGACGCGGGATTCCGCAAAGCGCTTGTCGTCATTCTCGACTCGAATATCACAACGCTTATAGCCGCGGCGATACTCTTTTACTTCGGCAGCGGCCCTATTCGCGGATTTGCCGTTACTCTCAGCATAGGGATCGTTGCGTCGGTTTTCTGCAACGTCGTAGTCACGCGCACGCTCCTCGGTGTAGCGCTATCGGCGCGCAGAAAACAGATTATATAGAAGAGAGGCGCGTAAGATGACTTTTTTTGACGCTTCAAAACTCAACATCCCGTTCATCAAACACAGAAAAATACTTATCAGCATCAGCGTTTTTCTGGTTATCGTCTCCGTCGCGCTGCTTTCGACCAAGGGGCTGAATTTCGGCGTTGACTTCACCGGCGGCCTCGTACTGCAAATCGAGTTTGAACGGCCCGCTGACATCGGCGCTGTCCGTGCGGCTTTGGCGAAAATAGGGCAGGGAAGCGCGACTATACAGGCGTTCGACGACAAAACCATACTGCTGCGCTTCCAGGCTCAGGATGACAGCGTGCGCAAGGCGGTTCTCGAAGTCATGGGGTCGGACATCGGCGCTTACAAGGTGCTTCGCATCGACACTATAGGCCCTGTAGTCGGCGGCGAGCTTCGCATGCAGGCAATGTATTCGCTTGCCCTCGCGCTTATCGCGATACTGCTTTACATGGCCTACCGTTTCCGTTTCCGCTTCGGCGCGATGGCGGTTGTGGCTCTGATGCACGACGTGATAATAATGCTCGGCGCGTACAGCCTGACGGGCAAGGAAATATCGGTCACATTCATCGCGGCAATACTTACTATCGCCGGATACTCTTTGAATGACTCGATCGTTGTGCTTGACCGCATAAGAGAAAACTGGAACAGTGTCCGCTCTCTGGGTATAGACGTACTCGTCAACAGGTCTATCAACCAGACTCTTTCGCGCACCATCAACACGTCTCTTACGACGCTGCTTCCCGTCATAGCCATGTATATCTGGGGCGGCGAAGTGATCAGCAACTTCGCTTTCGCGTTTCTGGTCGGCATAATCGCAGGGACATACAGCTCGATTTGTATAACCGGCGGACTTCTCTCTCTCTGGTATCTGCGCTCGCCTAAATATTAATCTTCTCCTAAAAAACAAACAATCTCTCCCAAAGCCATATGCGGGAGAGATTTTTTTTATGGTATCATATGTGCTGTATATGAAGATATGGCGCGGGTGAATGGCTCTTCCGCGCCGCAGGAGGGATATTTTTTGAAAAGCTACATCCTCGCGATTATTGTTACCATGTTCCTTTCGGCACTGTTTGCGTTTCAGAATATCGGCGACGTCACAGTTAAATTCATCTTCTGGAGCTGGACGCTTCCGCAGGGAGTCTGGGAAGTCGTGCTTTTCTCCACCGGCGCCGCCATAATGTGGTTCTTTTCCCTTTTCTCCGTCTTTGAGGTCCGTTCAAGACTGAAGAAGCAGCTTAAAGAAAAAGACGAAAAAATAGCCTCTCTCGAACAGGAAAAGAAAGCCATACTGGACTCTTTTACCGTGAGGCAGCAGACGCAGGAATCACCGGAGCAGAAGAGCGGCGAGACACCCTCGGAAACGGCGGAATAATCATTGGTTGTCCGCTGCGCGAAAGAGTCCTTAAACATACACAAACAATCAGAAGTTTCAGCGCAGATAGCGACAAGGTTCAACTGTTCGCCCTTTCAGGCATCTCTCCTTGAAATGCGCGGGGTTACCGCGGACGTCTTGCCCGAAGATGTTGAGAACTGGCTTGCGCCCTATCTGCCGAATCTTCTTGAAAAACTTGATCTAGGAGCCGATAACGCGAAGGCGGTTTCTCTTGTCCGCGCCTTGGACTCGTCGTCGAACGTCGTCGTCTACGGCGACTACGACGTAGACGGCATATCGGCCACCGCTGTCGCAATGGAACTCGCGCTCTCGAAGGGCGCTCACGTCCGCTATTTTATCCCTCACCGCTTTAATCAGGGCTACGGTCTGCACAAAGACGTGGCTCTGGCTGTCGCCACCAAACGCAAATGCGACCTTGTCATCGTGGCGGACTGCGGTACGCAGGATGTCGAATCCGTTGAAATTCTGAAAAATAACGGAATCCCGGTAGTAATATTTGATCATCATCTTGTAGAAGGAAAACGGGCCCTGAGCGACACTCTGGTCAACCCGCAGATCTGCGGCGACGGCATGGCGAAATGCCTTTGCGCCACAGCCGTGCTCTGGTGCTGGATATGGCAAAATGAGCTGATGCCGCGGCACCGGCTCATGAAACTCCTTGACGTTGTGGCTCTCGCCACCATCGCCGACTGCGTTTCTCTCTCCTCCTCCCTCAACCGCGCGCTCGTGCGCGAAGGTATAAATTCGATAAGGTCAAAAGCACGCCCCGGACTTAATCTTCTGATCGAGCAGCTTGGCATCACGCCTTCGTCCGTAGACACGGAAGATCTCGCCATGCGGGTGATACCCTGCCTTAATGCGGCGGGCCGCCTCTATCTTGCGGATCTTGCCGTCGATGTGCTTTTTCCGGGCAATGACCTCGCCGGGAAAGTCGGCAGACTTATTACGCTGAACCGCAGAAGACGCGAACTCTCAACAAAAATAATGGAGCAGGTGGAAAGGTCGGACAGCGGCGGTTTCAGATATGTCCTGACCAATGAGGAATGGCCCGTCGGTGTGCTCAGCAGCGTCGCGAGCCGCATATGCGGCGACAGACGCGCGCCGGTGGCCTTGGCCGCCTCGGCAGGTGACAGCATAATGCGCGGCACGCTCCGTATGCCCTCGGGCGGAGACGCCGTGGGCGTGCTCAAACAGCTTTCGCCGCTTCTTAACACATGGGGCGGACACCGCCTTGCCGCAGGCTTCAGCGTGAAAATGGAAAACTGGCGCGCCGTGCGCGAAAAGATGGAGGAAATCCTGTCCGGGGTGAAAGTAGTCGGAGAAAAAGAAGAACTGCTCCTCTGGAACCCTGCGAATCTGGATATAAAAACATGGACGGAGGCCTCCGCGCTCGGGCCTTTCGGCATGGACAACCCGGCGCCGATGCTTTACGCGCCCTACAACGGGAAAATGTCGCTTTCGCCTCTCGGCAAAGACGGCAAGCATGTTAAAGTTTCGCTTGGCGCGGTGTCGCTGATTGCCTTCGGCGCGGCGGATATGTTCAGCGGAGGCTGCGGCTGGCTCGACGGGTGGGTTTACAAACCTCGGCTGGACACATGGCGCAACGTCACCTCACTCCAGCTTGTTCTGGAAAAAATGGTAGCCCGCGAACCGGAAAACTGATTGAAAGAGTGGCGGTCGGCCAGTGAGCGAAGAAAAGAAAAACACCGTCAACGTCAGGTCGGCTCATCTTTCCGAAATCGGCGGCGCAAGAGGTTTTTCAACAGGAGAAAAGGAAAACCGCGCCCTCATGGAAGGATACTGGGGAAGGTTGCCCGAGGATCAGCGCGTAGTCTCTTTACGTCTCGCCTGGCAGGATCTTTGGAGCAAGGCCTCTCAGTATCTGCTTAAAGACGATATGAAGACGGTGGGCGAGGCTTTGGTCTTTTCGTCTAAAGCGCACGGGAGCCAGAAACGCTACACGGGCGAACCGTACATAATCCACACGGTAAGCGCCGCCTCGATACTCGCAGGCATGCAGATGGACCGCGATACAATAACAGCGGCTCTGCTGCACGATGTGCTTGAGGACACAAGCATCACGAGCGAGCAGGTGAAGGAACGTTTCGGCGAAGATGTCGTGACGCTCGTCGACGGAGTTACAAAGCTCGGCAAGCTCCAGTTCAAATCCGTGGAAGAATACCAGGCGGAAAATCTGCGCAAAATGTTCATCGTCATGGCGAAAGACATTCGCGTTGTGCTCATCAAACTTGCCGACCGCCTGCACAACATGCGCACAATATCGTCGCACAGACGCGAGAAGCAGCTTTCGATAGCGCGCGAAACACTTGAGATATACGCTCCGCTTGCCCATCGCCTCGGCATATATCAGTTGAAACGCGAGCTTGAAGACCTTGCTTTCCGAATTATAGATTCGGAAATGTACTACGACATCAAGCGCCGCGTCAGTAAAAAACTGCCCGAGCGAGAGATGATAATAAAAGATGCAATGCATATTCTCTCAAACAGGCTTAAAGACGAGGGGATAGAAGCCTCGATAAACGGACGTCCGAAGCATTTTTACAGCATATATGAAAAAATGCGCCGCAAAAACGTCTCGCTTGAACAGCTCTATGACCTTCTGGCGCTGCGCGTCATTGTAAAAACGGTCGGAGAGTGTTATCAGGTGCTTGGCCTCGTCCATACTATATGGAAGCCTATTCCCGGCCTCTTTGACGATTATATCGCAAACCCGAAGAGCAATATGTACCAGTCGCTGCATACGACCGTAGTCGGCCCTAACGGCGACCCGCTTGAAGTCCAGATTAGAACAGAAGAGATGCACTTTCTGGCGGAATACGGAATCGCCGCCCACTGGAACTACAAAGAGGGCGGGCAGAAAATCGACAACCTTGACAAAGGGCTGACATGGATACGCAAAGCACTTGAAACTTCGGCCGAAGGCCGCGAAAGCGATGACACTCCGGAAGGGGCGCAGTTCATGGACAACCTCAAGACTGACGTCCTTTCAAGCGACGTGTTCGTCTTTACGCCAAAGGGCAAGGTTGTCTCGGTGCCCAACGGTTCAACGTCGATAGACTTCGCCTACGCCATACATACGGAGGTCGGTCATAAATGCGTCGGCACTATGATAAACGGACGCATCGCACCGATGGATCAGGAACTCCAGAACGGCGATATAGTCCGTATACTTACCTCGCCGCAGGGCAAGCCGTCGCGGGACTGGCTGAAAATCGCGAAATCAAGCAGAACCCGGGCGAAGATCAAGGCATGGTTCCGTCAGCAGGAACGCCAGGAACGCGAGGAAAAAGCGCGCCGCGGGCACGAGCTGCTTGAAAAGGAGGCGTCCCGCAGAAGTCAGGGCGCCGAAGATTCGCTCGAGACTGTTAAGCCGCAGCTCGCTCATACTGCGCGGGAGCTTGGATACTCGAGCGTTGAAGAACTTGAAATAGCGGTCGGCAAAGGGAGCCATACTCCGTCCAGTATACTCGGCCGCATTACGCAGGATACGCCGAAAGCTCAGTCGCAGGAGCCGCCGCCTGCCTCTTTGCAGCAGCCGCGCAAGGAAGCGGATTCCGAGATCATCGTCGACGGCGCGCACGGAGTTCTCGTTACCCTCGCGAAGTGCTGCCGCCCGATTCCGGGAGACGTGATAACAGGCGTCGTCACTCAAAGCCACGGCATATCGGTTCACCGCAAGGACTGCGCTAACCTGGAAAAAGGCGACCCCGACCGCCGCGTGCCGGTTTCATGGGGCACCCCGAAAGATACGCGCTACACGGCCCGCCTTAAAATCGAAGGGGCGGACAGGCCTTCGCTGCTCGCGGATATAATCCAGACAATTACGCTCATGGACGGGCTGATTTCCAATGTCAAGGCAAGCGTAGTGAACAATACAAGAACGCGCGTCGCGGCGGATCTTCAGGTGAAAGACCTGGAGCATCTCTACCGCATAATAGCAAAGCTCAATAACATATCGGGAATACTTGAAGTGACCAGGGGGTAGGTATCATGAAAGCGTTGCTCCAGCGCGTGACTTCTTCTTCCGTATCTGTGGACGGTTCTGTCGTGGGCAGAATCAAAAAAGGCCTGACGGTTCTGCTTGGGGTAGCCGCGGACGATACACAGCAAGATGCAGGCCGACTTGCGGAAAAAATCGTAAATCTGCGTATCTTTGACGACGCGGACGGCAAGATGAATCTTTCGGTCAAAGAGACAGGCGGGGAAATTCTGGTGATCTCGCAATTCACTCTCTGCGGCGACTGCCGCAAGGGCCGCCGTCCCTCGTGGGCGAAGGCGGCTCAGCCTGAGTTCGCGAAAGAAATGTACGAAAAGTTTATAGCCGCTGTTGAAAAAGAGGGCGTGCGGACGTCGCGCGGGATATTCCGGGCGCATATGACCGTTGACATACAAAACGACGGCCCCGTGACCCTTATGATAGATACCAAGGAGTGAAGTATATGAACATTAAAAGATTCCCTCTCGGGATACTCTGGACCAACTGCTATCTCGTGTGGGACGACGACGGCTGCGGCTTCGCTGTGGATCCGGGCGGCCCTGCGCAGGATGTAGCGGATTTCATCAAGGCGCACAACATCAGGCTCGACATGGTGGTGCTGACGCACGGCCACAACGACCACATCGCCGGTGTTGAAGACCTCCGCCCGATAGCGGCGCACGGCGTGGCGATACACGAGGAAGACGCGGAATGTCTCGAGAATCCGTCGAAGAATCTTTCGACAATGATGGCGGAGTTAGTTTCCGTGCGCGGGGCGGACAGACTGCTGCGCGACGGAGATATTTTCACAGTCGGCAGAATGAAGCTTGAAGTGATTCACACGCCGGGGCACACCCCGGGAGGCATCTCTGTCATTGTAAGCGACGGGGATGAACAGGTCATGTTTTCCGGGGACACGCTTTTTGCCCGCTCCATCGGCAGAAGCGACCTGCCAGGCGGAGACGAGGAAGTGCTGCTTGATTCTCTGACGAAGTTTGAAAATCTTCCCGACGGCATGAAAGTCTTCCCCGGACACGGGCCGGAAACGACAATCGGGGCTGAGAAGGCTTATAATCCTTTCTGGCCGAGGTAGACGAAATCTCAGCGATGGACCTGGCAAGCCTGCATAACGACGAGCGCCCGCGCGAAAAACTGCTGAAGCACGGCCCCGAGAGTTTGTCGGCGGCCGAGCTGCTGGCGGTGATACTGCGTACCGGCAGGCACGGCGAGGATGTCATGGCCCTCTCGCACGGCCTGCTGTCGCGCATGGGAGGCCTGGAGGGCCTGGCTCGCGCGACCGTGCCGGAGCTGATGCGGGAAAAAGGATTAAAAGAGGCTAAAGCGGCGGCGCTTGCCGCCTCGCTGGAGCTTGGCAAAAGGCTCGCCGTTACCGGAGCGGGCGAGAAAAAGGAATGGAAGAGCAGGCTGCTCGCCATCGCGCTTGAAACAAAATACGCGGAGCGCGAGAGTATATTCGCGCTTTTTCTTGACGCCCGCGGCGGTTTAATCAGCGAGGAAGAGCTCTCTTACGGCGGTATATCCGGTGCCTATTTTGACCTTCCGGTATTTTTCAGGCTCGCCGTCAGGGTGGGGGCTTACGGCGTGGTGCTCGTGCACAACCATCCCGACGGCAGGGAAGAGGCGAGCGACGACGATAAAAAACTGACTGAACACGTCGGAAAATCTTTGGCTGTGCTCGGCATAAAACTCAAAGGACATTATATAGCGGCGGGCGGAGAGCTGTTCCCGGTGGAATTTACGGAGAGTACGGAGACGCCGCGTAAAATTTAACGCGGAAGAAGAGAGGCGTTTTTATTGAAATTCAAACCGAATATTTTCAACCATGAAATCGGCATTGACATCGGCACGGTCAACACCGTCATATATGTGAAGTCAAAGGGGGTGGCGATTGACGAACCGTCGGTAATCGCGGTGAGGAACCTGAACCGCAAAGGGCAGAAAGAGATAATAGCTTTCGGCGCCGCGGCGAAAAGAATGATCGGTCGCACCCCTGTCGGCATAACCACGCTTCGGCCTCTGTCTCACGGCGTCATCGCCGACTTCGAGATGACATGCCACATGATACGCTACTATATGTCGCGCGCCGGAGCCGGAGGCGGATTGTTCTCGCACCCTCGCGTTGCCGTATGCGTGCCCGCGAGCGTGACAGAGGTAGAAAAACGCGCCGTCGTCGAGGTGACGCTCGCCGCCGGTGCGAAAGAGGCCTTTGTCGTGGAGGAGCCGCTCGCCGCCGCGGTGGGCATAGGGCTTCCGATCAACGAAGCGCAGGGCAACATGGTGGTCAATATGGGAGGCGGCACCTGTGAGGTCGCCGTTATGTCGCTGGGCGGCATAGTTATAAACCAGTCGCTCAGAGTCGCGGGCGAGTCGATTGACGAGGCGATTGTCTCTCTGCTGCGCCAGAGCTACACACTGGCGATAGGCAGCAGCACTGCGGAAGAGATAAAAATCGCGATCGGCTCCGTGTTGCCGCTTGAAGAGGAACTGCGAATGGACGTAAAGGGGCGCGACTTGGTCGACGGGCTGCCTAAAATCGTGACGATAACCTCAGAAGAAGTCCGCGACGCGATAGAGCCGGTCGTCACTCAGATAGAAGACACCATACGCTCGACGCTTGAGCGCACGCCTCCTGAGCTTGTGCGCGACATAGTGGACCAGGGAATCGTCCTTTCGGGAGGCACGGCAAACCTGCGGGGGCTTAATATCCGCTTCGCCGACGCGCTGAACGTGCCGATACATATAGCGGAACAGCCGCTTTATTCCGTGGCGCTCGGCCTTGGCAAGATCCTCGAAGCTCCCCGGAAGCCGAGCGAGGTTTCCATTACGATAGACAACAAGCCGGGTTCGTAGGGACGGATGCGCTTTATAGGAAGGGAGGCGCGCCCGTGGCTGGGCGGCGCCGTCTCCGTAGCAGCGGGAACAGCCGTGCTGTTTATTATGCTTTCCGCTCCGCGGCTGAAATACGAGGCGGTCGAATGGGTGAACACGGCTCTCGCCTATCCCGAAAAGCCGGCGTTATATATACGCAACATAATTAAGCTCAGCGGCAACTGGGTGCTTGAGCGCGCCTCGCTGAATCAGCGCGTGGAACGGCTGATACTTGAACGCCAGGCGCTAGCCGAGGCGCTCCAGCGCGCCGGCGCGGTTCCCCGCGCGCCGCGCGAGTCTTACGTTTCCGCCGTCGTGACTCTCCGCTATCCGCAGGAATGGTGGCAGGAATTCCGCATTGACAAAGGGAGCCGCGACGGAATCGCTGAAAACGCGGCCGTTACATCGGAAGGATATTTTGTCGGGCGCGTCGCACGCGTCGGCGAAAATTACTCATGGGTTGAAATGGTGACATCTTCTTCTTTCCTGCTCGCCGCGGTCGTCGACCAGACTCGCGATTTGGGTGTGGTGAACGGTGACGGCGCGGGGCGCCTCTCTCTGCTTTATATACCGGAAGAACGAAGGCTCGCGCGCGGAATGACTGTTTCCACCTCGCTCATGAACGACCTGATACCGTCCGGGCTTCCGATTGGCACAATAATAGGCATTGACACAAACCGAGAAGGCTACACCGAAATGAAGCTGAGCGCCGGCGCGCACCTTACGCAGCTTTATAACGTAGAAGTTTTTTCAAACAAGAGAGAGGCCGCGAAATGACTCTGCTTTTTGCCGTGTGGCTTCTTCAGGATTTCGCGCAGCTTCTGCTGATGGGCATATGTATTGTGCCGGATGTTTTTCTGCTGACGGCTCTATTTATGGCCCTGCTGCCTGGCGTCACGGGAGAACGCCAGACGAGGCTCGTCTGGGCGGTCTTTGCGGGCGGGCTGTTCTGGGATCTTCGCTGGACAAACCTTCCCGGGCTCTCGGCCGCTGTCGGCGGAGGCGTGCTCGGCCTTGTCTGCCTGCTGTGGCATAAAACCCCTTCTCAGGGACGTACCGCCGGAATGTTCACGGCTCTGTCTTTCTTCACGCACCTGCTTTATTCGGTAATTCACTTCTTTTTCTGGACTATGCCGAGCGGTTCCGCGTTGCGGCAGCTCGCCGTGCAGCAGCTGACGGCCGTGCCCGTCATAGCCGTTTTATCCTGGCTGTTCTGGAAAGTGTACGCAGGCAATGGTTAGCGGACGTTACTCGAATTTTGACGTAATGCGCCGCACCCGCCTCTTTCAGTGGGTGGTCGTCTGTTCGTTTCTTATGCTGACGGCGGGCCTTTTCTTTCTCCAGATAGCTCAGGGGGGCGAATATGTAAAGCTGGCCTCCCGCAACCGGCTCCGCATACTCCGGATAGCCGCGCCGCGCGGCAGCATACTTGATATCAACGGCTCGCCGCTCGCAGTCAACGTCAGAACATTCAACGTCTGCGGCTACCCGGTCGATTTGCAGAATGAGGAAAATATTAAGGCCACCGTCTCGCTGCTCACGCGCAGCGGCATACCGATGGACGAGCCGCGGCTCAAAGAGCTTGTCGACAAACAGTACTCGGCTCCCTACCGCGCGATTACAGTCGCGACTAACCTGACATTTTCTCAGATCGCGGAAATGATAATGGACAGGGATTTCAAAAAAGCTCTTTTCATAACGCCTGTCTGGAAACGCACCTACCCCGCCGCGCAATACGCCGCGCACGTCGTGGGTTACGTCGCGGAAATTACCAAAGACGAGCTCGCCTCGCGCGAGCCGGAGCTTTACCGCGGCGGGGACTTGATCGGCAAAAACGGGATCGAGCGGCAGTATGAGGATTTTCTTCGCGGATCCGCAGGAGAGGAAGTCATAGAAGTCGATTCGAGAGGCCGCAAACTTCGCGACATCAGCTACACGAGGACACAAAAGGGCGGGGATATGACTCTTACGATAGATTTGGCGGCGCAGCGCTACGCGGCGGAGCTCATCGGAAAATTCCGCGGCGCAGTAATTGCCATGGACGTGCGCGACGGTTCTATAAGATGTCTTTATTCGTCGCCCTCCTACGACCCGAACCCTCTCACATGGGGAATATCGAATAAAGAATGGGCTGTGCTTACAGACCATGCCGAAAGGCCGATGATGAACCGCGCAATCTCCGGAGCGTATCCTCCCGCTTCCACATTCAAAGTCGTGACAGGCTCCGCGATACTTGAAAGCAAAACGGCGGGCAGAAACACACAGGTCTACTGCCCTGGGTACTTCGAGCTCGGCACAAGACGCTTCCGCTGCTGGAACAGGAGCGGCCACGGAAATGAAAATATCACGCGGGCGCTCAGAGACTCGTGCGACGTCTATTTTTACGAGATGGCCTACAAAATGGGGATCAAACGTCTGATGGAAACTTCAGAAAAATTCGGAGTCGGCAGAAAGACTGGCGTTGACCTTTCGGGCGAGGCTGCGGGCACACTTCCCGGGCCCGAGTGGAAACGCCGCCGTATAAAAGAAAACTGGTACGGCGGCGACACGGTCAACAACTCGATAGGACAGGGGTATGTGCTCATGACGCCGCTTCAGGTGCTGCGCATCTACGCAGCTATTGCGAATGGTGGTAAACTGTTAAAACCGCGGCTTAACGCCGTGGCCGCAGTCGAGGAGCAGCCTCTGGGCATTTCTCCG
Organism: uncultured Synergistaceae bacterium; assembly: GCA_964450835.1. Classification (GTDB taxonomy): domain Bacteria; phylum Synergistota; class Synergistia; order Synergistales; family Synergistaceae; genus Caccocola. Next base: position 31,476 of record CAYVEQ010000004.1, read on the forward strand.
GAAGTTTTGTCTGTAATAAGGCAGGGCGTCGAAGAGGTCACAAGAAGCGGCACGGGCAGAAGAGCCGGAGGGTACGGCGTCAGCGTCGCCGGAAAGACGGGAACGGCGCAAAATTCACAGGGAGACGACCACGCGTGGTTTGTGGGCTATGCTCCCATCGACAATCCGCGTTACGCGGCGGTGGCGATAGCGGAGGCAGGAAAGACCGGCTCCGCTCTTACCGGGCCGATGGTGGGAAAGATGCTGAACTTTCTGATAAACGGCGAAAAATATACAGAGCCGCAAAAGACGGAGCCGCAGAGCGCGAACTGAGGTGCTGGCAGATGATACAGTTAAAAGGCAGACAGGCCGGAGCGCTGAAATGTGTCATTCCGGCGGATATGAGCGAACGCCAGGTGATAGAGGGTTTCGCGAACCTGCTGTCGATGGGGAGCCGTCTCTTTGAAGGGAGCGAGATAGTCATAGATTTGCAGACACGCGTTTTTTCGCCGTCGCTGCTTTCAAAGATATGGAAAAATTTTATTGAGCCGAGTGGCTGCTCCGTCAAAGAATGGATAGTCGCGGACGAGCGTTCGCGGGAGTGGCTTGACCGCATGGGCTTCCGCACTGCCGTAACCGACCGGCTCGTTATGCCCCGCGAAGCGCGCCGCGCGGCTGGGAGCCGGACATTAATCTATTCGGGCACAGTGCGCGGCGGACAGAAGATCACGCACGACGGCGACGTAATCGTAATAGGCAATGTAAATCAGGGCGCCGAGATAAGCGCCGCGGGCAACGTAACTGTAATAGGCCGCCTCAACGGCCTTGTGCATGCCGGCTGCGAGGGGGATGACACAAGGACTATTATCGCCCGCCTCCTTGAAACGGGACAGATACGCATAGGGACAAAAGTAGGAATCATTGATGAAAGCTCCATATTCATGGGCAAAGCGGTCTTTATAGAAATTTCAGAAAACGAAGTGCGGGTCATGCCGTGGCCCGCGCTGTAAAGGAGGACACTGTTTTGGACTGCAGGACGATTGTCATAACTTCAGGGAAGGGCGGCGTCGGCAAAACGACGACCACCGCCAACCTTGCCGCAGCCCTCGCATCGGACGGATTCAAAGTCGTCGCCATTGACGGCGACGTTGGGCTCCGCAACCTCGACGTGATAATGGGGCTGGAAAACAGGATAGTATATACTCTGACAGACGCCATCGAGGGCGGCTGCCGCCTGAATCAGGCGATGATAAAAGACAAGCGCCTCAGCAATCTGTACATGATACCGACGGCGCAGTCAAAGACGAAAGACGCGGTGAGCGCTGAACAGATGGAAGATATTTGCGCGAAGCTGCGTCCTGACTTTGACTACATATTGATAGACAGCCCGGCCGGAATCGAAGCGGGCTTCCGCAACGCGGCCGCGGGAGCGGACGAAGCGCTGGTGGTGACTACGCCCGAGGTTTCGGCGGTACGCGACGCCGACCGCATCATCGGCCTGCTTGAATCGATGGACAAAACGCCTATCAGGCTCATTATCAACCGCATACGCCCAGATATGGTAAAACGCGGCGAAATGCTCAGCGTTCAGGATGTCCTTGACATTCTTGCCGTCGACCTGATAGGCGTGATACCAGACGACGAGTCTATCGTAGTATCGTCCAACCGCGGCGAGCCGCTCACTCTCGGAAGCAATTCAAAAGCGGGGCAGGCTTACAAAAACATCGCAAAACGGCTCGGCGGCGAGGATGTGCCGTTTATGAACCTTTTTAAGGAAGAGGGAGGCTTTTTCGCCTCGCTTCGCCGCATTTTCTCGAAAGGGTAGGAAGCCATGGGATTCTTTGACGGATTATCAAAGTTTTTAGGCGGACAGAGAAGCGGTTCTGTCGCGAAAGAACGCCTTCAGCTCGTGCTCATACACGACAGAAACGATATTTCGCCGGAAGTGCTGACGGCTCTCCGCGCGGACATGATAAACACGATAAAAAAATATCTCGACATCGACGAAAGCGGCATAGAACTCGACATCAACAGCGGGGATCACTCTGTCGCGCTGCTCGCGAGCATTCCGCTCAAAAATATGCACCGCCCGGTAAGAGGCAGAAAAAGGAGCGCGGAGGCGTAACGCGGCTCCCGCGCTGTTTCGTAAATGGCTGAAAAGTTCCGTACAAGCTGGAGCGACATCCGTTCATATACCGACTGGGTGATGGCGCTGGTTACCGTTCTGCTTTTCTGCTTCGGTCTTGCCGCGATATACAGCGCCAGCGCCTCTTTTGCCTCGGGAGAGGCCGTTTCGGCTTTCGTTTACCGGCAGAGCATCTGGGGAGCGCTCGGAGCGGCGGCGTACATTGCCGTCATCAAAGCGGATTACCGCAACGCTGTCAAATACGCATGGCCGATGTTCGGCCTTATGCTCGCGCTGCTTGTGCTTTTGCTCGCGGTCGGACACACGGCCAAAGGAGCGCAGAGCTGGTTTAATCTGGGGTTCTTCCGCTTTCAGCCCTCCGAGCTCGGCAAGGTGGTTTTTGCCCTTGTGATGGCGCGTCTCTGCACAGCCCTGCCTCCTTATACCATAAAAGGACTGCTCGCCGCTTTTGCACTCTCCGGGATTATCATGGCACTTGTGCTGCTTCAGCCGGATCTCGGAAGTACTCTTGTATACGCGGTTATGCTTTTCGCGCTGCTGATCGCCGGCGGGACGCCTGTCAAGGCGCTTGTCGGCATGGCGATCGCAGGGATTGCCATGCTCCCGCTGGGCTGGATGTTTCTGGAACCGTATCAGCGGATGAGACTGATTGTGTTCATAGACCCCTCGGTAGACCCTCAAGGCGCGGGCTACAACGTGATACAGTCATGTATAGCCGTCGGTTCGGGCGGGCTTCTTGGCAAGGGATTCATGCAGGGTACGCAGGGAAAACTGCATTTCCTGCCCGAGCCTCATACGGATTTCATATTCAGCGTATTCTCGGAAGAGTTCGGATTCGTTGGCTGCGTCGTCGTGCTGCTGCTTTTCGGTGTGCTGCTTCTGCGCATACTCGCTGTGTCGCAGTACACCAAAGACCTGCGCGCGAAGCTGATGTGCGTCGCTATCGCGGCATGGCTCTGGTTTCAGATTTTTGAGAGTGTCGCGATGAGCATCGGGTTCGCGCCTGTGACAGGACTTCCTCTGCCTCTTTTCAGCTACGGCGGCAGCTCGCTTCTTGTAGTGTGCGTCGCGCTGGGGCTTGTGCAGAGCGCGAATATAGCGGCGCGCCGCGAACGTTTCTGACGCCGGGATAAAAGTTCGGGAGGAAATTTTGCATGGAAGGAATAATAAACGAGGCGAGGCTGCGCGGACTGCTTTCGGCGGTCAAGCGCCCGTCGCGTTATATCGGCGGAGAGTGGGGGAGCGGCCCCGTAAAGGAGAACGCCGAAGTGCGCGTCTGTTATGCTTTCCCGGACCTGTACGAGGTGGGCATGAGCTACCTGGGCTTTCAAATTTTGTACGCTCTGACCAAATCAGTGTCATACGCCGACGCTGAACGCGTTTACGCGCCGTGGCCCGATATGGAAAAAGCCATGCGAGAATCCGGCACTCCGATATGGGCGCTTGAAAGCAAGCGCTGCGTGCGCGATTTCGACGCGGTCGGCTTTACTCTGCAGTATGAACTCTCCTATACCAATATACTGACGATACTCGACCTTGCTGAAATCCCCCTGCGTTCCGAAGATCGCGGCGAAAACTGCCCTATCATTATGGCGGGAGGCCCCGGCGCACTGACGCCCGAACCGCTCGCGCCGTTTATTGACGCCTTTCTCGCGGGAGACGGCGAAGCGCTGATCCCGGATGTCTTGGAGTCTCTGCGTGCGACAAAGGGATGTAAACGCGCGGAAAGACTGCTTGCGCTTGCCGGTATAGAGGGCGTCTACGTGCCCTTCTGTTTTTCAGGCGGAAGAGTGCGCCGCAGGATTATCGAGAACCTTGACGAAGGTTTTTACAATACATCCATGATTGTGCCGAATACCGGCATAGTACACGACAGGGTGGCCGTGCAGGTATTCAAAGGCTGCACACGCGGCTGCCGTTTCTGTCAGGCGGGTATGATAGACCGGCCCGTCCGGGAGCGTTCCGCTGCCTCTGTCTGCGCGCAGGTGGGCGCTTTGCTTAAGACAACCGGCTGGGAGGAGGTAGGGCTGCTCTCTCTCGCCACGTGCGACTGGAGCGGAATTACGGAATCTTTCGCCCGTTTCGCCCCTATGCTTGCCTGTAACCAAATAAAGCTTTCTCTGCCGAGCCTCAGGGTCGACGCCTTTTCTGTGAGCCTTGCCTCGGGGCTTGAAGCGATGCGCAAGGGCGGCCTCACGTTCGCGCCAGAGGCGGGTACGCAGAGGCTGCGCGACGTAATCAACAAAGGAGTGACGGACAGCGCGATAGAAGCCGCGTTTGACGCGACATTCGCGCACGGCTGGGATCGCGTGAAACTTTATTTCATGATGGGCCTCCCGACGGAGGGACGAGAGGATTTAGAGGGCATTCTGGAGATTTGCGGCCGCGCCGCCGCAGCCGCGAAACGCCACAAAAAACGCGGCGATGTCAGCGTCTCTTTGGCGGGATTCGTGCCTAAGGGACACACGCCCTTTCAGTGGGAGGCTCAGCTTTCCCGCGAAGAATTGCGCGAACGGGGGCGGTGGCTGAAAAGCGCTGTCCGCGACAGAAGGATATCGCTTGCCTATCACGAGCCGGAACAGACATTTCTCGAAGGGGTCTTCGCGCGCGGCGACGCTTCTCTCGCGCCGGCTCTCGAAGAGGCGTGGAAACGCGGCGCCCGTTTTGACGGATGGAGCGAATTTTTCGACTTTGAACTCTGGCAGAAAGTTTTTCTGGATTTGGATATAGACGCGGAATCATATACCGGGCCGCGAAGACTTGACGCAAAACTGCCCTGGGATCATATAGACTGCGGCGTTTCCAAAGAATATATGCTGCGCGAGCGCAATAAAGCCCTCGCAGCCGAGACGACGCGTGACTGCCGCCTCGGCTGCAACGGCTGCGGCTGGCAGGGCAGGACGAAGGCCGGGATGTGCCGATGACCAGAATCAGGATTCTGTTTGAGAAACGTGGGCTGTTCGTTTTTGTCAATCATATGGACTTGCCGGTAGTTTTTTCAAGAGCCGCGCGCAGAGCGGGCCTCGCGCAGGAATTTACGCGGGGATTTTCTCCGCACCCGAGAATAAGCCTCGCGCCGCCGCTTGCCATAGGAGTGGAAGGGCTGGGCGAACCCGCTGATTTCTGGTTTGAACAATGGGATTTGCAGTCATTCCGCAGGTGGAACGATGCTCTGCCTGACGGGCTGAAAATATTGAAATGGGCGGAAGCGGACGGAATAAGCCTGGCCAAGCTCGCAGAGTCGGCGCTTTACCGCGTGCGCCTGGCGTCCGGCGCGCTTCCCGCTGGCGCGGCCGAAACGATGGCGGATGCGGCGCGCGGCGCAGGCGCTCTCCTTGACTGCCGCGTTCGGGGAGACGCCGTGCTGATTGCCGTGCGCGACCTCGAACGATGCGGGGCCGGACTTTTTGTCAAAGCGCTGCTCTCAGCCGGACTCTGCACGGGCTGGGGCAGCCTCCGTATGGAGCGGCTTGCCGTCGGCAAATGGGACGCTGAAAAACAAACCGTCGCACCGCTCATTTAGGAGGTTTTATCAACATGGCCGGATGGTCTAAAAAAATAATCGCCAACCTGATCGACCCTGAGGAGACGAGAATCGCGATTACCGACGAAAAAGGGAGACTCTGCGATTTTTTCATTGAGCGCATGCTGGAGCATCAGCGCACCGGAGAAATATACAAAGCAAGAGTTGACAGCGTTCTCCCGGGTATGAATTCGGCCTTTCTCAACCTGGGCGACGGGCGCAACGGTTTTCTGTACTTGAACGACGTAAAGGGCAGAGATGTGCGCCCCGACATGGATATGCTTGTCCAGGTGGTCAAAAACGCGCGCAAAGGCAAGGGCGCACGCGTGTCGCCGCGCATATCTCTCGCCGGGCGCTATATGGTGCTTATTCCGGGAGGGCATGAAACAGGCGTCTCAAAACGTATCGCAAGCGACGAGGAGCGGACGAGGCTTCGCGCCCTCGCCAAGGAGATGCGCCCGAAAGGATTCGGCATAATAATCAGAACCGTGGCCGAAAACTGCGACGCAGACAGCCTGCGCAAAGACGTCGATCGCCTTGTCTCGCAGTGGGACGATATTGAGCGCAGGGTAAAACATAACAACGCGCCCTGTCTTATACACAAAGACATAGGCCTTCTGGAGCGCGTGCTGCGAGACGAGCTGACCGGCGAAATAGACGAGATTGTCATAGACAGCGAGGAAGAGCGCGGAACCATCGAATCCGTCGTAAAACAGTTCTTTCATGAAAATATTCCCGAGGTCAACGTCTGTTCGGCGCGGACGCCGCTTTTTGAACTCTACGGCATAGAAAAGCAGATAGAGGAGCTTCAGGACCGCAAGGTGTGGCTTCATTCCGGCGCTTATCTTGTCATAGACCAGACAGAGGCGCTGACCGTAATCGATGTGAACACCGGAAAATTTATCGGCTCGAAGAATCTTAACGACACTGTGCTGAAAACAAATCTCGAGGCGGCCGTCGAGGTCGCCCGCCAGCTGCGGCTTCGCGCAATAGGCGGCATAGTCGTGGTCGATTTTATAGATATGGAGAACGAGAGCGACAACAAGGCGCTTGTCCGGCAGCTTCAGGAGCTCTTCAAAAGCGACCGCTGCAAGGCGCGCGTCTACGGCGTCACGGGACTCGGCCTTGTCGAGATAACGCGCAAACGCGCGCGCACCGACGTCCGGGCGGCTCTCATGCGCGGCTGTCCTTTCTGCGGCGGCCTTGGCGCCGTGCAGAAGGAAGAGAGCGTGTCCATGCATATAAAGCGGTTCATACGCAAAATAACGATGTCGTCAAAGTCGGAGGCACTGCTTGTTGACTGCCATCCCGCGGTCGCGGAATATATACGCGACACCTTCCTCGCCTCATGGGAGGAGGAATTCGAAAGAAAAATCTTCATCCACTCCTGTCCCGAGAACGCGTGGGACAAATATCGCCTTGACAGCCAGGGACCGCTCCAGCAGGTGGAGCACAGGATAAGCGCCCTACAGAAGAGAGAGGGACGGAACATTGTATATAGATCGTCTTCAGCTTAAAGGCTTCAAAAGTTTCGGCGGCACGCACGAACTTATACTCTCGCCCGGCTTTACAGCGATAGTCGGGCCGAACGGCAGCGGCAAGAGCAATCTGCTGGACGCTTTGCGCTGGTCGCTCGGCGACAGCGCCGCCTCACGTCTCCGCGTGAACAGGCAGAGCGGCCTCCTCTTCATGGGTTCGCAGAGCCGCGACGCGGCGAAAGAGGGCGAAGTCTCCCTTCGTATGCGCGAGGGAGATAAAATCTGCACGATAAAACGGCGCGTCTCCGCGCCTGACGGCGCGACGACTCTTTTTATTGACAACGAGCGCAAGACTATCGCGGAGCTTGACGAAGTAAAACGTAACTGGAAGCTGGAGGGCGACCGTTTTGCTTTCATAGGGCAGGGCGAGATTCAGGAGGTCTTAAAGCAGAGCCCCTCCGAGCGGCGTATGAGACTTGAGGCTCTCTTCGGCATAGATATTTACAGAAAAAAACGGACGGACGCGCAGAACAGGCTGGAGACTGTGCGCGGGGACTATGACCGGCTTCGCAACCTGATGGGCGAGCTTTCGTCCCGCCGCGCCGAGATAGCTCCCGAGGTGGAGCGCGCCGTCGTGATGCGTTCAATTTTGGATTCAATGGACGAAGACCGCCGGATGCTCTACTGGCTGCGTCGCTTCGGCTGTGAGAAAACAATCGCGCGGATAGCGGCGGAGCTTGGAGCGGCGCAATCCGCGCGCGAAGGCGCCATATTCTGGGCACGTTTCTGGAGAAGCGCCGCATCGCGCGCTGAGGACAGAATTTCGCAGGCTTCGCGCGAACACAGCCAGCAGAAGTATGAGCTGGAACAGTGCAGGTTGCGTTTCGACGCGCTCATAAAATCGGGCTACGCGTCAGCCGCCGGCCTGCGCGGCGCCAAAACCCGCCTTGCCGAGGCTCGTGAGGAGTATGAAAGCGTACGCGGAGAATATTCAAAACTTCTCGAAGAACAGAAAAAATCCATAGACGACAATAAAAAAGCGCGCGTGGCGGTAGAGAAGGCAAAGCGGGCAGTGGAAGCCGTGGGCAGAAAATGGGAGGCTTACAACGAAAGAGTGGATAAGACGCGCCGCGAGCGCGAGGAATGGAACCGCGAGAAAGCGCGTCTCGACGCGGAACTGCAAAAAAGCCGCGCGAAGCTGGGCTTTCTCGGGCGCGATCTTCTCGAACTGCGCAACAAAAAAGATCGCGCGCCAGACGGCCGCAAAGAACTTGACTTTCAGGCGAAGCTGCTTGAAGCGGAACGCGACAGGCTGAACGGGGAACAGTCCGCGCTGGTGAAAGAACATTCCGAACTCTACGCTCTCTGCCAGACTCTTGCCACGGAGCTTCAGCGCGCGAAGCGAGAGTCGGGACAGCTGAGATCGAAGCTCAACGACGCGACGGACGCTCTTGAGGCGGGGCTTTACCCGGCCGCCGTCAGACATCTGCTTTCCGCAGCAAGGCTGAAAAGGCTCGACGCGAACCCTTGCGCGGTCGTCGACGCTTTCACGGCCCCCGCGTCGCTCGCCGCCGCGCTTGAAGCCTACCTCGGCGGACGCCAGTTCCTCCTTCTTGTGGAAGACATGGAAGAGGCCGGGCGCTGCATAAACAGACTGAAACAGAACGCAGCCGGCGTCGCTTCGTTTCTGCCGCTTGAACGCGCAAGACCGCGCTATCCGAACAAAGCTTTCGCGCTGCCGCAGCGCGGCGTGATCGGCTGGGCCGTGGATCTTATCAAGGTTGAGGAGCACTGGCGTCCGGCGATAGAACACGTCTTAGGCGACCTGCTCATAGTCGAAAGCTACGACGTCGGGAAATCAATGGTTCGCGACGGCTTTCGCGGCCCGATAGTGACGGCGGAGGGCGACGTATTCCAGCCGGGCGGCACCGTAAGCGGCGGACGCAGCCAGAAGAGCGGGCGCGTGCTTGAAATGAAGGCGCAGGCGGCGAAACTGGAGGAGCAGTACGCTAAAGCGGCGGCAGCGGCGGAAGAGCTGTCGAAAAAATTCAAAACGGCCGAAGAGAGGGAAGGAGCCGTTTCCGAGCAGAAAGAGCTTTACACGAGAAAAATACGGGAAATCAACGGGAAAATAGCCGTTATAGAAGACAAGAAAGAAGCGTTGGCGAAAGAGCAGCGCCGCGACGCGGGCGAACGCGGAAGGATACTGGAGACAATCAAGGCTGAGGGCGGAAACTGGTTTTCTCTGCTCAAAGCGCAGGAGAAGCTTGAAGAAAAACGCGACGCCGCCTCGGACGTAGAGGACGATCGCAATCTCATAGAGGAGCGCGAGTCGTGCCGCGCCAGACTTTCCGTGGCGGAGGGCGCGCTTGCCTCAGGCTTCGCTCTGATGGAGCGTGTCCGCGGCGAAGTCGGGGCCGCGGAAGCGAAGACGCGCCGCCTTGAAGCCGAAATATCCTCGCTTGACCAGACTTGCGTCCGCGAACGGGCGAATCTGGCGCGCGTCGGCGGCAGCTGTCTTGAAATACACAACCGCCGCAAAGAACTCCTTGCAGGCATGGCGGAGGGCGGCGAGCTGTACGCAAAGCTCAAAAAGTTCAAAAATTTTGTCTCGTCCCGCAGGCTCTCCGCGGAGGAGAAAATGCGGGGCGAATCAGATAAGTTCACTCTCGCGCAGTCAAAGAAAAACGAAGCGGAACGCGAACTCGCGGAGCTTATTTCGACCTGGGAAGAGCAATATCCCTATCAGGGCGCGGAAAATCTTCCGCGTGAGACGACAGCGGAGGAACTGCGCCGGAGAATACGCGAAGGCGACAGAAAGATAAAATCATTCGGCGCCGTCGATATGGGAGTCTTGTCAGAAGATCAGAATCTGAAAGACAGGCTCGCCTTTTTGGGGGAACAGCTTGACGACGTCCGCTCGAGCATGAGCGAGGTGGAAAGGCTTATCGCGGAGGCGGACGCCATGGCGCACAAGCAGTTCACCGAAGCTCTGGTGCGCGTAGACGGCCGGTTTTGCGGCATATTCTGCAGACTGCTGGGCGGAGGCGAGGCTCATCTCACACTGACGGAGGGCGATACGATATGGAACCGCGGCGTTGAAATAGAGGCGCGTTTCCCCGGCAAGCACACGCAGATACTGAGCCAGTATTCGGGCGGCGAATGTACTCTGATTTCCGTTTCGCTGCTTTTCGCCACTCTTGAAGTCGCCGGTTCCCCACTTGCCGTGCTCGACGAGGTCGACGCGGCGCTTGACGAGGCGAATCTTCGCCGTTTCAGCGAACTTACGAAAGAATACGCGAGCGGCGGCAAACAGATACTCGTCATGACACACCGCCGCGCGACCATGGAACGCGCCGACGTCCTTTACGGCGTCACGCTGCAGGAAAAAGGACTTTCGCAGGTGGTCGGCGTGCGTCTTGAGGACTGGTCATGACGGAGGAAAACAGCCTGATGGGGGGCGCCCTGCGCCTCGTTCAGCCGGACGGGAAAAGCGGACTTCGTGTCAACGTCGATACAATACTTCTCGCCGGCTTCGCGAGGCCCAAAGCGGGCGAGCGCGTGCTTGAAATGGGCTGCGCGCACGGCGCAATATCGCTGATACTGGCAAAGAGGGCCTCTCTTCTCCCGCGCGGATTTGAGGTCACAGGCGTCGACATACAGCCGGAGCTGATAGAGCTTGCGCGCGCCAATGCGGCGTCTAACGGCCTTGACGCGGAGTTTCTCGCTGCCGACATACGCGAATATAAAAAAATCGCCCCGCCGCAGAGCTTTGACAGAATAGTCGTGAATCCCCCCTACGACGAGGCGCGGAGCAGCCGTCCGAGCCCGGACGCCGGACGCGCGGCGGCCCTTCACGGCTCGTGCTGCACTCTCGAAGACATAATAAAAGCGGCCCGTTACCTTTTGAAAAACAGAGGCAGGCTTGATATGGTGCTGCGCGCCGACAGAACGGGCGCGCTTTTTTCGCTGCTTGACAGATACGGGACGCCGCCCAAAATCATGCGCTGCGTCCACCCGGCTCCCGGCGGACGCGCCTCGGTCGTGCTGATTGAGGCTATGCGCTCCGCCCGCCACTCTCTTATCATGGAAAGCCCGCTTTTCATAAGAGACAGCGGCGGAAAAGAAACGCCGCAGTTGAAAGCCGCGTATGAGATACTCTGACACCGTCGCGAAGGAGGAAGACCGTTGCCTCTTACAGTCGTTCCGACGCCGATAGGAAATCTCGGCGACATGACGCTGCGCGGCCTTGAAGAGCTTCGCGCAGCCGACGTCATCGCATGCGAGGACACGCGCCGCACGCTGCGCCTGCTGAACAGCTTCGGCATAAAAAAGCCTCTTATCTCATGCCACGGGCACAACGAGCGCAGCCGCGCCGAAGAAATC
>CAYVEQ010000004.1:43087-52954 GCA_964450835.1 uncultured Synergistaceae bacterium
CGAAACGCTGGTATTTTATTCGGCCCCGCACCACCTGAAGGACGACATAGCGCTTATGGCGCGGGTTCTCGGCGACAGGCGCGCCGTGCTCGTGCGCGAGATAAGCAAGCTGCATCAGGAACGCATAGAAGGGACGCTTGCCTCCTTTTGTGATACAATGCCGGAGGAGAAGATTCGCGGCGAATTTGTCTGCGTGGTGGAGGGCGCCGCGGAAAGCGGAACCGCGGGCGACGCTTCGGACTGGATGGAGGAGACCGCCACACTCATCTCCGCAGGCGTCTCCGCAAAGACCGCTGCCGGCGAGATAGCGGCGCGCTTCGGCCTGCAAAAGAATAAAGTAAAAAAATTTATAATAGAAAAATCGCGCCAAGGAGGATAAATAATGTCAGGAAAACCATTTTATATCACGACGCCGATATACTACGTCAACGACGTGCCGCACATCGGCCACGCCTATACAACGGTGGCTGCGGACGTTTTGAGCCGCTGGCACAAATCCGGCGGGGACGACAGCTATTTCCTCACTGGGACCGACGAACACGGCCAGAAGATACAGACCGTCGCCGAGCGGAAGGGGATAACCCCGAAAGAGCTGTGCGACGATGTAGTGCAGAATTTCGTGCGTCTCTGGAAGACCCTCAACGTCAAAAACGACGACTTCATCAGGACGACCGAAGCGCGTCACGAAAAGGTCGTGCAGGAATTGTTCCGCCGGCTCATTGCCACAGGCGACGTCTATAAGGGCGAGTATGAGGGCTGGTACTGCGTGCCCTGCGAAACCTACGTGCCGGAGGCGCAGATGGGCGAGGGACAGAGCTGCCCGGACTGCCACGGAAAGCTCACGAAGATGACGGAGGAGACATATTTTTTCCGTCTTTCCAAATACGCGGAGCCGCTGCTCAAATTCTATGAAGAGCATCCGGACGCGATCATGCCCAAAGAACGCTACAACGAAGTCGTCAGTTTCATCAAAGGCGGCCTTCGCGATCAGTCCATCTCGCGCACGACGCTTAAATGGGGGATACCTGTCCCCGGCGACGAAAAGCACGTGATATACGTCTGGTTTGACGCTCTCATCAACTATCTGTCAGCGCTCGGTTACCCCGAAGCCGGTGAAAAATGGGAGAAATACTGGCCGGCGGCGCGTCATCTCGTCGGCAAAGACATCATACGCTTCCACTGCGTGATATGGCCCGCCATTCTTATCGCCCTCGGAATCACGCCGCCTGTCCGGGTCTTCGCCCACGGATGGTGGACGGTCGAGGGAGAAAAAATGTCCAAGTCGCGGGGCAACGTCGTCGACCCGTTTGAAATGGAAAAGCTCTACGGCGTTGACCCCTTCCGCTACTTCCTGCTCCGCGAAGTGCCTTTCGGGCACGACGGGGACTTCTCGGAGATGGCTCTCGTTCAGCGCATAAACTCCGACCTCGCGAACGACCTCGGCAATCTGCTTTCGCGCTCGCTGCAGATGATAGATAAATTCCGCGGCGGGAAACTGCCCGCATTCGGCGAGCGCATCGCGATTGACGACGAAATTCAAGAGTTGGGCGAAAAAACCGTCGCCGACATGGATGTTTTGATTGACCGCTTCGCTTTCGACGACGCTTTGAAGGCGCTCTGGGGCTTCGCCGGCCGCGCCAACAAATATATCGACGAGACAGAGCCGTGGAGGCTCGGACGCGAGGGAGACGTGGCGCGCCTCGACACTGTGCTGCGCACGCTCTGGGAAGCGCTGCGCCTTACCGCGATACTCGTCGCGCCCTTCATGCCGGAGACCGGATCGCGCATCTGGAGCCAGCTCGGCCTTGAGGGCGAGCCGCCGCGCGGTGCTCGCGCCGCGTGGAAATGGGGCGAGGGAGGCGAAAACATCAAAGTCAACCGCAGCGGAATCCTCTTCCCGCGCATAGATATAGAAAAATGGAAGAAAGAAAAAGGACAGCGCGATCTCGAAAAACTTGCGAAGCTCGACCCGACGGCTTTCTTCAAATACCCGGAGCCGAAGCCGCAGATCGAATACGAAGATTTCGCGAAGCTGGATCTCCGCGTAGCCCTCGTCGAAAAAGTCGAAATCGTGCCGAAGGCGGACAAGCTCTACATACTGAACCTTGACCTGGGCAACGAAAAGCGCGTAATAGTCTCAAGCATCAGAGAAAACTACAAGCCTGAGGAGCTTGAGGGAAAGAAAATAATCGTCCTCTGCAACCTCAAACCGGCAAAATTCCGCGGAGTTCAGAGCAACGGAATGCTGCTCGCGGCGGAAAGCCCGGAGAGCCGCTGCGAAGTGCTGACGCTGCTCACCGTTATGGACGATTCCATTCCCGCAGGCAGCCGCGTAAGCTAAAGCGCGCGCCAAAAGACAATGAACAGACGCCGCCGTTAAAACGGCGGCGCTTTTTTGTATAAAAAGACAGTTCGGTCAGGTAATTATGTGCGCAGCGGCGAGTCTTGTCTGCGGTTCTTCGCCGGGGAATATCCCGGGTTCTCTCACGTCCGAGCCGTCCGGCATGTTTGCTGACGATGTTTTCTTTGCCTCAAGACGTGGGGCGGGGTACGCTGTCCGTCGTTATCTGCGGTTTTTTCGGTGTGCCGGCTCAGGGCAAATCTTCAAATGCGCCGCGGATGCGGAGCTGATGTTATAATGGCGCAGACAGTATGTATTCTTGACGGCGAGAGGATTTTCTGAGATGTTCTTAGTAGACAGCCATTGTCATCTAAACAGAGAATATTTTCCTGAAGGGCTTGACGGGGTTTTTGAACGCGCCGCAAAAGCCGGCGTAAAGCGCCTGGTTTTCGCGTCGTCGGACGTCGCGACAAGCCGCGAGGCGGCGGAAGCCGCGCGCGCATGTCCCGCGGGAATGGAAATTTACGCTCTCGCGGGAGTGCATCCGCACGTGGCGGCGGCCGCGCCATGCTCCTATCTTGACGACCTGCGCGAACTCGCGCGGGAGCCTCGCGTTGTAGCGATCGGCGAGATAGGGCTTGACTATTTTTACGACATTTCGCCGCGCGACACACAGCGCCGCGTGCTTCACGAGCAGCTGGAGCTCGCGGCGGAGCTGCGCCTTCCCGTTGTGATTCACGTGCGCGACGCGAAAAACAAAAGCGAAGGCGACGCAAACGGCGAGATCGCCGCCATTCTGCGCGAGCATGACGCCGGGAAAACCGGCGGCGTGATACATTGTTTCTCCGGCTCGGCGCGCGATGCCGAGGCGGCGCTGGAACTGGGCTTTTATCTCTCGTTCGCGGGCCCGGTCACATATCCCAAAAACAGACCTCTGCGCGAAATTGCGGCGGCTGTGCCTCCTGACAGGATTTTATGCGAAACAGACTCGCCCTATCTCTCCCCGCAGGGATTCCGCGGCATGACAAACGAACCCTGCCGCGTCCGCGAAGTTTACGAGTATCTTTCGATGCTGCGTGGCCTCCCGACGGAAGAATTCGCCGCGGAGGTCAAAGCAAACGGCGAGAGACTCTTCGCCTTTGAGACGTCCGATGTTTGAGTTCAGAGTGACGGCGGAATGTCCGCAAACGGGCGCGAGAGCGGGGGAGTTAGTCACTCCGCACGGGATTATAGAGACGCCGGTATTCATGCCTGTGGGAACGCAGGCCACGGTAAAAGCGATGACGCCGGACGAGCTCGAGGATCTGGGCGCGCAAATAATTCTCGGCAACACATACCACCTGCATATGCGTCCAGGTGAAGAGATTGTCGAAGAGGCGGGCGGCCTGCACAGCTTCATGAACTGGAAACGCCCGATACTCACCGACAGCGGCGGCTTTCAGGTATTTTCTTTGGCGAAACTCAACAAAATCACGGACGAAGGCGTGGACTTCCGCTCGCATATAGACGGAAGCCGCCACTTCATGAGCCCGGAGGATTCAATCGCGATTCAGCAGAAACTGGGCGGCGACATCGCGATGTCCTTCGACGAATGCGTTTCTCTTCCGACGACTCCGGAATACTCGCGCGCCGCCATGGAGCGCACGATCAGATGGGCGCGCCGCTGCCGCGAATTTCACTCCCGCGAAAATCAGGCTATCTTCGGCATAGTTCAGGGCGCGCTCTACGACGATCAGCGCGCGGAATGCATTGAACGCCTCGAAGAAATAGATTTCCCGGGCTACGGGATAGGCGGCCTCTCCGTCGGCGAAAGCCACGCCGAAATGTACCGCGTGCTTGACGCGCTCACCTCTCGTATGCCGCGTGAAAAGCCACGTTATCTGATGGGCGTCGGCTTCCCGACAAACCTTGTCGAAGCCATAGCGCGGGGAGTGGATATGTTCGACTGCGTACTCCCGACGCGGAACGGACGGAACGGGCAGCTGCTCACAAGAACAGGCAAAATGAATATAAAAAACCTGGCCTTCGCGCGCGACTTCACGCCGCCCGATCCCGAGTGCGGCTGTTATCTATGCCGCAATTTCACGCGCGCATACCTGCGCCACCTCTACATGGCGGGTGAAATACTCTCCGCGAGACTTTGCAGCTGGCATAATCTCCACTTCCTCGTCAATCTCGTTAAAGAGGCGCGGCAGGCGATAACAGAAGGCCGCTTCCCTGCCTTCCGCAAGGATTTTACGGAAAACTTCATGAAAGGCGCCTACCCTGATGAATAAAGAAAAAAAGAAAGCCGCGGCGCCTCGCGCGAAAACAAATGCAGGGGAAGACGCGGGGCGGCGCGCGGAAAGCAGAATAAAGACGCTGTCGCCGGAGCAGCTGCAAACAGTCAGGCGCGGAGCCGAAATAATAAAAAACGGCGGACTCGTCGCTTTCCCGACGGAAACGGTGTACGGCCTCGGGGCGAACGCTCTTAATGCGGAGGCCGTGCGGCGCATATACGAAACAAAAGGCCGCCCCTCAGACAACCCGCTCATACTGCATGTATCGTCCGTCGCGATGACGGAACGGCTTGTCGAGATCAACTGGCGCGCCCGCATGCTCATGGAAAAATTCTGGCCCGGGCCGCTCTCGGTTGTGCTGCCGGCGAAAGATATAATCCCGCTGCGCACACGAGGCGGTCTGCCCACTGCGGCCGTCCGTATGCCCGACGCACCGGCCGCTCTTGCGCTCATAAAATTCTCGGGCCTTCCGATAGCCGCGCCAAGCGCGAACATAAGTGGGCGGCCCAGCCCGACCGACGCGGAAACTGTAACGCGCGACATCGGCGGCAAAATTCCTCTCATCATAGACGGGGGAGCGACGCTGTACGGCGTGGAATCCACCGTGATAGACATGACGGGAGAACATGCCGTTCTCCTGCGCCCCGGCGGGCTGCCGAAAGAAGAAATAGAAAAAGAGCTCGGCGAAGAAGTGCTGCTGCCGCAGGACCTGACAATCATCAGGAGATCTCCCGGCACACGCTACCGCCACTACGCGCCTGAAATACCCCTGATACCCGCCTCGCCGGATGAAATACCGGCAGACGCGCAAAACTGGGCGTGGATGGGAATCTCGGATCCGCACGGCAGCCCGGCGAAAAAGATTAAATTCCGCGACAGCGCGGAATACGCGCGCGAACTCTTCCGGGCCATGCGCGCGCTCGAAAAAAGCGGCGTCAGCGTAATCTACGCGGAGCTTCCCGGGGAAAGCGGAATAGGGCTCGCGCTTAAAGACCGTCTCATAAGAGCAGCGGGAGGATAAAGTTTCCCCGGGCCGCGGATGCGAAAAGCCCGCGCCCCGCCTATGCCGGAGCGTGACTTGACGGCGCCAGGCGTTGTACAGCCGAAAAAAGGAAAATACCGCTTGACTATTAGCCGCACGGGTGATAACATTGCGTCGTTGCGGGCGGAAATAGCTCAGTTGGTAGAGCGATGGCCTTCCAAGCCGTAGGTCGCGGGTTCGAGTCCCGTTTTCCGCTCCAATATCAGGCATTCTGGGGCTGTAGCTCAGCGGGAGAGCACTTCCCTCGCACGGAAGGGGTCGGGCGTTCAAATCGCCTCAGCTCCACCAGAAAAATCAGCAACGGCAAGGTTTCGCACAATTCGCGGCCTTGCTGTTTTTTTATATTTTTTCATCAACCGCTTATCAACCGCATTCGGGCGTCAGCCTCTTTCTCTGCGTCTTATTTTCGCTGTATTTTGCCGGATTCTATCGCTCAATACGAATTAAGTCCGTCACGGATTACTAGCATACTCTATTGTAGAAGGAGTCAATGGCTCAGTGAAAGTAGACTGAAGATAAATAAATGCGGCAGAAAAATAACAAAGAAAAGGGAATATATGTCGGAGAAAGAAAAAACGGCGGAATATCTGCGCATTGCAGAAAGAACGCTTCGTGGCTGCCGGCAGAAGGGACGCATCAATGCCAAAGGTGGTAAGCCGCCGCAAGCCTGTGTGCCGGGCAAACACATCCTCTGCGAGCGAAGTGATCTTGACGAATGGGTTATGACGAAGGCAAGCGGCCAAGAAAATCTTCATAGGCGTACCTGTACGGGAGTGTTAAGCATAAAAATTTGACAAAAAATCTGAAATTCATATTATATACTCATAAGTTACTAACTTATAAGTATATATGAGATTGAATATATGTTCTATTGCAGAGAAAGTGAACTCAGGATAATGAATAACAGTTACGACGGCGGGAGTTTTAAGTGCGTGGTAATATACGGCCGCCGGTGTGTCGGAAAGACCGCGCTTATCAACGGGTTCTGCAAGGACAAGCCGGCGATATTTTTCACTGCTCTCAACGCCTCCGCGTATGAGAATTTAGAGGCGCTTTCAAAGGCCGTCTGGCAATTCAAGAATCCTGAAGGACACAACACCCCGGTATATTCCGGCTACGACGGCGTTTTTGAAGAAATAACGGCGTTGTCGAAAGACCTGCGTCTAGTCTTTGTCATAGATAAATTTCCGTATCTTGCCAAGGCGGAGGAATCCATATCCTCCCGTCTCCAGCATATAATCGAACACGTCTGGCAGGAACGGCCGTCTGTATCTCATCCTCTGCGGTTTGTCTATAAATTTCATGGAAAATCAGGTGTTGGGATACCGTAGTCCGCTATATGGGCGGCGCACGGCACAGATAAAAGTCAAGGCTCTGACATACCGGGATATAGCTGTATTCCGTCCGCATCTCAGCCTGGAAGATCAGGCTCTGCAGTATGGCATAAACCGGCGGCATACCGCATTGCATCAAAAAATTGGACGTCCGCACGGGCATAGACGACGCGGTTCTCAACAATCTGCTGGACACGTCAAGTTATCTGTTTGAGGAACCCGGCAATCTATTGAAATATGAGCTGAGGGAGCCGGCGACATACAACACGATAATATCAGCCGTCGCCGGGGGGCTTCCCGCGTCAACGAGATTGCGGCGAAGACAAAACTGACCTCCGCAGGGTGCGGCAAATACCTCCGCGAGCTGCTGGAGCTCGAAATACTGCAAAAAGAAACCCCAATAGGCGAAAAGGCAGGGAAAAGAACTGGTTATAACATCCGTGATAATTTCTTCCGTTTCTGGTACCGCTTTGTCCCGGAAATATGCCAGCCATAAGCGCAGGGAGAATACGCCGTATCTACGATACTGCGATAAAACGGCTCTACCACGAATACATGGAGCTGATCTTTGAAAAAATGTGCAGAGACTGCCTGATGCGGTACGATGAGCATTTGCCTTTCATCCTGTCCGAAATAGGGCAATGGCGGGCAACATATCAGGAAACACATCAACAGGTGCAGATAGACGTCGTCGGGACGCCGGCAAGCGGAGACGAATATCTGATAGGCTTGTGCAAATATAAAAACGAAAAGGTCGGGATAGACGAGTTCCGCCTGCTGCAGTCATATGCCGCCGCCTTCCGCGGGAACGGCAAATTCCGCTACTGTATATTCTCAAAGAGCGGTTTCACAGACCAACTGGCGGCGCTGGCCAGGCAGAAGGAGATTGCATTATACACGTTTGAGGATATATACGGCCTCTAATCCTTGCGTTTTTTGCGCAATAGATCCAGAAAGAACGGTGAATTGATATGGCAGAGGAACCGAAGATATTTATAACGGGCGACATGCACGGGGAAATCGATATAGACAAGCTGACGTCGCGTCGATGGCCGGAAGGGAAGACTCTGATGAAGAATGACTGTCTTATTATCGCCGGAGACTTCGGGCTGGTGTTCACACCTAACGGCAGCAAAACAGAAGAGTTTTGGCTGAACTGGCTGGAGCAGCGTCCGTGGACTACGCTCTTTATCGACGGCAACCACGAAAACTTTCCGAGGCTGTATTCTTATCCCGAAGAAGAACGCTTCGGAGGTGTCGTCGGCGTCATCCGTCCATCGGTGCTGCACTTAAAGACGAGGGGTCACGTGTACGAAGCAGCGGGAAAGAAAATCTGGTGCTTCGGAGGCGCTGAAAGCGTCGACAAAGCGTACCGCAAAGAGGGATGGTCGTGGTGGCCCGAAGAAGAACCGACGTGGGAACAGATGGAATACGGCCTGTCGCAGATAGAGAAGTACGGCGGCGAGTTTGACTTCATAGTTACGCACGACTGTCCCGCAAGGATGCTGCGCACGTGCTTGGGCGGTTTCGGCATATACGACGGCTCTTCTAAGATACGTCCGGGCAGAGCCGGAGAATACTTGGAGCGTGTAGCGGATCTTGCGCGTGCTCAATACTGGTTTTTTGGCCATTACCACACGGATCTGTCTGCGGAAATAGACTCGCAGCGTTACAGAGCTCTGTACTGCGATATAGTGCGTATATTTTAGGAGCCATGGCGTCATGGGCAGAAGCCGTCGGGGCGCCATACATTGACGGCTGACGCAGGCGCAGCCGTATCCGAAATTGAGGTTTTGATGATTCTTAACTGTTGTTCTCAACCTTTGCTGTACCGTCATCTCGTGAGCGTCCTTAAGAAGCATATAGGCAGATTATCAGAGCGGATGAGGCATTATTATTGATATCCGCTTTTGTGCAGAGGCAGAGTTTCTCCTTCGCTATTACCTGAGTCATTGTGCCGCGCTTCAGCGTCGAGCTGACATTCTGAGGGCTGCGGCCAGAAACTTTTGCAGTGCCGGCAGTATCTGCCGGCCTGTTTCTTATGAAATACGGGACGTTCTCGCTTGCGATGGGAACGCTTACGCCGGAGTATACAGTTCGTCGCACAACACTTCTGCTTCGCCGTGTCCGAAGCTTATCCCATAGCCTTCGTACATAACGGTTGCGCCGCTCCGCGCCCCGCACCGTAAGAAACGCTTGAACTCCGGCTTCCCGTAAAGCCGGCTTAGGCAGCATATACGCGATTCTCCGTTCATAAAGGACACAAACATTCTGCCGTCCGGCATCGGCATAACGTAATCGTCAAAGAAAGTCTTGCCTGCGGGACAATAAACAAGCCGCATATCCCCGGCAAGTCTCTTGCTGTAAAGATCTTCATACAGACGCCGCCTTTCAGAAATCATTTCCCATATCTTGTCCAGCCAAAGCGCCCCTATGACATTCTCCAAGCCTTTGAATAATTTTTCTCTGTGTCTGCTTTGCAGCTCCGGCAGCGCCGGCATTTCATCTCTTGGTATCAGCTCTGTATTTTCATTTGCAGAATTACCTCCGGCAAAGGATTGAATACGTTTGTCCTCAAGCACATCGAATTTTATTAGAGCTATCGAATTCTTACGACTGAAAACAAGAGACAGGCCGTTGTCAAACAGCGGCGCCGGGCGCACCTTGCCGGTTCTGCGATTTCTCGGCACATCCATGTTTGCGCCGCGGCTGTCTCTATTAGGGATAAGAAAATCGCAGGCCAGTATCTCATATATATCCTTACCCCATCTCATGAGGAGACAGAAATCAAATACAGGCCCGCCCTGATACGAGTTGTTTGAATAATAAATTTCTATCGGGATTTTGTCTTCACCGGTCCGCTTGAAATCA